>DASRJI010000016.1:0-2192 GCA_035649535.1 Acidimicrobiales bacterium | reverse complement strand
TCGAAGGAGTGGCGCGGAATCCGGAGGGCGATTCGCTCCAGTTCGACGTCATCGCCGCCGAGGCCAACCGGGTGCTCGACGAGCTCCGCGACCTCGGGCTGGCGCGGAGGGGCTCGATCGTGATCGAGGACGTTGCCGCCTCGATCTCAGAAGTCGCCGCGAGCGCGGAGCGTCACGAGCCGCGCAAGGCGAGCTCGTCTCCGATCTGGGAGGAAGCCGAGGCCCGGATCCAAGCCCGCGGTGTGTACCCGGCGAGCTGGTTCGTGCTCATGATCATCGCCGGACTCATCGGGGCCGTCGGGATCCTCACCAATTCGCAGATCCTCATCGTCGGCGCCATGGTCGTCGGTCCGGAGTACGGCGCCATTATCAACGTGGCCTTCGGCGTCGACACCTCCGACGCCCACGTGGTTCGCCTCGGCTTGCGCGCGCTGTTCTTCGGCTTCCTGTTCGCGATCGTCGCCACCCTGCTGTTCGGGCTGGTGATTCGCGCCTTCGACCTCGAGCCGAGAGCGTTCGCACTCGGTATCCGCCCTGTGTCCGACCTCATCAACTCGCCGAACGTGTTCTCCGTCGTCGTCGCCGTCTTGGCAGGGGTCGTGGGTGTCGTGTCGCTGACCGAGGCGAGGGCAAACGCCTTGATCGGCGTGTTCATCTCGGTCACCACCATCCCGGCTGCTGCGGATCTGGGCCTGTCGATCTCCTTCGGGGCGTGGAGGGAGGCCCGGGGCTCGCTCTTTCAGCTGCTGTTGAACGTCGTCATCCTGATCGTCGTCGGCGCCATCGGCTTGCGGGTGCAGCGACGGATCTGGGGCCGTTCCGGCTGGCGGACCGACGCTACGTGATCGTGAGCGCGAACGTTGCGGTGAAGGCCTCGCCGCTCGGAACAAACGGCGTTGTTCCTTCTACGAGTGCGTTGGTGGGCGCGGCCATCGGCTCGAGAGCGGCGAACGCCCGGCCGGGCGGGACCCACACCTGGGCGAACGGATAGTTCTCTGCGCAGTGCAGTTCGATCGCGGCGCCGTCCACCTCGAGTGCAAGGCGACGTCGCCGCCCTAATCGGTAGAGATCGTCGAACGTACGCCGGCCAATCGGCGCCGCCTCGGCCGGTTCCGGATTGGACGCACCGGTCGGAATGCCGCGCGTGTCCAGCGCCAGATGGTGGCGCGTCGGGAGCCGCAACCGCCAAGTGCTCCGACCCGTGGTCGGCAACCGCAGGTACGGGTGCCAGCCGAACGCGATCGGTACCGGCCGCCGACCGGTGGGGATCACAGTGGCGCCCACCGTCAGCCGGGCGTCGCGTGCCGTGACCTTCAGCTCGACGCGATGCGGGAACGGGAACGCCGGGGCATCCACGTCGATGGCGGCGCGCAGCCAAGTGGTGTCGCCGCGGGTGCCGCGACGCCCGATCCGCCAACCGGGCTTTCCGACGAGCAGACCGTGCATGGGCAGCCCGTTGTCGTCGGTGGTGAGCTCGAGCCCGCGGAGGTCGACACTGACACCGCCCGCCCGATACTGACGCGTGGCTAGCCGGTTCGCCCACGGCGCGAGGAGCGGGAGGCCGAGGGTGGCTCCGGCGCGCAACGCCGCCAGCCCACCGGGGAGAGCGAGATGCTCGACTCCGCGGTACTGCAACGACACGCCCGTCATGCCGAGGTCGGGCAGGAACGTGGCGACGAGATCTCCGGAGGTGAGCGTGAGTGCTGAGGTGCCGCGGAACCGACTTTCCACTACCTCGGCGCCCACCGTGCAAGCGTACCGACCGGCCGCGCGCCCGTCCCGCCATCGTTCTCGGCAGCGAAAGGTGCGCAGAGCGACCGTTTCCCTTCCGAGAATGTTCGGGGGTCAGGTCGGTTGGTCGTCGCCGGGGGTGGGGATCACCGAGGCGTAGCTGTCGTCACCCGCTGTCGCTCGACGCACCGTGAACGCCCGCTCTCCCCGGTGACGTCCGAGCAACGCGCCGCCCCAGCGCAACAGCGCGCCGAGCCGGTTGCGGAACCCGGTCAGGAACACGAGGTGCACGCACAGCCACATCACCCAGCCGGCAAAGCCGCTGAGGCGAATGCCCTTGAAGGCGACGACGGCACGGAAGCGTCCGATCGTGGCCATGCTGCCGAGGTCGACGTACTTGAACGACACGGTCTTGTCACCGCCGCCTTGCAGTCGGCGCCGGATCGTCCGGCCGGCGAAGA
>DASRJI010000015.1:0-2225 GCA_035649535.1 Acidimicrobiales bacterium | reverse complement strand
TCGAAGGAGTGGCGCGGAATCCGGAGGGCGATTCGCTCCAGTTCGACGTCATCGCCGCCGAGGCCAACCGGGTGCTCGACGAGCTCCGCGACCTCGGGCTGGCGCGGCGGGGCTCGATCGTGATCGAGGACGTCGCCGCCTCCATTTCCGAGCTCGCCGCGAGGGCCGAGCGTCACGAGCCGCGCAAGGCGAGCTCTTCGCCTATCTGGGAGGAAGCCGAGGCCCGGATCCAAGCCCGCGGCGTGTACCCGGCGAGCTGGTTCGTGCTCATGATCATCGCCGGGCTCATCGGGGCCGTCGGGATCCTCACCAATTCGCAGATCCTGATCGTCGGCGCCATGGTCGTGGGTCCCGAGTACGGCGCCATCATCAACGTGGCCTTCGGTGTCGACACCGCGGACGCCCACGTGGTTCGCCTCGGCCTGCGCGCACTGTTCTTCGGCTTCCTGTTCGCGGTCGTCGCCACCTTGCTCTTCGGGCTGGTGATTCGCAGCTTCGATCTCGAGCCGAGAGCGTTCGCACTCGGCATCCGCCCTGTGTCCGACCTCATCAACTCGCCCAACGTGTTCTCAGTTGTCGTCGCCGTCTTGGCGGGGGTCGTAGGTGTCGTGTCGCTGACCGAGGCGAGGGCAAACGCCTTGATCGGCGTTTTCATCTCGGTCACAACGATCCCCGCGGCAGCGGACTTGGGGTTGTCGATCTCGTTCGGTGCATGGAGCGAAGCCCGGGGTGCATTGCTCCAGTTGCTGTTGAACGTGGTCATCCTGATCGTCGTCGGCGCAATCGGCTTGCGGGTGCAGAGACGGATCTGGGGCCGTTCCGGCTGGCGGACGCAGCCGACGTGAACGCGCGCGCCGTCGTTCGGCTCGTCAGGTCGGTTGGTCGTCGCCGGGGGTGGGGATCACCGACGCGTAGCTGTCGTCGCCCGCTGAAGCGCGGCGAACGGTGAACGCGCGTTCCTCTCGACGGCGGCCGAGGAGCGCGCCGCTCCAGCGGATGAGCGCGCCCAGCCGGTTCCGGAACCCGGTCAGAAACACGAGGTGCACCGCGAGCCACATCACCCAACCGGCAAAGCCGCTGAGACGGATGCCCTTGAAGTCGACGACGGCGCGGAAGCGTCCGATCGTGGCCATGCTTCCCAGGTCGACGTACTTGAACGCAGACGTGTGGTCGTCGCCGTGGAGGCGGCGACGAATCGTGCGACCGGCGAACAGCCCCTGCTGCATCGCCACCTCGGCCACACCGGGAAGATGGTCGAGGCTCATCATGTCGCCGATGGCGAACACCTCGGGATGGCCCGGCACCGTGCAGTCAGGCAGCACCGCCACCCGGCCGGCGCGGTCGGCCTCGGCGCCGGAGGCGTCGGCCAGCTGCTTCGCCAGCGGTGACGCCGCCACGCCGGCGGCCCAGATGACGGTGTGCGCGTGGATGCGGTCGGTCCCGTCGGGGGTCTTCACGTCGATGCCGTCGAGGTCGACGTTCGTGGCGAGCAGACCCATGCGCAGCTCGACGCCCAGGTGCTCGAGCTCCTTGCGACCCTTGCCGGACAAGTTCTCGCCGAAGCTGGCCAGCGGCTTGTCGCCGCCGTCGATCAGGATGACCTTGGCGGTGGTGGGGTCGATCGTCCGGAAGTTGTGGCCGAGCGACCGTTCGGCGAGCTCGCGGATCTGCCCGGCGAGCTCGCACCCGGTGGGACCCGCGCCGACGACCACGAACGTGAGCCACCGGCGGCGCTCTTCCGGGTCTTCTTCGATCTCGGCGAGCTCGAAGGCGCCGAAGATTCGGCGGCGCAACTCGAGGGCGTCGTCGATCGTCTTCATGCCCGGGGCGAACTGCTCGAACTGGTCGTTGCCGAAGTACGAGGTGCGCCCCCCGGCGGCGACGATGAGGCTGTCGTACGGGATCTCCATCCGCTTGCCCACAGGGTCGAACGCGGAGACGGTGCGCTTGTCGAGGTCGAAGCCCGTCACTTCGGCCAGCTCCACCCGGCAGTTGCGTGCGTTCCGCGTCACCTCTCGCAACGCGGGACCGATCTGCCCCTCCGACAGAATGCCCGTGGAGACCTGATACAGGAGCGGCTGGAACAGGTGGTAGTTGTGCCGGTCGACCAGCGTGACCTCGACCGGCGCCTTGGCCAGCGCCTTGGCCGCCGACAGGCCGCCGAAGCCCGCCCCGACGATCACCACGCGCGGGCGCGCGGGTCGCGCCACCGGCGTGGCGGCGGC
>DASRJI010000014.1:0-5854 GCA_035649535.1 Acidimicrobiales bacterium | reverse complement strand
TCGGCGTTCGGGGGCCCGCACCTGCGCACGCGGCGGCGCCGTCCGATTCTCGGCCTGGTGAGCGGCCCCGCCGGGATGCGCCCGAGGATCGCTATGCACCCGCCGGCGGCTGCTACTCGGTCGTCGGGGCCGGCCCGGTGTACTTCCACGCCACTGATCTCGGCCGCTACCTGTTGTACACGCGGGACGCCAAATATCTGGCCGGGGACGGCACCCGCGTGACGAAGGCCGATACGCCGAGCGCCGACGCCGACTGGGTCCTCGACGGACCGGTCGACGGTACGTTCACGTTCAAGCTCGACAATCCCACGCGCACGCTCGTTCTGGCCGGCGGCGACTCGCTCGCCCTCGCCGTTGGTTCCGCTGCCTCCACCGCGGCGCGGTTCCGTCTCCGTCAGGCGGTCGGCTGCGCTGTCTTCCCCGAAGTCGACATCGACATCACCGGGCCCTACCCGAAGGGTGAAACGCCGATCGAGGAAGTGCGCGGCTTCCTCGACGGCCACTTACACATGATGGCGTTCGAGTTCCTCGGCGGTCGCGTGCACTGTGGCCGGCCATGGCACGCGTACGGCGTAACTCGCGCGCTGGTCGACTGCCCCGACCACATGGTCGCGAACGGAAACGGCGCCGTGCTCGAGAACTTCCTCTCGAACAGCACCCCGTTCGGTAGTCATGACCCCATTGGCTGGCCGACCTTCAAGGACTGGCCGGCGCCGGGGTCGCTCACCCACGAGCAGGTGTACTACCGGTGGATGGAGCGGGCCTGGCGCGGAGGCCTGCGAATGTTCGTCAACCTGTTCGTCGAGAACTCCGTGCTCTGCAAGTTGTATCCGCTGAAGCAGAACAGCTGCGACGAGATGGCCAGCGTGCGGCTCCAGAACCAGCGCATCCACGAACTCGAGCGGTACATCGACGCGCAGAGCGGCGGACCCGGGCGGGGCTGGTTCCGCATCGTCACCGAGCCGGCCGACGCGCGGCGCGTGATGAACGATGGTCGCCTGGCGGTCGTCCTCGGCATCGAGGTATCAGACCTGTTCGGGTGCCGCCTGGTGGCCGAGCAGCCGCAATGCACCGAAGCCGACATCGACCGGCAACTCGGGGAGGTGCACGCCATGGGAGTACGGCAACTCGAGTTGGTGAACAAGTTCGACAACGCGTTGGCCGGTGTGGCCGGCGACGGCGGCACCACTGGCGTGTTCGTCAACTTTGGGAACTTCTACGACACCGGTCACTTCTGGGACTTGGAACCCTGTGACTCCCAGCACACGGGTGTCCATGATCAGGACCAGCTCACACTGCCCGGTGGGACGTCCGAGCGGGACGCCGTGCTTGCCGCGATCCTCCACCTCTCACCGGTCGGCGCGCCGCCGCCGCTGTATCCCACGCCGCCGAACTGCAACACGCGCGGGCTGACGGCTCTGGGGCGGTACACGATCGAGCGGATGATGCAGCGCGGGATGATCTTCGACCCGGACCACATGAGCGTGCTCGCCCGTCAGCAGTCCCTCGACGTTGTCGAGGCGCACCACTACCCGGGCGTCGTCTCGAGCCACAGTTGGGCCACCCCCGATGCGTACCCACGCATCTACGCGCTCGGCGGCATGACCACGCCGTACGCCGGCGGCTCGTCCGGATTCGTGAACGCGTGGCGGCAGCGCAAGGCCTACGCGCCAACTGGCCGGACCTGTTTCGGCTTCGGGTACGGGGCCGACGCCAACGGATTGGGGTCGCAGGGCGGGCCGCGCGGACCGGGCGCCAAGAACCCGGTGACGTATCCCTTCACCGGGTTTGGCGGCGTGACTGTCGCCAAGCAAACCAGCGGTCAGCGCGTGTACGACATCAATCGCGACGGCGTCGCCCACTACGGGCTGTATCCCGACTGGATCGAAGATCTTCGGCACTTAGCGGGCGACCAGATCATCGATGACATGAGCTGCGGCCCCGAGACGTACCTCGAGATGTGGGAGCGGGCCGGCGGCATCGCCGCGCCCGCCTGCCATCCGGGTGCGGTCCTCGACGCACTCACGCCGGGTGCATCGGTCGACGCGGTGTTGCGCACCGTCGGGCAGCCGCAGCGACGTAGTGGGTGGACCTTCAGCTACTGCGTCAACGGCGGGGCGACGCGCCTCGTTCAGTTCGACACCGCTGGGCGCCTCGTCCGCACCACCGCGGTTGGCGGCGCGGTGGCGACACGGGCCGAGCCACTACCGGTGACCGGGCGCGAGACACGCGGTCCGGTCCTCGCCGCGTTCGGCGCGCTCGCGCTCCTTTTGCTCACACGACTACAGCGCGCACGCGATCGTCACTAGCTCGGCGAAGAGGTCGTCGGCGGCCATCGCCACGCCCCGCCGGCTGAACCACGTCGCCACGTTCGTGACGTCGCGCTGGAGAAAGTCGAGGGCCTGCGGGTTGATCGCAATGTCCACCGTCTGCGGCAGGTCGATGACCCAAATCTCGCCGTGCCACCACAAGAGGTTGTAGGCGGACAGGTCGGCGTGCACGAATCCGGCGCCCACGATCAGACGCAAGTTGGCGAGCATCTGGGTCGCGGCCAGTGCGAGGTCCGCCGAATCGAGTCGGGCCTGCGCGAGCCGTGGCGCCGCTGCACCACGGTCGCCGACGAACTGCATCAGCAGGCCGTCATCGCGCTCGCCGACGGGATACGGCACGTTGACGCCGACCTCCCAGAGCCGGCGCATGACATCGAGCTCGTGACCGGTCCAGCCGTCGGCCAGGAGACGCTTGCCGTACTTGGTCGCCCGCTCGGCCGCGCGGCGGTCCCGCGACTTGGCGAACGTGCGGCCGTCGCGGTAGCTCCGGTCGTTCATGAACGCATTGGCCCTCTGGAAGCCGAGCGCCTCCAGCTCACCCTTGTGGGTGACAGAACGTGGTCGGTAACGCTTGTGGGCGAGGAGGCACGAGCGATCCTCGTGCGTGCGTTCGACGAGGAAGACCTCGGCTTCCTTGCCGGTCTTGAGCGGGCCGAGATCGAACTCGGCGTAGTCGACGTCTTCGGTGATCAGCCAGTCCGGCTGCGGGCGCACGGGCGCCTCCTTTGGGGAACGGAGCGAGCAGGGACGCGAACGGCGTCCTCCTCCGAACCTCCTAGGAGGTCGTAACAGGTGCGCGGAGGAGGGCCTGAGGTCGCGTCGCGTTCATCTCGATATGCCCTCCTTTCCGGTTGCCGTCAGGGTACCCGCCGCCGCAGCGTCGGCGTGACGTTTATATGCCCACCCCGGACCCCGCAGCACGAACGAAAGCCGATCGTGCCAGTTGTCGGAGCCGGCAACGTCGCGCACGATGTCGCGGTGCTCGTGGCTCGCGATGCGCGCCGGGTTGAACGTATCGATGTTCTTCGTGAGCCCGTACACAACCGGCTCGCTCTCGCGTTCGAACGTGCCGAACAACCGATCCCAGACGATCAGGATGCTGCCGTGATTGCGGTCGATGTAGCGCGAGTTGGAGCCGTGATGGACGCGGTGGTGTGACGGTGTGTTCAGCACTTCCTCGACCGCACCGAGGCGTCGGATCGCGTCGGTGTGAATCCAGTACTGGTAGAGAAGATTGATCGCCCGCGCCTGGGCGACCAGCCGCGGGCGCACGCCGACGCCCGACAGCAACCCGTACGGAATGAAGACGCCGAACACATCGGCCACGGGCTGGCGCAGCGCCGTCGACAAGTTGTAGCGCTCGCTCGAGTGGTGGACGACGTGGATGGCCCACAGCGCCCGCACCTCGTGCATGAACCGGTGGTTCCAGTAGTAGATGAAGTCCCATCCGGCGATGGCCGCGGTCCACCCCACCACACCGCCGCCGAGGTCGCGTCCGCCACTGCGCTCCCACACGTTGGCGGGCGAGAGGCGGTCGCTCACGGTGCTCCCGATTGCCAGACCGCCCGCGCCGATGGCGACCGGGCCGCCGACGCGCCGCAACCGACGGGCGATGCGGCCGACGCGGTCATCGCGGGTAGCCAGCCGGTCCGCAATCGTCGTGACTGCCGCGGCAGCCACCGCGGTGCGGACGAGCACCTTCGGGAACCGGCCCTTGCCGGGGAGCACCTGTTTGACGAGGGCGGCGGCGGCAAACGGTGCGAGCAGGCTACCGACGCCCATCGCCAGGCTCGCCGCGGTGTCGTCCTTGGTGTAATCCGCCGTGCTGGGGCCCTCGCGCTGGGCGCGGGCGGCGAGGTAGCGCCGCTCGGCGCCCATCGACCCGAAATAGAACGGCACCGCCGCGACGGTGAGGTCGGCCACGGGATGCTGTTTAGCCGACCGCCCGGGCCGCCGACTCGGCGGCGTTACGCTCGGTCCGTGGACGGGCCGGTCGAGGAGATCCACGCCGGAGACGTCGTGTGGCGCTTCGATCGCGACTTCCTCACATCGAACTGGACGTGCATCTGGGGACGCGGGTGCCTCGGGATCCTGGACGAGCCGGCCGAGCACCTCGCGCAGGGTTGCTGCTCGATCGGCGCCGAGTTGGGCGACATCGACGAAGCGCGCATGATCTCGGCCCTGGCCGCCACGCTCGCGCCCGAGCGCTTTGAGCAACACGCGACGGCGCTGACCGACGGCATCTTTCGCGACGCGGAGCGCATGCACACGCGTGTGGTGGACGGCGCGTGCATCTTCTTCAACCGGCCCGACTTCAGCGGTGGTGCCGGATGTGCCCTGCACCTGGCGGCGGTCGATGCCGGCGAGTCGCCCATCGAGTGGAAGCCCTCGGTGTGCTGGCAGTTGCCGATCCGCGTCGACTGGGAGGAACACGCCGACGGGCACGAGGTGGCCACCGTGCGGCGATGGACGCGTACCGATTGGGGTGACGAGGGCGAGACCATGGCGTGGTGCTGCACGGAGCCGCCGCTGGCCTACGTAGGCGGGGAGCGCGTCGTCGACTCGCTGGGCGACGTGCTCGAGGAGGTCGTGGGCACCGCGGTCTACGTCGAGTTGCGCCGCCGACTCACCCACTGACGGCTACCGGTCGAAGACGCTCACGGCTTCGATGTGGAAGCTGTGCGGGAACAGGTCAACCGGCGTTACCGCCGTGAGGCGGTAGCCAGCGTCGAGAAGGAGCCGGGTGTCGCGGCCCAGCGCCGCGGCGTCGCAGCTCACGAGCACGGCGCGCGTCGTACCCGTCGCCTCGATCACCGCGACGCCCTCTCGCTTGAGTCCGGCCCGACTCGGATCGGCGACGACTAGGTCGGCGGCGAGCGGGTCCCACTCGACGACGTCGGCGCGTACGACGTCGCACGTTGTCGCGTCGAGGTTCGCGCGCGCGTCGGCCGCCGCGGCAGAGGACCCTTCGACCGAGGTGGTGCGCCACCCTCTGTCGGCGAGCGCTCCGGCGAACAGGCCGACGCCGCCGTACAGGTCGACAGCATGACCCGTCGGCATGTCCGCGGCCGCCGTGGTGACGAGCTCGGTCAGCGCGTCAGCCGCCTCCGGCGACGGTTGGAAGAACGACCGGGCTGACACGCGCCAGCGCCGGCCCGCGGCTTCCTCGTGGATGTGGTCCCGCCGCGCATCCTCGGGGACGTCGATCGTGGCGGCTGAGGGTGTGGGCGCCGCCAGCCGCTCACCGGTGCGGGCGCCGCACCGCAGCACAACTTCGCGCGCCTGGCCGTAACGGGAGTTGACGAGGAGGTCGGCGATGAGCGGATGCACGACGAGACAGCTGTCGACGGTGATCACGTCGTGGCTACCGCGCGATCGATAGCCGGCGCGGCCGTCACGGATCGCGGCCCGGATCGTCGTGCGGGTTGCCGAGTCGGACAGTTCTACGAGTGGTCGCAGCGGCGGATCGTCAAGACGAGCGATGCGCCGCAGGGCGTCGCGCACGATGTCGATCTTCAGGGTTC
>DASRJI010000013.1:0-38374 GCA_035649535.1 Acidimicrobiales bacterium | reverse complement strand
GCACCATCACCGAGGTCTACGACTACTTGCGGCTGTTGTTTGCCCGCATCGGTGTGCCGCATTGCCCGAACGACGGCACGGTCGTCACTCGCCAGACGCCTCAGCAGATCGTCGACCGCATTCTCGAGCTCCCGGAAGGCGCGCGGTTCCAGGTGCTGGCGCCCGTCGTGCGCGGCCGCAAGGGCGAGTACGAGGGCCTCATCGACGACCTGGCCAATCAGGGTTACGTACGGGCGCGTATCGACGGCGACGTCTACGACATCGGCAGCGGCGAGCGGCCCAAGTTGGCGCGCTACGAGCAGCACACGATCGAGGTCGTCGTCGACCGACTCGTGAAGCGCGACGGCATCGAGCGCCGGCTCACCGACTCGTTGGAGACCGCGCTCAAGCTGGCCGAAGGCGTGGCCGAAGTGCAGCTCGTCCCCAAGGAGGGCGAGGAAGAGGCCGAAACGCTCACGTTCAGCCAACACCTGGCGTGTCCCGTGTGCGGCTACTCGATGGAGGAGCTGGCGCCGCGCAACTTCTCGTTCAACTCGCCGTACGGCGCGTGCCCGCACTGCGTCGGCCTGGGCACGCGGTACGAGGTCGATCCGGAGCTGGTCGTCCCGGATCAAGATCTGGCGATCGACCAAGGAGCCTTCGCGCCCTGGTCGGGGACGCGCGGCGAGTACTTCCATCGCGTGCTCGCGGCCGTCGCCGAAACGTACGGCTTCAAAACCACGACGCCGTTCGGCCGGCTCAAGAAGGCCGACCAGAAGGTTTTGCTGTACGGCTCGGGAACCAAGCAGGTGCACGTGCAGTACCGCAACCGGTACGGGCGCACGCGGAGCTACCACACGCATTACGAGGGCATCGTTCCGTACCTCCAGCGCCGGCACTCCGAGGCCGAGTCCGATCACACGCGCGAGCAGATCGAGGGCTACATGCGCGAGGTGCCGTGCCCCGACTGCGGCGGCGCCCGCCTCAAGCCCGAGTCGCTCGGTGTCACGGTCGGCGGCCTCAACCTCTTCCAGGTGTGCGACCTCTCGATCGCCAAGGCCGCGGTCGCGCTGGGCGCGCTCGAACTGTCGGAGCGCGACCGCATGATCGCCGAGCAGGTGACGAAGGAGGTCAATGCGCGGCTCAAGTTCCTGCTCGACGTCGGCCTCGACTACCTCACGCTGAATCGGTCGGCCGGCACGCTGGCGGGTGGCGAAGCGCAGCGCATCCGGTTGGCGAGTCAGATCGGCAGCGGTCTCGTCGGCGTGCTGTACGTGCTGGACGAGCCGTCGATCGGCCTGCACCAGCGCGACAACCGGCGTCTGCTCGACACGCTGATTCGCCTGCGCGACCTCGGCAACACGGTGATCGTCGTCGAGCACGACGAGGAAACGGTGCGCATCGCCGACCACGTTGTCGACATCGGGCCCGGCGCGGGCGAGCACGGCGGCGAGGTCGTCGTGTCCGGCAGCGTCGACAAGCTGCTCAAGTCGAAGAAGTCGATGACGGGTCAGTACCTGTCGGGCAAACGCAGCATCCCCGTCCCGGAGATGCGGCGCGAGCCGAACGACCAGTGGCTCGTCGTGCGCGGCGCCAAGGAGCACAACCTCAAGGACATCGACGTCGAGTTCCCGCTGGGAACGCTCACGTGCGTTACCGGCGTGTCGGGATCGGGCAAGTCCACCCTGGTCAACGACATCCTGCTCAAGTCGTTGATGCAGAAGATCTACAAGTCGAAGATGCCGCCGGGTCGCCACAAGGGCATCGACGGCGACGAGTTCCTCGACAAGGTCATCAGCATCGATCAGTCGCCGATCGGCCGCACGCCGCGCTCGAATCCCGCCACCTACACCGGCGTGTTCGACCACGTCCGCAAGCTGTTCAGCCAGACGGAGGAGTCGCGCATCCGCGGCTACATGCCCGGTCGGTTCTCGTTCAACGTGAGCGGCGGGCGCTGCGAAGCCTGCGCGGGCGACGGCACGATCAAGATCGAGATGCACTTCCTGCCCGACGTGTACGTGCCCTGCGAGGTGTGCAAGGGCGCTCGCTACAACCGCGACACGCTCGACATCTCGTTCAAGGGCAAGAACATCGCCGAAGTGCTCGACATGCCGTGCGAGGAAGCGCAGCACTTCTTCGCCAACCAGCCGGTGATCGCCCGCCACATGCAGACGATCACCGACGTCGGCCTCGGGTACGTGCGCCTCGGGCAGCCGGCGCCCACGCTGTCCGGCGGCGAGGCCCAGCGGGTGAAGCTGGCCAGCGAGCTGTCGAAACGGTCGACCGGCCACACGATCTACCTGCTCGACGAGCCGACCACCGGCCTGCACTTCGAGGACATCCGCAAGCTGCTCGGCGTGCTGTCGCGGCTGGTCGACCAGGGCAATACCGTGCTGGTGATCGAGCACAACCTCGACGTCATCAAGACCGCCGACTGGGTCATCGACCTGGGTCCTGAGGGCGGCGACGGCGGGGGACTGGTCGTCGTCGAGGGCACGCCGGAGGCGGTGGCCAAGCACGCCGACAGCCACACCGGGCGCTTCCTCAAGCCCCTCCTCGCCTAAACCTCAGATCGCGCCCGAATTGTGCCGATAGAGAGGCGTGCACCGGGTCGCGCGCGCTGTTCTGTACATGGGGACTGCGGGCACCGTGCTGGCCTTCGCCAAGCTCCACGCTGCCCTGGTCGGCGACTACGACTTCACCGCCTCGTTCCGTTTCGCCTGGTCGCTCGCCTACATCGCCACCCTCTGCATCGCCGCCTACGCCGTCGGCCTGCCTGATCGCACCGGCACGACCAAGCGGGCGCTCCCGGCCGCGCTCGTCGCCGGTGGCGTTGCCGCCGCGACCGTGTCAGTCGCCCAGCTCGTGTTGGGCTCTGCCCTTCTCCCGCGGTTCGTCGTGTTCTCGTCGGCGGCGGTGCTCGTGCCCTTCGACGCACTGTGCAGCCTGCTCGCCGCCGGCGGTCGCGAGCGACGCGAGCAGCGTGAGCGGGTCGTCGTGATGGCGTCGGAAGACGAGGCGCTCGCGCTCCTCCGGGATGTCAACGATGCGCCCGAGCGCGCCGCCACGGTTGTGTGGGCCCTGCGGCCCGACGACGGCGAGGTCGACCTGCTGGAGGCGGCCCGCAACACGAATGCCACCGTCGTCGTGCTCAACCGCGCGTCGCAGGCCGACGACGCGGTTGTCGCCCAGGCCGCGGAACTGCACGCGGCCGGCGTGCGCGTGCGTTCGCTGTCGCGCTTTTACGACGAGTGGCTTGGGAAGCTCCCGATCGGCGAGCTGCACCGCGGCTCGCTCTTGTTCGACATTCAGGAGCTGCACAGCGCCACCTACGTGCGCGTGAAGCGACTGTTCGACATCGCCATCGGTCTGGTTGGCGTGGCCGCCCTCGGTGTTCTGGCCCCGATGATCGCGGTGGCCAACCGCTTCGGCAATCGCGGGCCGCTGTTGTATCGCCAGCCCCGCGTCGGCAAGGGCGACGTCGTGTTCGACATGCTCAAGTTCCGCACGATGCGCGAGGCGCCGGCGGGCGCACCGACCACGTGGACGACCGAGGACGATCCGCGCATCACGCCGATCGGCCGCTGGTTGCGCCGCACGCACCTCGACGAGCTGCCGCAGATGATCAACATCCTCCGCGGCGATCTGTCGCTGGTCGGGCCGCGGCCTGAGCAGCCGAACTACGTCGAGGACCTCACCGAGAAGATCCCGTTCTACGCGGTGCGTCACATGGTGCGGCCCGGTCTCACCGGCTGGGCCCAGGTCAAGTATGCGTACGGCGCGTCGGCGTTCGACGCCGTCGAGAAGCTGCAATACGAGTTCTTCTATCTCCGCCACCAGGGCTTGGCGCTCGACGCTCGCATCGTCGCCCGGACGATCCGCCACGTCCTCGGTCGCGAGGGTCGCTGACTCAGCCGTAGAGCACGTCGTACGTCGCGCTGCGTAGGCCCCGTCCGTACCGGGTGTAGTCGCCGCGAACGACGCGGCTGAGGACCGGGGCGATGCGCCTGACGCGCGAGCGAGGCAAGTCGGCCCGGAACTGCAAGTGGGCGACCTTGCCGGCGAGGAGCGCGCGGCGCGCGTCGGTGAGCAGTTCGGCCGTCTCGAGGCGATGCAACGCGGCCTCGAACTGGCGCAGTTCGTGCTCGCGGACGTCGGTGCGCCGCCGCCGCTCGGCCAGCACGGTTGCCAGCCGCCGGGCCGGGACGCCCTGCACGTTGCCGCCGTGCACGCGGTAGCCGATCAGCGGGTCGTCGAGTAGCGGCACGTCGCCGATCGCGCTGGTGAGCAGCGCGATCCATACGTCGTGGAAGCCGTCGAGCGACATCGGCAGGAGGACGGCCCGCAAGTCGGCGCGGAAGGCGAGCGTCGCCCCGGTGACGAAGTTGCCCCGCACCAGGCTCTCGAACGTCTCACCGTGGGCGACGCGACGCCGGTCGGTCGGCCCGAACGGCATCTGGGCCAGGAGGCGCTCGCCGCTCGGCGCGCTGGCTTCGTCGATCAACTCGGCGTCGCTGAAGACGGCGGCGGCGTGACCGTCGGCCATGGCCGCCTCGACGCGCGCCAGCTTGTCGGCGCGCCACACGTCGTCTTGGTCGGCGAGGGCGATCACGTCGCCGGTTGCCGCGGCGATCGCCCGCTCGAAGTTCCCGGTGACGCCCAACCGCGTGCCTTCCTGGAGCACGCGCACGTCGACACCTGCTCGATCGGCGGTGGCGCGCACGACGGCGACGGTGTCGTCCTCGGACCCATCGTCGCTGATCACGATCTCGTCGGGCGGGCGATGCTGGTCGATGATGCTCTGCAACTGGGCGCCGACGAACCGCTCGCCGTTGTAGGTCGCCATGGCGACGGTGATCCGGCGCGCCGGCGTCATGTGACGGGCGGGCTCGGCTCGGTGCGCGAAGGCGGCGCGCTGTATTGCGACCCAGAACAGGATGAGGAGGAGTACCTGCGCGCCGAGTGTCGTGGCCGCGGCACCGGTCATCCCGAACAGCGGGATCATGACGAGATTGGCCGAGAGGTTCAGGCCGGCGGCGGCCATCGAGATGGCCGCGAGGCCGCGGTCGCGCTGTAGCGCGATGTACAGCGGATGGAGCGAGGCCGCCAGCGCGTTGACCGCGGTGGCGACGAGGAGAATCACGAGCGGGGTGCGACCGGCGGTGTAGCCGTCGCCGAAAACCGTCGGGACGAGCAGCCAGGCGATCGGGATGGTCGCCGCGATGACGGCCGCGGCCATGAAGCCGGTTCGCAGCGCGCGGGCGCGCAGTTCGGCGAAGGCGGCCGGCCGGTCACGGAGGACTCGGGCAGTCAGCGGCACGAAGCCGACGACCGACAACCCGACCAGCGTGATCCACGCGTTCGGGATGCGGTACATGGCGGCGTAGATTCCGGCCTCCCGCGCCGTGTGGAACGCGGCGAGGAGGATCGTGTCGGTTGATGCGGTGACTTGATCGGCCAAGACTGCGCCGAGCATCCAGCCGTTGAGCGACGCCGGGTTGGCGTCGCCGCCGCGTGGCAAGCGATTCAGGAACAGGGATGCGCAAAGTGCGGCGGCATACGCGATGGCGATCACCATCGATGCGGTCTGCTCGGTGCTGGCGATTGCCCCGCCGACGAGCAGCAACGAGCCCTGGATGATGGCGGGGACGCCAGCCCGGGCGCCATGGTGGCGGCCCAACGCGATCCAGTCGCGCGCCATGCCGCGGCCGACGATGGCCATCGCGAGCGGCGCCAGTGCTGCGTGCCCGGTGGCGACCGTCACGACGATGTAGATCGCGGCGGCGGCGAGGCTCAAGCGGGTACGCAAGCCGACGAGTCCGTGCAAGCCCTGCGTGTCGCCGCTGGCGGCGACATCGCGTGCACCACGGACGGATGCGCCCCAGTCGGCGACGAGCCCGGCGTAGCGGCAGATGAGGAACGCCACCGCGACCCGACCGAACGAGGAGGCGCCGAGCTCGCGAGCGAGGAGCACGAACCCGCCGAATTCGGTTCCCTGCCCGGCGACACGAAGGAGGAGCAGTCGCGCGCCCACGCGGCGCCACTCACCCAACAACGACGTCTCGGCCGGCGGTTCGGCGGGCGGAGTTGTGGCCACGGCTCGATGCAGCGTAGGTGGCGTTGTCACCTGCACCGATGCCGTAGCTGGCACACTGCGGCAGGTGGCGAGTTCGGAACCGCAGGTTGACGTCGTGATCTTGACGTGGAACGACGGCGACCGTCTGGCCATCGCGGTCGCCTCGGCGCTTGGGTCCACCGGCGTGCAGCCGCACGTGTACGTCGTCGACAACGGCTCGGAGCCGCCGGCAACGGTGCCGCCCGGTGTCGAGTTGATCCGCAACGCGGCAAACCGCGGTGTTGCGCCCGCTCGCAACCAAGGGGCGCGCGCCGGCGCAAACGGCCTCGTGTGCTTTCTCGACAGCGACGCTCGTCTGCATCCCGGTTGCCTGGCGCAACTGGCGGAGCCGCTGCTGGCGGACCAGTCGATCGTGTTGTCGGCGCCGGTATTCAGCGACCAGGCGCCGGCCGCCAGCGCGGGGAAAGCACCGACGCTGTACCGCAAGGTGCTGCGCGTCGCCGGGGCGACGTCCGACTACGACCAAGCGCCTGATATGTCGCGGCCGTACTGGGACGTCGACTTCGCCATCGGCGCGTGCCAACTGTTCCGCCGCGACGCGTTTGCCGCCGTCGACGGACTGGACGAGTCGTACTTCTACGGTCCGGAGGATGTCGACTTCTGCCTCCGCCTGCGCGAGCGCGGCGGCCGGGTGGTGCAGGTGCGCGATGCCGGGTGCGATCACCCGCCCCGCCGACGCTTTCGCAAGCCGCTGTCGCGGCGGGGCGCGCAACACGCGTGGGCGGTGCTGCGCCACTTATGGCGCCACCGCGGGTTCAGTCGGCGCATGCGGTGATCGACGTCGTCGCCGTCGCCTACGGGAGTGCGGAGGCGATCGGACGCTGTATTGACGCGACGACGACGATTCCCGAGCGCGGGCGCGTCGTTGTCGTCGATCACGGCGACGACGGGTCGGCGGACATCGCCGCCGGGCGCGGCGCGGAGGTTGTTCGCGACCCCACCAACCCCGGGTTCGGCGCCGGCCAAAACCGCGGCGTGGGCGCGACCTCGGCCGAGTACGTGCTGTTGCTCAATCCCGACGCGTTGGTCGACGGCGCCGCGGTTGGTCGCGGCGCCGCCCTGCTGCGTGCGCAGACCGATGTCGCGATGGTGCAGGGGGTGATCGTCGGGTCCACCAGTGGTGAAGCGGAGCGCAGTCGCGGCGACGAACTTGGGCCGCTCCATTTGTGGGGCCGGGCGCTGCGACTGCGCCGGTTGCTGCGCGTGGGGATCGTGCGCGCCGTCGCCCGCCGGGTTCCCGCCTTGGCCGATCACGTCGATCGTGAGCCCGCCGAGGTGGAGGACGTCGAGTGGCTCGCGGCCACCGTCGTGTTGGTTCGCCGAGCGGCGTTCGACGCGGTTGGAGGATTCGACGCGTCGCGGTACTTCCTTTACGGCGAAGACCTCGACCTGTGTCGACGGCTGCGCGCGGCGGGCTGGCGGCTGGTGGCTGTCCCCGAACGCTGGGCGACCCACGTGAGCGGCGGGTCGTCGGCCTCGTCGTGGCTGCGGGAGACGGAATGGTGGCGGGGGACGATGGCCTTCGCGGCGCGTTGGTGGCGCGGTGGGCCGTTCGCCGCCGCGGTGCTGGCTGCCGTGGCGCGGTGGGTGCCGCTGGCGGTTCGGTCGCCGTCGCGGGCGGGCGCCGCGTGGCGCGCCCTTGTCGGTGACGCGGTACGAGCTAGACGATCGCGAGCATCCGCTCCAGCGCGACCTTCGCCTGGGTAGCGGTGTCGGCGTCCACCGTGATGCGGTTGACGACGGTGCCGGCCACGAGGTTCTCGAGCACCCAGCAGAGATGGGCGTCGTCGATGCGGAACATCGTCGAGCACGGGCAGATCAGCGGATCGAGCGAGACGACGGTCTTGTCCGGCGTCTCGTTGGCCAGCCGTTGCACGAGGTGGATCTCGGTCGCGACGGCGATCGTGCTGCCGGCCGGCGCGGCGTTGACCGCCTTGATGATGTAGTCGGTCGAGCCGACCTGGTCGGCCAGCATCACGGTCTCGCGGGCGCACTCGGGGTGGGCGATGACGATGCCGTTCGGGTGCTCGGCGCGGAACGCGTCGACGTGTTCGGGACGGAAGCGTTGGTGGACCGAGCAGTGGCCCTTCCAGAGCAGGAACGTGGATTCCTTCACATCCTTCTCGTCCAAGCCGCCGAGGTCGAAGCGCGGGTTCCACACGCGCATGTCGGCCTCGGTGAAGCCGAGTTGGAAGCCGGTGTTGCGGCCGAGGTGCTGATCAGGGAAGAAGAGGACCTTGTCGCCGCGCGCCAGGGCCCAGGTGAGCACGGCCTTGGCGTTGGACGACGTGCACACCGCGCCACCGTTGCGGCCGACGAACGCCTTGAGGGCGGCCGAGCTGTTCATGTACGTGATCGGCACGAGGCGGTCGACGTCGGTGACGGCGGACAGCTCCTCCCACGCCTCTTCCACCGACTCGATGTCGGCCATGTCGGCCATGGAGCAGCCGGCGTTGAGGTCCGGGAGGATCACTTGCTGGTGCTCGCCGGTCAGGATGTCGGCCGATTCGGCCATGAAATGGACGCCGCAGAACACGATGTACTCGGCGTCGTGCTGCTGGGCCGCCATCCGGGACAGCCCAAAGCTGTCGCCCCGTGCGTCGGCCCACCGCATGACCTCGTCACGCTGATAGTGGTGGCCGAGGATGTATAGGCGTGATCCGAGGGCGTCCTTGGCGGCCCGGATGCGCGTGGCAAGGTCGTCGGGTGTGGCTGCCGTGTAGCTGTCTGTGAGCGGCTGCTGGAGCCGAAGCATGTTGAACCCCCAAGGGGAGGCTCCGATTACTGGCCGGCGGGGACAGCCTGGTCGCCCATCCGCGGGGTTGTCGGCCTCGGAGCTGGATATGTCGCCACATGCCAGGGTGGCGTTGTTGCAGTGTAGATCTGAGAATCTACTTACCGTGAGTTTCAACCGTCCCGCCGCTGGAACGATTCCGGACAAGCCCGGCTCGTACCAGTTCAAGGACGCCGACGGTCGCATCATCTACGTCGGTAAGGCCAAGTCGCTCCGGTCGAGACTCTCGAACTATTTCGGGCCACCGTCGACGCTGCTGCCGCGGACGGCGCAGATGATGGCCGCGGCCAAGAGCGTCGAGTGGATCCAGGTCGGCGGCGACGTCGAGGCGTTGATGCTCGAGTACACGCTGATCCAGCAGCACCAGCCGCGGTTCAACGTGCGGTACCGCGACGACAAGAGCTACCCGTTCATGGCGATCACGCTCGACGACGAGTGGCCCCGGGCGATGGTGATGCGGGGGGCGAAGCGTAAGGGCGTGCGCTACTTCGGTCCGTACGGCCACGCTTACGCGATCCGCGAGACGCTCGACCTTCTGTTGCGGACGTTCCCGATCCGCACGTGTTCGGACAACAAGTTCGACCGCCACCATCGCGGCGGGCGGCCCTGCTTGCTGTTCCACATCGAGAAGTGCAGTGGGCCCTGCGTCGGCGAGATCGACAAGGAGCGCTACGACGCGTTGGTCGACGAGCTCATCGAGTTCCTCGACGGCGACACCGCGCCGGTCGTGCGACGGCTCGATGCCGACATGAAGGAGTCGGCGTCACGGCTCGAGTTCGAACGAGCGGCGCGATTGCGCGATCGGTTGACGGCGGTGCGCAAGGCCATCGAGAAGCAGACGATGGTCACCGAGCGACCCGAGGATCTCGACGTGATCGGGTTGGTCGACGACGAGCTCGAGGCCGCGGTGCAGGTGTTCTACGTTCGCCGAGGTCGTGTCGTCGGCCGCAAGGGCTTCGTCCTCGACAAGGTGGAGGATCTCAACCCGTCCGAGCTGATCGGGCACGTGCTGCTGCACATGTACGGCTCGCCCGGCCCGCTCGGCGTCCCGCGCGAGGTGCTGGTCCCGAGCCCGCCCGAGGACCCGACCACGTACGAGGCGTGGCTGGAAGGGGTCCGCGGCGCGCGCGTCACGGTGCGGGTGCCCCAGCGGGGGGACAAGCGCGCCTTGCAGGCGACGGTGACGCGCAATGCCGCCGAGGAGTTCACCCGGCACCGGCTCAAGCGGTCGGCCGACCACAACTCGCGAGCGCGGGCGCTCAACTCGTTGCAGGAGGCGTTGTCGCTACCCGAAGCGCCCCTGCGTATCGAGTGCTTCGACATGAGCCACATCCAGGGCAGTGACTACGTCGGCTCGATGGTCGTGATGGAGGACGCGCTGCCGCGGAAGAACGACTACCGGCGCTTCAAGGTCAAGACCGTCGGCGGCAACGACGATTATGCGGCGATGGAGGAGGTCCTCACGCGGCGGTTCACGGCCCTGCTGGCCGAGCGCGACCGCGTGTTCGAGGCGGGCCAGAAGATCCCGAAGTTTGCGTACCCTCCGCAGCTGTTGCTCGTCGACGGGGGACGCGGGCAGCTCAACGTGGCGGTGCGCGTCTTGGAGGATCTCGGTCTCGAGGATGAGATTCCAGTCGCCGCGCTGGCCAAGCAGTTCGAGGAGGTGTGGCTCCCGGGCGCGACCGAGCCGGTGCGCATCGCCCGTCAATCCGAAGCGCTGTACCTGCTGCAACGGATTCGCGACGAGGCGCACCGGTTCGCGATCACGTACCACCGCCAGTTGCGGGGCAAGCGCATGACCAAGTCGGTGCTCGATGAGATCGCCGGGCTCGGGCCGGGTCGGCGCAAGCGCCTGATCGCCGAGCTCGGGGGCGTGACCGCGGTGAAGGCGGCGACGATCGAGCAGTTGCACGCCCTGCCCTGGTTGCCCGACAAGGTTGGCGACGCGGTGTACGCCAAGATCCATGGCGGGTGAGTGGGAAGCCACTGCGTCGTGGTGGCAGGACAACTTCACGGAAGGCGTCGACGCCGAGTACGTCGAGCAGATCATCCCGCTCGCGGTGTCGCACGCGGCCGGGTGCGCGCGCGTCCTCGACGTTGGCTGCGGGGAAGGCCAGTTGTCGCGCGCCATCGGTGCGGTCGGCATCGATCCCGTCTGGCCGCAACTCGTCGTGGCCCGTGAGCGCGGCGGCGTCTACGCCCGGGCGGCGGCGGGCGCGCTCCCATTCGACGCCGGCGTCTTCGACGCCGTCCTCGCCTGTCTCGTGTTCGAGCACATCGATGACGCCGCCGGCGCCATCGATGAGGTTGGTCGGGTGCTGCGGCCGGGCGGTCGGTTCTTGTTCTTCTTGAACCACCCGCTGTTGCAGACACCGGGGTCGGGATGGATCGACGACCACATTCTCGAAGAGCAGTACTGGCGGATCGGCCCCTACCTCGTCGAGGACAAGACGCTCGAGGAAGTCGACAAGGGCGTGTTCCTACCCTTCGTCCACCGCCCTCTCTCGCGCTACGTGAACTTGCTCGCGGCGGCCGGGATGCTCATCACCTACATGGAGGAGCCGGCGCCCCCGCCCGGCTTCCTGGCGAGGGCGCCCGAATACCGGGAAGCCGCCACCATCCCCCGCCTCCTCTTCCTCCGCGCCGAAAAGCGCTAACCGTTCTTTGATTCCTTGGCGACTTCTCACGCCAGCAAGGAATCAAAGAATCACCGCGAGGACGAGAAGGCTTCGAGCAGCTCGGCACTTGTCCGGCGGTGGTCCTTCACGATGTCGTGCCAGTCGTACCGGAGGACGATGTTGCCGTCGAGCGTCACGCGGTTCTGCTTGCGGTGGTCTCGACGCCGCGCCGTCTCGGACGCATGGACGCTCCACCCATCGACCTCGATGCAGATACGCAGGGCGGGCCAGAGGAAGTCGAGCCGCCACTCGCTCTCCTTGCCCCAAACCACCTCGCACACGGGTTCGGGCAGGCCGAGACGACGGAACAGCTGGCGAGCGCGGATCTCGAGTTCGCTCGGCGTGATGCGGTTGGTCACGTTGAGTGCGTCGAGGATCGCCCGCATGACGCCGACTCCGCGGCGGCCTCGCTCGGCGAGCCGATCGACTTCGGCGGCGAGACCCGGCCACGTGACGAGCTTCTTGCCGACCGCTTCGCGCGCAAGCACCTCGACCTGGTCCCGTCCGAGGCGGGCACCCGCATCCACGAGAGCGCGAAGCGGGTTCGTCGTAGGGATACCGCGGACGATCGAAACGGTCGCGCTCTGAATGTCGAGTGAGCGATACACCTTGACGCCATTCAGCTTCATCGACCGATGGGTCGGAACGGTGACTTCGATTAGCTCAAGGGTCCTCGGCCCGACACCTCGAAGCCACAACGCAGTTGCGTGGGACGCGACCGCTTCGGCACCGAGGGCAAGGACCGCAGCCAAGATGTCCTGCTCCGGCGACCACGGAGAGCCGGCGATGAGGTACACGTCAGGGTGGCGAAGGACCCACCGGCCGTGGCGGAGTTCGTTGACGATGAATGCCTCGGTGAAGCCTCGAGCGAGGACTTGTGAGCGTTCTAGGAGCCCGTATTGCCGGGACGCGAGCAGTCTCAGCTGCTTCTTTGATTCTTTGCTGGCGCCAGAAGTCGCCAGAGAATCAAAGAACGCAGGGGGCTTTGTCTGCATGCCACCCAGAGTCCCAGGGAGGTGTGAGAATTGGTAGAGAGAAGATGAGTGAGTTTCTGATCATCACTGGGATGAGCGGCGCCGGGCGGACGACGGCGGCGGACACGCTCGACGACCTGGACTGGTTCGTGATCGACAACATGCCGATCGAATTGGTCGGCAAGGTGGCTGAGCTCGTCGGCCGGCCCGGCAGCGAAACCGAGCGGGTCGCCCTCGTGATCGGGCGCGAGGCGGGCGACGATGTCGAGCACCTCGCCGAGGCGATGGCCCAGCTCAAGCGCCACGGTGCCCGCGTCCGCACCCTCTTCCTTGACGCGGCCGACGACGTGCTCGTCCGCCGCTTCGAGAACAACCGTCGCCGGCACCCGCTCCACGGCGAGAGCCTGGGCGGCAACATCGCCGACGAGCGGGCTCGCCTCACGCCGGTCCGCGACATCGCCGACGTCGTGATGGACACCAGCGAGCTCAACGTGCACCAGCTCCGCGACCGGCTCGTCGAGTTGTTCGGCCGCGACGATCCCTCCGCCATGCAGACCGCGCTCGTCTCGTTCGGGTACAAGCACGGGATGCCGCTGGACGCCGACCTGGTGTTCGACTGCCGCTTCCTCCCGAACCCGCATTGGATCGACGAGCTGCGACCGCTCACCGGTCTCGACGAGCCGGTTCGCGAGTACGTCCTCGGCCAACCCGAGACCAAGCAGTTCCTCGACAAGCTCGACGACCTGCTCGTGTTCCTCCTGCCGAACTACGTGAACGAAGGCAAGTCGTACCTCACGATCGCCATCGGCTGTACCGGTGGGCATCACCGCTCCGTCGTGTTGGCCGAAGAGGTCGCCGACACGCTGCGCCGCAACGGCTTTGACCCCGCGGTCATGCATCGCGACGTCAGCAAGTGACCTACTAGTGCCCCGCGTCGTCGCCATCGGTGGTGGCCACGGACTGGCGGCGACCCTGCAAGCCGTCCGTCAGTACGCCGACGACATCACCGCCATCGTGTCGGTCGCCGACGACGGCGGCTCGAGCGGCCGCCTTCGCGAGGCGATGGGCATCCCGGCGCCCGGCGACCTGCGGCGCTGCCTCGTCGCCCTCGCCGCGCCCGATTCTCTGTGGGCGCTGGTGTTCGAGCACCGCTTCGACAGCGGGGAACTCGAGGGTCACGCCCTCGGCAACCTGATCATCGCCGGCCTCACCAACGTCACCGGCGACTTCACGCTCGCTCTCGAGGAGGCCGCCCGCCTCGTCAACGCCGCCGGCCACGTCCTCCCGGCGACCACGGTGCCCGTCGTCCTCAAGGCCGACGCCGCCACCGGCGAGATCGAAGGCCAGGTCAACGTGCAGAACGCCGGCCGACTGTCAGCGGTCAGCCTGGTCCCGCCCGACCCGCCGGCGCCCCAGGCCGCCCTGGACGCCATCGCCGCTGCCGACCAGATCGTCATCGGTCCCGGATCGCTCTTCACCAGCGTGCTGGCCGCCGTGGTCGTGCCCGACATCCGCCAGGCCCTGGCGGCTACCCGGGCGCAAAAGGTCTACGTCGCCAACCTGCGGCCCCAGATCCCCGAAACAGCCGGGTACGACGTCGACGCCCACGTGGATGCGCTGGTTGCCCACGGGCTCGACGTGGACGTCGTGCTGGCTCACACGCCTGAGCGGCCGGTGGCCCGCGACGACGGAATGGCCCACGATCCGGCTCGACTGGCGCAGGCACTCCAGGATCTGGTGCGATAGGTCCATGACGGTACGCGTAGGCATCAACGGGTTCGGGCGGATCGGCCGCAACTTCTACCGGGCGATCAAGAAGTCCGGCGCAGACATCGACGTGGTGGCGGTGAACGACCTGGTCCCGCCGGCAACCAACGCGCACCTCCTCAAGTACGACAGCACGCACGGTCGCCTGGGCGAAGAGGTCACGACCGACGGCGACACGATCACCGCAGGCCGCGACTCGTTCAAAGTGCTCGCCGAGCGCGATCCGAAGGCGCTGCCGTGGGGCGACCTCGGCGTCGATGTCGTGATCGAGTCCACCGGCTTCTTCACCGAGCGCGACGCGGCCGCCGCCCACATCGAAGGCGGCGCCAAGCGCGTCATCATCAGCGCGCCGGCCACCGGTGCCGACGCCACCTTCGTCGTCGGCGTCAACGACGACAGCTTCGATCCCGACAAGCACGTCGTGGTGTCCAATGCGTCGTGCACCACGAACTGTTTCGTGCCGATGGTCAAGGTGCTCGACGATGCGTTCGGCA
This sequence comes from Acidimicrobiales bacterium, assembly GCA_035649535.1. Classification (GTDB taxonomy): domain Bacteria; phylum Actinomycetota; class Acidimicrobiia; order Acidimicrobiales; family JACDEA01; genus JACDEA01. Next base: position 23,552 of record DASRJI010000013.1, on the reverse strand, counting down.
TCGAGCGCGGCCTGATGACCACGGTGCACGCGTACACGAACGACCAGAACCTCCTCGACCTCGCCCACAAGGACTTGCGGCGGGCGCGTGCGTCGGCGATCAACATCACGCCGGCGTCAACCGGGGCGGCCCGAGCGACGTCGCTGGTGCTCGAGTCGATGAAGGGCAAGCTGGACGGCACCGCCCTCCGAGTGCCGGTGCCCGACGGGTCGATCACCGACTTCGTCGGCATTCTCAATCGGGATGTGTCGGTCGAGGAGATCAACGCCGCGTTCGCGGCGGCCGCCGCGTCCGGGCCCCTCAGCAAGGTGCTCGTCTACAGCGAGGACCCGATCGTGTCGTCGGACATCGTCGGCTCCGCCGCGTCGTGCACGTTCGACGCGCCGCTCACGATGGCGATGGGCAATCTGGTGAAGGTCCTGGGTTGGTACGACAACGAGTGGGGCTACTCGAACCGCTTGGTCGACCTCGCTCTCATCGTCGGTTCTTGAACCTCCCGGTCCTCGAGGACCTGCCGGATGCCTCGGGAAAGCGCGTCCTTGTACGAGCCGACTTCAACGTGCCGCTCAACGACGACGGCACCATCGCTGATGACCTGCGGATCCGGGCGGCGCTGCCCACGCTGAACTGGCTCACCGAGCGGGGCGCGCACGTCACCGCGTGCACGCACCTGGGCCGGCCGAAGGGCCAGCCCGACCCTCGTTACCGCGTCGAGCCAGTCCGCGCCCGCCTCAATGAGCTGGCGCCCGGTGTGGAGCTGCTGGAGAACCTGCGTTTCGATCCCGGCGAGGAGGGCAACGACCCGGCCTTCGTCGATCGCCTCGTCGCGGGCCAGGACCTCTACGTCGACGACGCGTTCGGCGCTGCGCACCGGGCCCACGCGTCGATCGTCGGTCCGCCGGCCCGGCTCCCAAGCGCGGCGGGACGCCTTCTGGCCAGGGAGGTTGAGGTTCTCGGCGGCCTCCTGGATGGTCCGAAGCGGCCGTTCGTAGCTGTCCTCGGCGGCGCCAAGGTCAGCGACAAGCTGGCCGTCATCAACGCGCTGCTCAACAAGGTCGACCAGCTCGTCGTCGGCGGCGCCATGTGCTTCACGTTCTTCCTCGCCATAGGCCACCAGGTCGGCGACTCGCTCGTCGAGGTCGACCGCGTCGACGACTGCAAGAAGCTGCTCGATACCGCGGGCGACAAGCTGTTGCTGCCGTCAGACATCACCGCGCTCGGGCCCGACGGCGACGTTCGCCAGGTCGGCCGTTCTATGCCGCCCGGCTACAAGGGCCTCGACATCGGTCCCGGCGCGGCGGCCGAATTCACTGACGCCATCGGCGAGGGACGCACCGTGTTTTGGAACGGGCCGATGGGCGTGTTCGAGGACGAGCGGTTCGCGGCGGGCACGCGAACGGTGGCCCACGCGGTCGCCGAGTGCCGTGGCTTCACCGTCGTCGGCGGTGGCGATGTCGTCAGCGCGGTCAACCAGTTCGGCCTCGCCGACCAGATCGACCACGTGTCCACCGGCGGCGGCGCGTCGCTCGAACTCATCGAGCAGGGTGACCTTCCGGGTCTCGATGCGCTACGAAAGGCTGCCAATGCCTCGTAAACCGTTGATCAGCGGCAACTGGAAGATGCACCACAACCACTTCGACGCGATCCAGCTCATCCAGAAGTTGGCCTTCCGCCTCAACGACGCCGACTACGACGCGGCCGACGTCTCCCTGCACCCGCCGTTCACCGATCTCCGATCGCTTCAGACCGTGATTGACGCCGACAAGTTGCGAATCGTGCTCGGCGCCCAGAACTGCCACTGGGAGGACAAGGGCGCGTTCACGGGTGAGGTGAGCCCGGCCATGCTGGCCAAGCTCAACGTCACCTACGTAATCGTCGGCCACTCCGAACGTCGCGAGATCTTCGGCGAGACCGACGAGTGGGTGAACAAGAAGGTCCACGCCGTCCTGCGCCACGCCATGACGCCGATCATGTGTGTCGGCGAAACCCTCGAAGAGCGCGAGGGGGGCAACACCGACGCCAAGGTCGACGGTCAGGTGCGCGCCGGGTTGGCCGCCGTTGCCGCCGAGGCGGTCGCCGCCATGGTGATCGCCTACGAGCCGATCTGGGCGATCGGTACTGGGCGCAACGCGACGCCCGACGACGCGCAAGCCACCGTTTCCTACATCCGCAGTGTGGTCAAGGACGTCGCCGGCAAGGACGCCGCCAACGACGTTCGCATTCAGTACGGCGGCTCGGTCAAGCCGGCCAACATCGGCGAGCTCATGGCGCAGCCCGACATCGACGGAGCGTTGGTCGGCGGCGCGAGCCTCGAAGCCGACGAGTTCGCGGCGGTCGTGCAGTTCAACGCGACGTAACCGCCGCCTGAACGGTGGCTGCTACCGTGGTTGCGCCATGTTGTTAGAGGATCAACGGAGCCAACCGTGCTGACCGCCGTCATTATCGGTATTCATGTCCTGGTATCGCTCCTGCTCGTGCTGCTGATCCTTTTGCACAGTGGCCGCGGGGGCGGGTTGTCGGACATGTTTGGTGGGGGCATCGGCAGCGCGGCGGCGGGTTCCACGGTGGTCGAAAAGAACCTCGACCGCATCACCGTGGTCACGGCTCTGATCTTCGCTTTCACCACACTCACTCTGGCTATCCGTTTGCAGTAAGGCCCGACGCGCAAGGATGCGCGGACGGGAAAACTCAGAGGAGGTGGTCCGGTGAACAACCGGAAGCCGTTCAGGTGGTTGCTCGCAGTCCTCGCGGTGTTGGCGCTCGTCGCCACTGCATGCGGCGGCAACGACAAGAAGAGCTCATCCGGCGCCGGCAGCGAGGGTAAGCCCCAGAAGGGCGGCGCGCTCGTCGACTACCAGAACTTCTCAACAGGTGAGCCCGATCACATCGACCCAGCGCTGGCCGGCGTGATCGAGGGCTCCCAGGTCACCAACCTCGTTTACGACGGGCTGACCGACATCGACTACAAGACCGGCGACCTCAAGCCGGCTGTCGCTCAGTCGTGGACCAGCAGCGCCGACCTCAAGGAGTGGACGTTCAAGCTCCGCAAGACGAAGTGGTCGGACGGCACGCAAGTGCTGCCGAGCGACTTCAAGTACGCGTGGGAGCGCGTGCTCCTCAAGTCGCTCGCGTCGGAGATCGCCTACCACATCACCGACAACGTCAAGATCGTCGGCTCGGCCGACGTGGCCGCCGGTAAGGCCACGGAGATGTCGGGCCTGGTTGCCGACGATAACGCCATGACACTCAAGATCACGTTGGAAGCGCCGCTCAGCTTCTTGCCGAACATCCTGGCGCACAGCGTGTTCTCGCCGGTTCCCAAGAAGATCGTCTCGGCCCTTCCCGACCAGACCAAGTGGGAGCAGGGCGTGATGATCGGCAACGGGCCGTTCAAGATGACCGAGCCGTGGAAGCACGACCAGTACATCAAGCTCGCCCGGAGCGACAACTACTGGGGCGGCGTTGAGGATCACAAGGCCTACCTCGACACCATCGACTTCGTGATCTCCAAGGATCTCGACTCGGCCTTCGCGGCGTTCGAGGCGGGCACCGGCCAGACCGGCCGCGTGCCGTCGGGTCGCTTCGCCGAGGTCATCGCCAAGTACGCCGGCCACAACACGACGAGCGTCGACCTCCTCGGCACGTACTACTGGGGCTTCAACCAGAAGGACAAGGCCGTCGGCGGCGACGCCAACCTCAAGCTTCGCCAGGCCATCAGCCTGGTGATCGACCGCGATGCGATCAATAAGACCGTCTACAACAACACCCGCAAGGTGGCGACCGGCTTCACGCCCCCGGGCATGCCCGGCTACAAGGCCAACCTGAGCGACATCGCCAAGCGCGACCTGCCTCGCGCTCAGCAGCTGCTCGCCGAGTGGAAGACGGCCAACCGCGGCAAGGCACCGCCGACGATCAAGCTCAACTTCAACGCCGGTGCCGGCCACGAGGGTGTGGCGACGATTGTGCAGGCCAACCTTAAGGAACTCGGCATCAATGCCTCGCTGGCGCCGGGCGACTCGAAGACGTACTTCTCCAACATGCGCAAGGGTCAGGGCCAGCTGCTGCGGGCCGGGTGGATTTACGACTACGTCGCCTACGACAACGGGCTCACCCCGCTGTTCTCGACCGCGGCGATCGGCGGCGACAACCTCGAGCTCTACAGCAACCCGGCGTTTGACCAACTGATCACGCAGGCCCGTGCCACCAAGGACGAGACCCAGCGCAACAGCCTCTACCAGCAGGCGGAGAAGATCGTGCTCGACAACGTCGTCGTGATCCCGCTCACCTGGTACCGCGGTCAGGTCGTGTACGCCAACTCGGTCCACAACGTCATCGAGAGCGCCACGAACTTCGTGGCCTACGACGACATCTGGCTGTCCAAGACGGCGTAGGACGCCGAGCACATGCTCGGCTACATAACTCGGCGCACGCTGATGGTGATACCTGTCGTGTGGGCCGCGCTGTCCCTGCTGTTCCTGCTGTTCTTCGTCGTCCCAGGAGATCCGGTGGATCTCCTGGGCGGCGAGCGGGCGGTGAACGCCACCACCCGCGCCAACATCGAGGCCAAGTTCGGCCTCGATAAACCGTGGTACGACCAGTACGGCGCGTACTGGAACCGCTTGGCCCACGGCGACCTTGGTGACTCGTACCGGAACAATCGGCCCGTCCTTGACGTCCTGAAGGAGAAGGCGCCGACGAGCATCCGACTCGCCATTTGGGCGGTGATTTTCGAAGTGCTGATGGGCGTCACCGCCGGCCTGATCTCGGCCGTAAGGCGGTACTCGTTCATCGACGCCCTCACGACGGTGTCGACCACGATGCTGATCGCCGTACCGGTGTTCGTGCTCGGGTACCTGCTCATCTACATGCTCGGGGTGTACACGTTCCAGCACAAGTTCCCGGCGTGGACGCATTTCAAGACGCAGGGCATCGGGCCGGACCGCTGGCTCCTGTTCTTCATCCCGTGGGGCGATCAATGGCGGTACCTGCTGCTGCCGACGGTCACCTTGGCGTCGGCGTCGACCGCCCTCGTCGCCCGAATGATGCGGGCGACGATGCTCGAGGTGCAGCGGGCGGACTACATGCGGACGGCTCGAGCCAAGGGCCTGATGGAGCGCACCGTCATCCTCAAACACGGGTTGAAAAACGCGATGATCCCTGTGGTCACGCTCATCGGCCTCGACCTGGCCTCGCTGATCGGTTCAGCCATCCTCACCGAGACGGTCTTCAACTGGCCGGGGATGGGCAGCACATTGGCCACCGCGATCCAGTTCCTCGATGCTCCCATCGTGCTGGGTTTCACCCTCGTATTCGTCGTCGCCTACGTGATGATCAATCTCGCCGTCGACGTCAGCTACGCGTTCTTCGACCCGCGGATCCGGTACGGCGGTGACGGGGAATGACGGCACCGATCGCGGCCGTCGAGGTCGAGTCGGCATCCCTGATCACGCCGCGCGGCGACGTGTGGCGCCGCTTCCGTCGCAACAAGCTGGCCGTCATCGGACTCGTGATCATCGCGGTGATGGTGCTCTTCGCGATCCTCGCGCCACTCGTCACGTTCTTCGATCCCGGTAAGTACGATGCCGCCGTCGCCCGCCAGCCACCGAGTCTCAAGCACTGGTTCGGTACGGACTACCTCGGCCGCGATCTCTACACGCGCGTTGTGTTCGGCGCGCGGGTCTCGCTGCGGGTAGGGATCGTGTCGGTGATCATCGCGCTGAGCATCGGGCTGGTGGCGGGCGCGGTCGCCGGTTTCTACGGCGGGTTGATCGACGGGATCGTGATGCGAGTCACCGATGTGTTCCTTGCCTATCCCTACTTGATCGCCGCGATCGCGATCATCAGCGTCGTCGGGCGCAGCGAGACGGCGGTGATTCTCGTGATCGGCCTGCTCGGGTGGATGCCCATCGCCCGCCTGTTTCGGTCGAGCATCCTGTCGATCAAACAGACCGAGTACATCGAAGCGGCGCGAGCGTTGGGCGCCGGCGACCTGCGGATCATCCTTCGCCACATCCTCCCGAACGCGATCCAGCCCGTCATCGTCTTCGGAACGATCTTCGTCGGTACCGCCGTGCTGTCGGAGGCAGCGCTGTCGTTCCTCGGGGTCGGTATCACCGAACCGAAGCCCGCGTGGGGCCTGATGGTCGCCCAGGGCAAGAACTTCCTGTTCAGTTCGCCTCATCTGTTGTTCTTCCCCGGCGCGGCGATCTTCTTGATGGTTACCGCGTTCGTCTTCGTTGGGGACGGGTTGCGCGACGCGCTCGACCCGCGGCTGCGGTCGACGTGACCGCGCTGTTGTCGGTCGACGGCCTGACCGTCGAGTTCGCCACCGACGGTGGCACGGTGCACGCGGTGAGCGACGTCTCCTTCGACATCCACGCCGGTGAGGTCTTCGCCATCGTGGGCGAGTCGGGGTCGGGCAAGTCGGTCACCGCCATGTCGATCCTGCAGATCCTGCCGTCGCCGCCCGCGCACGTACGGGGCGGGGCGATCGTGTGGAAGGGCCAGGATCTGTTGAAGCTCGAGGGCGACGAGCTGCGCGGGATACGCGGGGCCGAGATCGCCATGGTGTTCCAGGATCCGATGACGTCGCTGAACCCGGTGTACACGATTGGGCAGCAGATCGTGGAGATGATCCGGTTACACACGCCCGATCTCACGAAGCAGCAGGCCCGCGCCCGGGCCGTGGAGGTGCTGTCGCTGGTTGGCATCCCGCGCGCCGAGCAGCGGTGCGACGACTACCCGCACCAGTTCTCCGGCGGCATGCGCCAGCGGGCGATGATCGCCATGGCCATCTCGTGCGACCCCGACCTGCTGATCGCTGACGAACCGACGACGGCACTCGACGTCACCGTGCAGGCGCAGGTGCTCGAAGTGCTCGAGCAGGTGCAGAAGGAGACCAAGTCGGCGATCCTGCTGATCACTCATGACCTCGGCGTCGTCGCGGGCATGGCCGACGAGGTGTTGGTGATGTACGGCGGCCGACAAGTCGAGCGCGGGACGGTCGACTCGATCTTCTACCAGCCTGGTCACCCGTACACGCTGGGCTTACTGGAGTCGTTGCCGCGGCTCGACGAGCGGTCGTCGGGGGTGCGGTTGCATCCCATCGCCGGCCAGCCTCCGTCACTCGTCAACCTGCCCACCGGGTGTGCGTTCCATCCGCGTTGTGAGTTCGCGCAACTCCCGGACCCGTGTGCGGGCACGCGGCCCGAGTTGCTCAGCGTGCTGACATCACCCGCCCACCGAGCCGCGTGCCACTTCGCCGATGAGGTGGCGACGCAGTCACCCGACCGCCTCCAGCGCCGAGCGGAGCCCGCGTGACCGACGCGCCGACGCCGATCCTCGAAGCGCGCGACCTGGTCAAGCACTTCCCGGTGCGGGGCGGTTTCCTGCGCCGCGTGCGGGGCGAGGTCCATGCCGTGTGCGGCGTGAGCTTCGAGCTCCATGCCGGCGAGACGCTGAGCCTGGTGGGGGAGTCGGGGTGCGGGAAGTCGACAACGGGCCGCGTTGTGTTGCGGCTGCTCACCGCGACTGCCGGTTCGGTGAAGTTCAAGGGCCAAGAGCTGCTCGGCCTCGACGGGCGCGCCATGCGGGCCGTGCGTGAGGACATCCAGATCGTGTTCCAGGATCCGTATGCGTCCCTGAACCCGCGGATGACGGTGCAATCGCTCATCGCCGAGCCGCTGAAGATCCACCATCAGTACGGCGCGGGTGGCAAACAGCGCGTCGAGGAGTTGCTCCAGCTGGTCGGTCTGAGCCCGGAGCACGCGACGCGGTACCCGCACGAGTTCTCCGGCGGCCAGCGCCAGCGGATCGGCGTCGCCCGCGCGCTCGCCCTCGACCCCGACGTCCTGGTGCTCGACGAGCCGGTGTCGGCCCTCGACGTGTCGATTCAGGCTCAGGTTGTCAACCTGCTCGAAGACCTTCAGGCGCGCCTCGGGCTCGCGTACCTGTTCATCGCCCATGATCTTTCGGTGGTCCGGCACATCTCCGATCGCGTGGCGGTGATGTATCTGGGCAAGATCGTCGAGACCGGCACCCGCGACGAGGTGTACGAGCAGCCGTCGCATCCGTACACGCAGGCGCTCTTATCGGCCGTACCCGTGCCCGATCCGATCAAGGAGCGCAAGCGCAAGCGGATCGTGCTCGAGGGCGACCTGCCGAGCGCGGTCGACCCGCCGTCGGGGTGCCGGTTTCGCACCCGATGCTGGAAGGCCCAGGCGATTTGCGCCGAGGAGGAGCCGGCCCTGATCGACCGAGGCCAAGGCCATCCCGCGGCGTGTCACTTCGCCGAGAGCATTACGGTCGTCTAATCGTGTGTCGTCGTCAGCGTTGTGTCGCGCTCGTGATCGCCGCCGCCCTCGTCGTCGGCGCGTGCACGGGCGGGTCCGGATCCACGGCGGGCAAGGCGCGACGCGGTGGCACGCTCCGCATCGGAGTCACCGCCGATTCGAGCCTCGACCCTGCGCAAGCGCGCACCGTTGAGCAGCTGCTTGTCGCCGACCAACTTTTCGACGGCCTGACCGCGTATGACGCGTCGACCAACAAGGTCGTGCCCGCGCTGGCGGCGCGGTGGACGGCCTCGGACGACCAGAAGACGTGGGACTTCACGCTGCGGCCCGGCATCACGTTCGCCAACGGGCGGGCGATCACGGCCGACGACGTGAAGTACACGTTCGATCGCATCGCGCGACGCGGATCCGGCTCACCGGGCGCCGAGTTGCTCGAGCCCGTGTCGGGTTACGCCGACACGGCCGTGCGCGACGCGCCCGGACTCGCCGGTATCAGCGCGCCGCAGCCCGACCTCGTCCGAATCAGCCTCGATGCGCCGTTCGCCGTCTTGCCGGCGTTACTCAGCGCGCCGGTCTTCGGCGTCGTGCCGCGTGAGTCCGTTGAAGCCGCGACGCCGGCCTTCGCCAAGGGCCCCATCGGCAGCGGCCCGTTCACGGTCAAGGATCGGACCGGCACCCGCATTCATCTCGTTCGTGCGCCGGGCTCCAAAGCGCTGGTCGACGCGATCGACCTCGTCGGCTACGACGGCATCCCCGCGGCGTACACGGCCTTCACGCAGGGCGACCTCGACTGGACGCAAGTCCCGCCCGAAAAGGTGGCGGCGGCGCGCCAGGAGTACGGCAGCAAGGGCTTCGTCCCCTACGCCGCCGAGTTGCTGTTCGGCTTCAACCTGAAGAACAGCAAGTTCGCCGACGTGCGGTTCCGCCAAGCCATCGTCAAGGGAATCGACCGCCGCGCCCTGGTCCGCGCCGTCTACGACGACATCTTCAAGCGACTCGACGGCGTGGTCGTCAGCGGCGTTCCCGGCTTCAACAACGACTTGTGCGGCGAGCTGTGCGCGCACGATGTCGCGGCCGCCAAGGCGCTGGTCGCCGAAGTCTTTCCCAGCGGCGCGCCGGAGATCTTCCTCGATTACGACGCCGGCGAGATCCGCGACGCGCTGGCCAAGGCGATTCAGGCCGACCTCAAGGAGATCGGCGTGAACGCGACGCTGCGGCCCAAACCGTTCGACGAATACCTCAACTTTGAGGTCAGCGGTCAGCAGGAGTTGTTCCTCCTCGGCTGGATCGGCCGCTACCCATCGCAGGAAGACTTCCTCGCACCGCTGTTCGCGTCGGGCTCGCGCAACAACCTTGTCGGCCTCAAGGACGACGCGTTCGACAAGGCCCTCGCCGCGGCCCGGGCCGAACCCGACGAGGCCAAGCGCCTCGCGCTCTATCGGGACGCGGAGAAAGCCGCGCTGGCCTTGCTCCCTGTTGTCCCGATCCTCCAGTACCAAGTCCACTCGGTCACCGCCAAGCGGGTCGGCGGCCTCAGGCTCTCACCCACCGGCACCTTCGACGGCGCCAAGGTCTGGGTCGGGGGCTGAGTCGGGTTCTACGCCGGCGCACAGGTGGGGCACAGGCCGGCACCAACGTGTCCACCGACGATTGGGTCACACCCCAATCAAAGGAGGCACCGTGCGGTGTCCGCCGAACGGCCCGCGCATCGAGTACATCCACCACGCGTCCAACTGGGATCGCTTCGCGCACCTCATCGCCCTGCTCCTCCTCGCTGGCCTTGTCACGCTGGTCGTCGTCCTCGTCCTCCGCTTGATCAACCGCACCGTCCCCGCGGCGGCGGGCGTGGCCGCGCCGGCGCCCCACGCGACAACCGCACCGGCCACGGACGACGCCGCCCTCGCGCAGCTCCGGCTCCGCTATGCGAACGGCGACGTCGACCGCGACGACTACCTCCGAATCGCGGCCGATCTCGGTGCCGCGGTCCCGACCCCCGACGAGCCGCCTGCCACTTAGCGACCTGCGTCGATCGCTAATACACTCGTCCGTCCACGTCGGAGTGGCGGAATTGGCAGACGCGCCAGCTTGAGGGGCTGGTGCCCGCAAGGGTGTGGGGGTTCAAGTCCCCCCTCCGACACGTACCTTACGGACACCAATATCGGCCGAAGCCTCCACCGACCTGGTGTCCGGGTCGTACACGCCGGCGAGGTTGACTTCCTCGTAGAAGCGGCTCCGAAGCTCGGGCTCGTTGAGCTTCAGCAAGCCGACCAGCCCGCCGATCTCCTCGACCACCTGGCGGACCTCGTCGGTCGTGTTGATCGCGTCGGATGTCTCATCGGCGGCCGCGCTGAGTGCCACAGCGGCCGCCCCGCGCTCCGCTTGGACCTCGCTGATCCACACAGCGACCACCGCCGGATCGGTTCCCGCCTCGAGCAGCGCTCGGTATCGCTCCAGCTTGCGATCACACTCTCGGACCGTCGCGCTGGCGGTAGCGCGCTCGGCGATTGACGCATCAGTGTCAACCGCGCCGACGATCGCCTCGCACGTCTCGTCGATGTTGTCCGGGTCGAAGATTCGAGAGAGCCACGCGTCGACGTGGGGGAGCAGGTCACGCTCGCGGAGGTAGACGACCTTCGGGTGATCGAGCTTCGCTGAGCGCGCGTACTCGGCGCCGTACGTGCAGCGGTAGTACGGCTCGCCGTGGTGCCAGCTGCCCTGGAGCTTGCGCCGGCACAGGCCACACTGCAGCCGACCCCGAAGCATGTACGGCCGCTCCGTCTTCGGACCGCGCCGCGGCTTGGAGCCTCGACGCGCTTCGACCATGCGGGCCTGCACAGCGCGGAACGTTTCCATTGAGACGAGCGCCTCGTGGACCGGCTCGGCCGACCAGACCCACTGCTCCTCGGCGTTCCAGCGCAGCACGGTCTGGTGGCCGGCGCTCACGTCCTCGACATCGAGCAGGATCTCTTCGCGGCGCTGCTTCGCCCACACCTGATAGCCCGTGTAGCGAGGATTCGACAGGATTGCCCGGATCGCCGACTTCCCCCATGCGAGCCCGTGCCGGTGGCGGTTGCGCGCTCGGTCGTGACCGCTGGGCGACGCGATGCCTTCGGCGGTGAGTCGCTCAGCGATGGCGAGATAGCCACGGCCAGCGATGTAGTCGTGGAAGATGCGCTGCACGACCGGCGCCGTAACCGGATCGATTTCGAGCTGGTGCAGGCGCTTCCCGTCGCCCGCCTTTCCCGGATTCGGGTGCGGGCCGATGTCGGCCAGCCGGTACCCGTAGGGCGGCCGGCCGCCGAGGAAGCGGCCCTGCATCGCCGCCTGCGCGCTCATCGCCGTGCGTACGCGGGTCTTGATGCGGGTTCGCTCTCCTTTCGACATGCCACCGAAGAGCATCATCACCAGGTCGTGAGCCTCGGAGCCGGGATCGACCGGGCCGCCAACTTCCGGTACCCACAGCGCGACGCCGTAATGGGTGAACACCGGGAAGGTGAGTCCGAACTGGTTGCCGTAGAACGCCCGCTGCGGCTCCCCGATCACGACTGCGGCGAAGCCACGATCCGAGCGAGCCAGCGCGGCGAGGAGTCGGGCGGATTCCGGTCGGCGCTTCCACGGCAGCGACCGACTCTGGCCGATGTCGAAGAACTCCTCGACGACCACGCCGCCGGCTGGTTCGATCAGCTGCATGCTTCGGTGGAGCTGCCACTGTTTCGACGACGCGGGATCCTGCTGATCCTCGGTGCTGACCCGGCCGTAGAAGGCAAACGGGATCACGTCGCTGACCTTACGACTTGTCGTCCAGCTCCTCGAGGAACTGCTGCGCGCCATCCCGGAACTTGCGTGCTTCGCGAATCATGGCGAGCAACACGGCCGCGGCGCGCGGGTTGAGCATTGGTCGGCTCGTCGAATCGGTCGGTGTTCTGGTGCAGGGTCGGGTTGGTCGCGGGTTCTCGTGTGACATGGGAGGAGCGTGAACCCCGACCCTCAGCAAGATCCTCAGCGCGTTGAATCATGTCGTCCTTTCTGCTCCAGGCGACTCAGCATCGACGCCGCTGAGTCGGGCAGCACGCCGGCGTCGCCGCTTGACGCCATGGAACCGCTCGTGGGCCGCCTGACGGGTGATGCCGAAGGCCGCACCGACCTCGGCCCAGCTCGCACCGCAGGAGTGCGCCTCGAGCACGTACGCGGTCGCCTGTCGCCTGAGATCGGCTGCTCGCGCATCGGCTTGACGAGCGAGACGCAGTAGCTCGACCGGATCTCTACGCAGCTGCACGGGTCTCCCGACGTGATCAGTAGATCGAAAGAGAGCCGCGAAGCCGGCGCCGAGCTGATCCATTGTCGCGCTCGCGTCGCGCTTGGCGTGCGCGCACCGTACGTGGATGTTGCGACAGCTTCCACAACGAACGCGAGGTATCACCATGCCTGCTAGCGACTCTCAACCGGACTTCGGATCCGCACCCTCGAACCCGCGCACGGAGTCTTGGTCCGCGCACGAGCTCGATCCGCTCAGCCCACGCGACGCTGACCCCTTTGAAACCGTCACAGACTTGCCGTTATCGCCTTGCGGCAATAACGGCAACGTCGTTGAGCGCGCGGGCACCGATCCCGACACCGACGTTTGGAGCCTCCTGAGTGAGGCCGGCGAGCCGCTGCCCGCGCCGCCCGTCGAGTGGCTCGACGCCGAGGCCGTCCTCGATTGGATCGAGCGGGCGAGCGCCCGGCTCCTGTTCCGTCGTGACCGTCAGCGACTGCTGCGGGACGCGATGCGCGTATTGGACGACGACTGGCGCACCGCGCTGGCGACGGATCGACTTCGCGAGCAGCTCGACCGTCAAGAGGACCGGCTCGCGGCCAAAGCGGCGGGGACGTATTGGCGGGAGCGCGACGCCTACCGTCGCGCCACTCAGTCCGTGCACGTCGTGGTCGATGGTGAGGCCTGGGACCGGGCCAAGCTCGAGGCGATGGTTCAGCAGTCGAGCGTCGGCTCCGTTGTCGGTCGCCTTGTCGCCGCCGAAGTTCGGCTGCCCATTTGCCGCGATAGGTCATCCGACTTTACTCGTGACCGTCGGGCCGAGGTGAGACGATTCGCCCGTCTCGTTGTCTCGAGAGAGTGCTGGGCTAGGTGCCGCGTTTTGGTCTCGCGCAACCGGGTCACCGCCGAACGCTTCGTCGGAGTACTGGTCGAGCAGGCTTTTCCGTGAGGTGCGCTCGAGCAGTGAATCCTCGACGCAAGCGAGGTCTATGGAGGTGTTGCGACCCGCGATCCGTCAGACGCGAGAGCGCGCTCTTCGACCGGCATCGGCCATCCCGGCCAAGACTCGGTCTGCCGCGGGGCTTGCGGACAAGGCTGCTCCCGAGCCGCTGCGGGGCTACCTTGCGGGAGTGTGAGCGTTCGAGTTGTAGGTGGCGAAGTCAAGTCCATCGCGTTGTCAAACCTGAGGCTGGACTGGGAAAACCCACGATTACCTGACGAGCTGCGTCATCCCGACTCGACGCAGGAACAACTAGCGCTATATCTCGACGAGCACTTCGATCCCATCCGCGTCGGCGAGTCCATCTCTCGCCACGGGTTTTTCGTGTCGGAGCCGCTCATCGCTCTCGCTGAGAACTCGCATTTCCGCGTGGTCGAAGGGAACCGCCGGCTCACTGCGCTGCTCGCAATCACGGGTGGCCCGCTGCGCACGTCGCTCATCGCGCAGACCCCCGCCTGGGACGGCCTCGAGACACTCGACGGCGACATCGATGTTCCTGTCGTCCTGATTCAGGAGCGATCCGAAGTCGATGCGCTGCTCGGATTCCGACACATCTCCGGAATCGAACCGTGGGATCCGTTCGCACAGGCCAGATTCATTGCCCGACTCGCCCAGGAGACCCAGGACTTTGAAGTTGTCGCAGACCGCGTGGGCCGCGAACTCACAACCGTGCGCGCGATGTACCGAGACCACGACATCGTCGAACAGGCACGCGACGAGTTCGACCTCGACACGTCAAAAGTCGAAGAGTCGTTCGGAGTCTTCAGCTACGCAATGGGGATCCGCAACCTGCGCGAGTACATCGGTGCGCCGGCGCCACGGTTTGTGGATCTCGAGTACTACCCCGTCCCAGAAACCAACAAGGAGAAGGTTCGAAGACTCTTCACATATATGTTCGGTGACGAGCGCAATCGCGGTCGTGTCATCACCGATTCACGGCAGCTCCGCAAGCTTGGCGCCGTGCTTGCGGACACGTCCGGTGCGGCAGAGCGGGAGCTGCGGAGCACCAATGACCTCGATGCGGCGCTTGAAGCAACAGTTAGGGCGGAAGAACGAGCGCGCCGGGCCCTGACGCGCGCGAATGCCTTGATCGGTCAGACGCATCGCATTGTGTCGTCCAACGGTTTTAATCGAGAGGAACTACTCCCTGATGTCGATGCCTGTCTGTCGGCGATAACCGAACTTCGCGCTGCAATCCACTCGCAGTAGGCGTTCGGATGAACGACTACATCGGACTGCCCGCGACATTCGACAGCCACACCCTGGTCGAGTGGGCGGAGATTGTTGCGATTGTGGACGAGCTCCACGATTTCAGCCTCAGCGAGATGGCCGGCCTCTTTGCAAGTGGGCAGAAGCCGCCGACGCACGAGTTGGAGCTTGCGCTGTCACTGGTGGACGAGCGAGCAGCGCGGGCAATGTCGGTTTACCCGTTCCGCCGAGCTGGAGACCGGCTGCTCTTCGTCGGAACAGCCGACTCGGCCGAACCCGTGGATCCAACCCTGTACACATTTCTCAAGATCGCCTGCCTCCAGTACGCACCGTGGGTCGCTGGTAAGCAAGAGGGGAAGGTCGGGGCTCTCTTCGATGGCCCCGCGTGCGATGCGCTCGTGCAGCTCCAGGGAGCCGGCGCGACAGGCATCGTGTTCGGTACGCCGGCGCGCAAGGGCCGACCGACGCAGTTCCTTGAGGCAATTACCTGGTTGGCGGAGCAAATGGGCTATCCAGACGGCGATAAGGACGTGAACCCGGATTCGAACGACGGCGGCGTTGATTGCGTGGTTTGGCGGCCGCTCTCCGACAAGCGAACCGGCACGCCCGTGGTACTCGCGCAGGCGAGCGTGGAGTACGACTATTTGAGCAAGGCGCAGAAGGCCATCCCGGTGGTGTCCTGGACGCGTTGGATCAAGTTCGGCGCGAACCCGTCGACCGCTTTCGCCACGGCCCACAGCGTTCCCCCTTCAACGGCTTGGATGGAGCTCAACGATCTTGCGTCGGTGGTCCTCGACCGAATGCGGGTACTGGAGCTGTTGCACGAAGCCGGCGGTGTCGCCGGTGCGGCGTGGCTCGCAGAGATGTCGGCGTTTGTCGATGAGCAGATGCAGCTACTGCGCACCCCGGACGTGGTGCCTGACAAGTTGCCGAGAATCCGAAAGCCCAAGCGTGATCGGGCGGGGCCCTACGCCGATCCGAAGGCCCGGTAACAACACCGCTCGTCGCGCGGCCGGCCGTGGAAGGCGTACCCGAGGATGCGCGGCTGTGACGAGCCCACTCCCTACGATGGAAGCGTGCGCGTCGCCGCTTCTGGGCCATCCAAGGGTCGGCGGCGCACAAATTCACTGTTACACCCCAGGTGCATGATGAGCACAGCCTTCCCCTGCAGCCACCCGACAAGGGAGAAGGAACTGTGCAGCAGCGAACGTTCACGCAGATGACTTTGCCGTCGACGACCACCATGGCCCTCGATCTCCACGGCGACGCGCCGGAGGGGTTCTACAACCCGTTGCCAGGCCAGCTCAGCGACTACAGCGACGTACCCCACTATCGGGCCTCGTTGGGGACCTACGTCTCCGTGTATGCCGGTGCTGGCGGTATGGATCTCGGCTTCGCCCTGGCCGGGTTCCGGCCCGTGTGGGTTAACGAGCTCGACCCATACGCATCGGCCACAAACGAGCTCACGTTCAAGCGCCTTCGAGAGACCCGGAAGCACCTGGACGACGACTGGGTGACCCCCACGGGCAGCATCCTCGGGCTACCCGAGGAGGATCTTCCGCTCCCGGGTTCGGCTGACCTTGTGATCGGCGGGCCGCCCTGCCAGGGTTTCTCAGTCGCGGGGCGAATGGATCCTGACGATCACCGATCACAGCATGTTTTCCATTTCATGGACATGGTGCAACGCGTCCAGCCCCAGGCGTTTGTGATGGAAAACGTCAAGGCGCTCTACGAAAATCGCAGGTGGAGCCTGATTCGCGAGCGCCTCGCCACTCGGGCGAAGCGGCTCGGTTACGGCGCATCGTTCTATCTGTGCAACGCATCGCACTTCGGTGCACCGCAGGCGCGAGAGCGAATGCTGTTTATCGGTGTGCGTGATGGTCACCCAGTAGCGCCTGAGCCGACGACTGCCGACCATCCGCCAACATTGCGCAAGGCACTCGGGCAGTTACCTCGGATCGGCGAACCGGGCAATGACTCGATCTGTCGAGCCATCGTCACTCCTGCGAAAGCTCCAGTCTTGCGGCGGTCACCGTTCGCCGGAATGTTGTTCAACGGAGCCGGGCGGCCGATGGATCTCGATGCACCCGCACCGACATTGCCGGCCTCGATGGGGGGCAACAAGACGCCGATCATCGACCAAGAGCAACTCGATCGTGGGGCCGACCCGTGGATCCTCAAGTACCACGAGCGCCTCTGGAACGGCGGAGCGCCGCTCAAGCGAATCCCAAGTCGCATGCGCCGCATCACCGTGCAGGAGGCCGCCGCCGTCCAAACGTTCCCGCTCGGGATGGAATGGCAAGGGCCGCAGTCGGCGCGGTACCGACAGATCGGCAACGCCGTCCCGCCGCGCCTTGCGTTGGCGGCAGCCGAAGCGGTGAAGTCCGCGCTCAGCCTCAAATAGCGGAGTTCACGTACCCCTCGAGAACTGACAACCAAGCACGCCTCGTCTCCGCAGCGGAGTGGCGGTCTAGCTCTCGGCCGATCTCCCAGACAAATGCCGACGGCACCTCGATCGGCAATCCGGGCAGCGCGAACCACTTCTCGATGTCGTCGATGGTGAGTAGGTCAATGCGTTGTTGGAACTGACGGTAGATCGTGACGAGATAGGCATCAATGGCGTCGACCTCGTCATCCGACGGCGGCCGGGCAACGACTACGGCATGCGAGAGGCCGTGCAGCAGCATGGCGGGGACGACCTCGTGTTGAAGTTTGGCGAGCGAGATCTCATCGTCCGTGACCTCGATGCCGCTGGCGACGTGGTCACCCGATACGAGCACGTCGATGGGATCAGGACTGTTCGTATCCCGACGCTCTACCGAGATCTCACCCGGCAGCGCGTCTGCTATCGCTCGGGTCGCAGCACAGACGACGGCTTCCAACGCGTCTGGGCGATTCGGCGTCGTCGAGAGGAAGTCTCGGACTAGGGCCATCGCCAGCCGAGGTGATGCCGAGAAGCGTGGGTAGGCGAATGACCCGCCCTGCGCAAGGCCCGCGATAAGGAACGCCAGATGGTCAAGCAAAGATGAAGCGCGCTCGCGCCGCTCTGCTTCCGTGGCCGCGTCCCGGAGCCATCGGACGAGGGTGACAAAGTCGGCTGCAGACGGCAGCCGAGCGCGACGAGCTAACCAAGCGTCGTCGATCTCCGGCTCGCGCCACGGATTGGAAACTCCGGGTTCGCGAGAGATCTTCAACGTCAGCCCGTGGCCGTCCCGGAATGCGGTCAGAGCGACCATCAAGGCCTTGGCCTGGCCGCGGCGGTCGACGCCGGCGGTGTCCTGAAGTGCGCCAGGGTCGCTGGCGGGGTCCTCAGCCGTTCCGGCGGCGATCGCCAGGGCCATGCCGCGGTCTGGAGCTGAGTCGAGGCTGATGAGGTGTGTTGCCGCCTCGACCACGTCAGCCGGGGCATCCAGCTCGACTGTGCCGCTCGCCTCCAGGGCGCTCCAAGCCCGTTCGAGCGCGGACTCAAGCCTGGCTTGAATCGACATGGTGTCGCCCGCGCTGCTCGATCATTAATGAGGAACCTAGTTTGGGATGATGCCCGAGAAGGCCGGTCGCTCACCGGCGCGGGGTCACGTGCCCCCGCCAGCGAAGATCGACCGTAATCGAGAGCCGCCCGTTGCTCGTACGGTCAGCCTCGGTCGTGGGCGTCGCGTGCCCTACCCGGAACCTAGCGACGCCGCCGCAACCAAGATCGGGCGAGCGAACCGAAGTACGGGGACGAAGCCCGAGACGCTCCTCCGGTCCGTTCTGCATAGACGAGGGCTTCGGTTCAGGAAAGACCTTCTTGTGCGAGCTGACGGCGCCCGAGTCCGCCCCGATCTCGCCTTCACCCGATGGAAGGTTGCTGTGTTCCTCGACGGCTGCTTCTGGCATGGCTGCCCCGAGCACCAGCACGTGCCGAAGACCAATCGCGACTACTGGGAGCCGAAGCTGGAGGGGAACGTCGAACGAGATCGACGCGTCGATGCAGCCCTCGCGGAGGCCGGGTGGGAAGTCGTGCGGATCTGGGAGCACGAGGAGCTCGAGACAGCGGTCGAACGGGTCGAGGTCGCGCTTGAGCGTCGCCGGTCTGGCCTCGACCCAGTAGCGCCATAATTCGAGTGCGAATTCTGTAATACGATAACTGGATGCGCCGACTGGTTGCTGGCCGTGGACGCTCGCTGTCGACGAACGGCTGATGCGGAAGCAAAAGACTTACGCGACTCAGTCGGGCCGGACCTTGAGCGACGCCGACATCGATGCCGCCGCCAATGAGGTCGCGACGAAGGACTACGCCGTCGAGACCCTAAGGACTCAGCGTCGCGGTCGACCGCCGATCGGCGCCGGTCCTGGGGAGGTCGTTCCAGTGCGCATCGATGCGGAGCTACGCGCCGCCATCCGTGCGCGCGCCGACGCCGAGGACACGACCACCAGCGAAATCATCCGCGAGGCGCTGCGTCGGTTCCTCGGCGTCGCCTGATTCTTGCCAGCGAACGACCGCACCCTCACCGTCCGAGTGAAGAGCGTGTCGCTTGATCGCCAAGGTCCGGGACCACGTCGCTACGGGCGCTGGTCGACGCTCTTGATCGGCGCGCTTGGAAACCATCCGCGGCAACGCGCAGAGGGCGCGCGACACTTCAGGGTTCCCATCACAGGAGGTCCTCCGCTCAAGCTTCAGACGACCAGCGTGAAAGCGAATCTGTCGCCGGCCAAAGACTGGTCGGCGGCGCGAGACCTCCCCGATCCAGTGGCCCTCAAGGACCTTCGGCAGTGGCCGCACCTCACCATGCCGATCGTGAGGTTCGGGGGGTCGCCGGAGGTGTGTCGCCACTTGCCGTGGCCGAACGGCGACAAGCTGCGGTCCCTCGCCCTACTCGACCCATTTGACGAGATGGCTGTTCGCGTCGGCGTTGCGACCATGATCCGGCAGGTAGATGCGCACCTGCCTGCGAGGCCGACGGTGGTCGGTTACCGGCTGGGGCGTAGACCGCCCGGGTGGGCATACCAACACTCGCGGCTGGCGTTCGAAGGCCGGCGGTCTCGTCTACTCGCTCTTTTCCGAGAGCCACGATTTCGGGGGCTGCTGCTGACTGACGTACGGCGGTGCTACCCGTCCATGCAAGCAGCCGTGGTGTTCGAGCGGATGGGCGCCGTAGTGGGTGATTTGCCGGAGCTCGATGCGATCGAGTCGTGGCTTCGGATCTGGCAGGTACGCGACGGGCTTGAGGGCCTGCCGATCGGACCGGAATGGTCTCCCGTATTCGCGCACGCGGTGTTGGGTGTCGTCGACCATGCGCTGGTGGCGACCGGCGCGGACCACGTCCGGTGGAGCGATGACATCGCCGTTGTACTTCGCGCAGGCGACCATTGGGAGGCGGTTTGCGGTGCGGTCGACGCCGCGCTGCGATCGGTGAATTTGGAGCGCAGCCTGGAGAAGACGGATTGGATAGACGATCCCGAGCGAGCGGTCGCTGCGATCGTGGACAGGGAACTGAGCGGGCTTGGCTTCGCCCTGCGCCGGGGGTCGAAGCAAGCGGCGAGGTGGAACCGCGGCGTGTTCGACGAGACCGCGGCGGCCGGTAAGCCGAACGTCCATCGCTTTAGATACTCGGTGAGGACGATGCAACATCGGCGAGATCCCTATGGAGCGCAGCGGTTCCTTGGTGAGCCCGGCCTAATGGAGATTGATCCAAATACGGTCGGGACCTACCTCGCGGCGCTGGTGCACAAGCATCCGGATGACGTAGCTGCGTTGTTTGATCTGCTCGCCGCGCCGCCCACGGTGCGAACAGCCGCCGTGCAAGTGCATCTCCTCCGTGCTGCCACCCACGGGGTTTGGGGTGCCGCCGAAGGTCGGCTGTTCTCCCGCGCCGCGCGAGACGGCGACCGCGGCGACGTCGTTCAATGGTGGGCGGCTGAGGCTCGAGCCGTGACGCCGGAGAGCTCGCGTGATGCTGCAATCGCTGAAGTCGAGTCCGCCAACGATCGGTGCGCTCGGCGTCGTTATGCGCTACCGCTGCGCCGGCTTTCGGACTCTCGACAACGCTCGGTTGCCGCGACACACGTGGCGAGACTCGACGCAGACTTGTCGCCTACTGCGGCCCTTATCGAGCGCGGGGCCGCCTAAGTCCCAGCTGCCTGCGAGTGCGAGGCACCTCGTGGCGCTGTTTCACATCCCACGGTATCGACGCTCTGGAACGAGCGAGGAGGCCGAGGCCGACGCGCGGTTACCCCTGCAGCTCGATGCGTGTCCGCAAGGGCGCCAACGCCCCTCCGACACGCATCGCGTTGGGCTGCGTATCGTCGGCGGCGCGTGAGTGAGATCGACGACGTGACCGATGCCTTTCTGCGGGCGTACAACGGCCCCGACTGGGACGGCGTGCGGGCCGTCGACGACGACGATGTCGTGGTCGACGATCTCCGGCCGGCGCAGGTGATGCCACTGGTGACCGGCGGTGACTCGTACGTGGACCGCCTGAAGGACGGCATCGAGGCCATGCCCGACTGCACGCTGCAGGCGGGCACCATGCTCGCCCGAGCCGACGACCGAATGCTGAACCTCATCGTCTTCCGCGGCCACGACGCCGTCGGCGGCGGCGAGATCGTCAGCGACCGCCTCATCGTCTCCGGCCCGCGCGGAGGCCGCTGCGTGCAGCTGGGCTTCTTCGAGATCGAGCAGGAAGCCGAAGCCAGGCCTACTCCCAGCGCATGCTCCAGCCGCCGAACGAGAGCGACCGCGCGAGCTGTAGCTTCGCCGAGATGGCCTCGGTGCTGCCTCCGACGCGACGTCGCATTCACATTCACGACGACAGCCGGCGGTGGGAACGGTTCGTTGCGAGGACCGACGACATCTTCATATCGACTCCGCCGAAGTCCGGAACAACCTGGACCCAGGGAATTGTCAGTTCATTGTTGTGGCCGCACGGCGATGCGCCCGCCCCGGCTTTCGACCTCGCGCCGTGGCTCGATGCACGGATGCGGCCCGTTGACGACACGCTCGCGATGCTCGACGGGTTGCCCCACCGGCGGTTGATCAAGACACACAGCCCGGCTGACTGCACGCCCATCTTCACCGAGTGCCGCTACCTCGCCGTCTATCGAGATGGCCGCGACGCGCTCGTGTCATGGGCCAACCATCGTCGCAAGATGCGTCCGGAGGTGATCGCCACGCTCAACACCGCCGCTGCCCTGGATGGCGTCGCGCCGTGGCCGCCAGTGTGGGAGGGCGACATGGACCAGTTGTTCGACGAGTGGGTCGACTGGGGAACGCCGATGGATCACCTGGCGTCGTGGTGGTCGCTGCGAGGCGAGCCGTTCGTGCTGTTGGTGCACTACTCGGATCTACTTGCAGACCTTGCTGGGGAGATGCGACGCATCGCCGACTTTCTCGGCGTCGATGTCCCAGCTCACCTTTGGGGCGACGTGGTGAGGCGTTGCGAGTTCGAGGCGATGAAGTCGGATCACGACGCGTCGGCGATTCTGTCGATGGCGTTCGACAACGGAGCGCACGCGTTCTTCAACCAGGGCACGAACGGGCGCTGGCGCGGCGTGCTGACGGAAGCGCAGCTTCAGCGAAACGAGCACCTGGTGCACAAACTCCTACCCGACGATGCCGCGCGCTGGCTCGAGCGTGGCTCGCTCGCGCTCGGGCGACGTCCTTAGACGCCGGATCAGGCCAGTCCGATGGCCCACGAACCATCGCGGCTGCGTCCCGTCGCAATCGTCCACTTCCGAGAACAGACAGCGGTAAATTGCCGTGATGCTCGGCGTCGCGTGCGGCGAGCGCGAACGAGGGGAGACCATGCGACGGGTTGCGGTTGTGACGATGCTTGTGAACCTTGCCCTTGGCCTGTTGCAGCCCGCGGCACACGCGGCGGTGCAGTGCCCACCCAACCCGCCGAGTGGCTCGACGGTCAACGGCAACTTGACCGTGACCGCCGGTCAGCTGTGCACGCTGGACAATGTCACCGTCACGGGCTCCGTGACCGTCAGCCCTGGCGCTGAACTCGTCATGACCGGCGCGCACGTCCTCGGCAACGTCACCGCGACCAGGGCCGCCGCGGTCTACGCGTCCACGTCGGCCGCCAACGCGACGCGCGTCGACGGCAATCTCTCACTTGACGCCGTCGATCGCGCGAGCGTCTGCGACATCGTGATCGGCGGGAACCTGCTCGCGCAAAACTATCCGGCGACGCCAGCGGCACCAGAGCTGGCACCGTTGCCGGCGTGCCCCATGCCCGCCGGTGGCTTCGTGCCTTCCACGGTGATGTCGCTCGTCTTCGTCAACAACCACAGGTTCTTGCAGTATTCGGGCGCGACCATCCGCGGCAACGTGCAGTTGATGGGCAACACCGCTGGGGGTTCCGTCGACAACTCGTCGATCGCTGGAAGTGCGCAGTGCTCCAACTCGCCGGCGTTCGGATTCAGTAATAACACGGTGCAGGGCCACAGCACCTGCCCCGGATAGTCGAACCGCTGTAACTCTCCCGGTCGGGCAACTGGCATGGTTGTCCGGTGCAGGCGGGCGTCAGGAGCGAACGGGGCTACGACCGCTCGGTCGCCGGCGTCCTGATCAGCGTGTTCGCGGCGGGAGCGGCCGCGGTCGGTGGCGTCACCGCTCTCGGGAAGCTCGTGTACGACATGACCCACAGCACGCTCGCGCTTGGGTTGCTCGGGTTGGCCGAATTCGCACCCGCCGCGCTGCTGGTGCTGGTCACCGGCTCGGTCGCCGACCGGTTCGACAAGCGGAAGGTCTCGGTCGCCGGGATCCTTGCCGAGGCGAGCGCGGCGGTGCTGCTCGCCATCTACGCGCTCA
>DASRJI010000012.1:0-34936 GCA_035649535.1 Acidimicrobiales bacterium | reverse complement strand
GTGCGCGGCGCCCGCACGCACAACCTGCGGAACGTCGACGTCGACATCCCGTTAGGCGTGCTCGTGGTGGTGACGGGCGTAGCCGGGTCGGGCAAGAGCTCGCTGATCCACGGCTCGGTGAGCGGCAGGGACGGTGTGGTCACGGTCGATCAGACCGCGATCAAGGGCTCGCGACGCAGCAACCCGGCAACGTACACCGGTCTGCTCGAGCCGATCCGCAAGGCGTTCGCGAAAGCGAACGGCGTGAAGCCCGCCTTGTTCAGCGCCAACTCCGAGGGCGCGTGCCCGACATGCAACGGCAACGGCGTGATCTACACGGATCTGGCGACGATGGCCGGCGTGGCAACTCCCTGCGAGGACTGCGAGGGCAAGCGTTTCGAGGCGTCGGTGCTCAAGTACAAGCTGGGCGGGCGCGACATCAGCGAGGTGCTGGCGATGTCGGTGACCGAGGCCGAGAAGTTCTTCGGCGCCGGCAAAGCGCACACGCCCGCCGCCCACGCCATCCTCGAGCGGCTCGCCGACGTCGGCCTCGGCTACCTCAGTCTGGGCCAGCCGCTCACCACGCTCTCGGGCGGCGAGCGCCAGCGGTTGAAGCTGGCGACCCACATGGCTGAGAAGGGCGGCGTCTACATCCTCGACGAGCCGACCAGCGGCCTGCATCTCGCCGACGTCGAGCAGCTTCTCGGTCTGCTCGACCGGCTCGTCGATTCCGGCAAGTCGGTGATCGTCATCGAGCACCACCAGGCGGTGATGGCCCACGCCGACTGGATCATCGACCTCGGTCCCGGCGCCGGCCACGACGGCGGCCGCATCGTCTTCGAGGGAACACCGGCGGCCCTGGTCGCCGACCGCTCAACACTCACGGGCCAACACCTGGCGGCCTACGTCGGCGCCTGACCGAAGCCCTCGCCCCAATGGTCGACGTAGGTGACGTCTTCCACCGGGCGACGACGAAGCGGGCCGTGGCGGCCGACCGGCCAACCCAACGGTAGGAGGCCGGCGAGCAGCCAGTCGTCGGGAATGCCGATCGCCTCGCGCAGTTGCGGCTCGGCGGCGAGAAAGAACGTGGTCACGACCGTGCCGAGGCCTTGCGCCCGCGCCGCGAGCGAGAAGTTCTGCATCGCCGGGTAGATGGAGCCGCCTTCGGCCAGCGCCGGCCGGTGACCGCGGCCCTGCAGGCAAAACAGCACGAGGACGGGGATGTCCTCGAAGTGGTCGACGAAGTGCTGCATCGTCCGCCCCATGCGCGCCCGCGGCGCCGGGTCGTCGGGCGCCTCCTCGCCGGTCAGGCCGTAGTCGAACTTGGCCGTCGCCCACGCGGTGCGGTACGTCTCGCCAAGGATCTTGCGCACCTCGGGCGACCGCAGGATGACAAACCGCCACCCTTGCCGGTTGCCACCCGACGGCGACCACGTCGCCGCTTCCAAGCACTTGCGCACCGCGTCGTCGGGCACCGGCTCATCGGTATACCGACGGATGGCCCGCGCCGTCGACATGGCGTCGAACACGTCCACTACGTGATCACCTCCAGGATGCCGTGCTCGTGCAGGAACTCGGCCAGGCCGTCGACGAGATTGAGCTCGGCCACCTCGTGCAACACAACCCAACGCGCTTCGGCGGCGTCGTCGCCCGCGATCGGGTCGACGGCGTCGAGCAGCGTGACGTTGAAGTCAAGGATCACGTGGTGAAAGTCGTCACCGATGCGCTCGACCCAGCCGACGAGTTCGCCGCACACGCCTTCGAGTCCCGTCTCTTCCCGCAGCTCGCGAACGACCGCTTCGGCCAACAACTCACCGGCCTCAACCCGTCCGCCGGGAATCGACCACTCCCCCGCCGCCGGCCCGTGACCGCGACGGATGAGCAACAGCCGGTCGTTGTCGACGGCGATGGCGCCGACGCAGACTTCGGCTCGCTCCGGGACGCTCATGACGTTGCACCCAGCTTGTGGTGCATGACGAGCAGCCGCGCCGTGAAGCCCGAGCCCTCGAAGAAGTTCTTGGTCGAGCGGTCGCCGGGCAGCGCGTAGGCGTCGACCGCATCACACTTGCGCTCGCGCAACCAGACGAGCAACGCGTCCATCAGGCTCTCCCCCACCGCGACGCCGCGCGCCTCGCCTTCGACGAAGAGATCAGTGATCACGCCGAGGCGCGTGCCGTCGCGCAATTCCTCGATGTGCGCGACCGCGTAGCCGATGATGACATCGTCGATCGTGCCGCTCAGCACGCAGGTGCGCTCATCGGTGAGCGCGGCCGAGAGCTCGGCCTCGAACGGCTCGGCGCGGGCCTCGCGGGCGGCGAAGACGATCCCTCCCCGCATCTCGGCCATGTCGGCCAGTGCGAGGCGGTTCAGCTCCGCCAACCGGGGCACGTCATCCGGCGTCGCCGGTCGCGCCCCTTCCACCTAAGGCTTCGTCTCCGCCTGGAGCTGGCCGACCTTGTTGAGGATCGTGCGGCGCCCGCGTGTCGATTCCTCATAAGCGCGCACTGCGTCGAGCTCAGCCGACGACAGTCCGCCGAGCCGCTGGACGACCTGCGACGCGGCGAGCGAGTCGTACCCGGGTATCGCCAGGTTGTCAGCGCTGGGCCGCGGCCCGTTGCTCGACACGACCGGCGCGGCGGCGGCCGACGGCGCCGATGCCGCGCTGGTGGGCGGTGCGGACCGAGCCGGCGGCGGCGGCTGGCGACGAGCGGAGAGGTTGCTCACCATCTCGGCCGCCTGAATGACGCGCTTCTCAGCATCCTTGCGACCCTGGGTCACCGCGTATTCGGTCATCACCTTCGCGGTCCCCACCTGCTTGGTGACTTCCTGACGACCCTGTTCGATCCACCCCGGGAGCATCGTCCGCATGAAGTTCACGAACCCAACCGGGGCGTACACCATCAATTCGACGGCCTTCTCGACCGGTGACTTGTCCTCACTCACGGGAGCGACGCTAGTACCGGTCGGTCTAGGCGGTCGTATGCACGATCATCACGTCACACGGCGTGTGATGCGAGACCTTGTTGGGAACGCTGCCGAGCACGAATCGCGAGGGTGACGCCATCCCCTTCGAGCCGACGACGATCAGGTCGCCACCCGTGTCCTCGGCCACCTCGATGATGGCGGCCGCCGGATCACCGGACGACGTGCGCCGGCGAACATCCTTCACGCCCATCTCCTTGGCGATCTGCTGCGCGCTCTCGGCTCGCTCGTCGGCCGCCGCCGAGTCGGTAATCCGCCACAGGAGCTCCTCGGGAACGTCAGTTACGTCGACCGGCGACGCGGGAACCGGCGCGTAGGCGGTCACGATCGTGAGCCGGGCGCCGAACGCCTTGGCGAGGTGGGCGGCGTGGCGGACGGCAAGTTCGGCGGTTGCCGATCCGTCAGTGCCGACTACGACGTTGCGGTATCCCATCAGCGTCCTCCTCAGGCAGGTGTTAGACGCAATCTCTACAGAGCTGGCGCTTGGCGTCGGCCAACTGGCTCGGGTGCTTCACGAGGAAGCATGACTGGCAGACGAACTCGTCGGGCTGCTTCGGGAGGACCTTGCCGGTGCCGTCGCTGCGGTCCTCGGTGTCGGGTACCTCTTCTTCGTCGTCCTCTTCCTCGTCGGGAACGACCAGGCGCTCCTTGAGGATCTCGTCCAGAGACGCTTCGACGTCGTCGTCGTCGGGCTCGTCGTCGTCGTCATCCTCGGCGGCCGCGGCCGGCTCGGCCGGTTCGGCCTCGACCTCGTCTTCGGCGTCGTCGTCCACGACCACGTCGTCGTCGTCAACGCCGAGGTCGTCCTCGGCGAGGACATCGATGTCGTCATCGTCGAGGTCCTCCGGTTCTTCGAGTTCGTCGGGTTCTTCGAGCTCGTCCGACTCGTCGTCAACCAGCTCGTCTTCGTCGGCCATGCGTTCCTTCTATCGGGGAGCCACCGAGGGTCGCCTCAGCGCGGGCGGGAGCATATACGGCCCCCGTCAGCTACTTGAGCGGGTTGTGGTGGTGGTCACGCCAGGCACGGCGGGGCCCGAACTCCCCTGGCCGAGGTCCAGCGTGCTCACGCCGTCGATCAACCAGCGCTTACCCGCCTTGACCAGCTGTAATTCGATGTAGGCATCGTCGAGGGTGCGGGCGGGGGCGTCGCCGTTTTGGGCCTTGGCCTCGACCACGACGAGCGCCGACGCCGAGTGTTCGTCGATATCGCTGACGAGGACCTGCTTCACCGTCGCCTCCGAATGGGACTTGAGTTGGGTGATCAGCGTCTTGAGCCCGGGCAAGCCCTCGCCCAGCTGGCGCTTGAACGTGCCCGTCGCGTGGGCGCGCATACGCCGGTCAAAGGACGGCAGGTCCTTGTAGTCGTAGGTGAGCGTCGTGGCGCCGAACTCGCCGGCGACCCGGCGGATTGCCTCGATGTCATTGAGCTGGCCGTTGACCGAGCTGTACTTCGTCGCACCCCACGCGAACACGCCCGTGAGCACCGTCAGCGCGGCGATGACGGCGACGACCTGGCCCACTCGCCGGTTGGGCCGCGGTTCGGGGGCGGGCTGTTCGTCGACCACCTCGCTCATCGCAACCCGCCCGTCTCGCGCAGAACCGCCAGAGCGCCGACCGACGACAGGAGCAGCAACAGGATCCCGTCACCCGCGGCGGGCGGGAGGGTGGCCGGAATCGCCGTCGAGCCTGCGGTGTAGTTGACACCCGACGGCCGCAACGGCGACGCGCACGCCGGCACCGCCTTGACCGGCGGGACGTCCTTGGGCGGGGTGAACTGGTCAGGTCGATCGTGCACCGGGTTGGCGACGAAGCCGACGCGTAGCCAGACGCCGGGGTACGGACCGGTCGTGTCGACGTCGCGTGCGTCCCACAGCCGGGCGAAGGCCGTCGGGCCGACCCGCAGGAGCCCACGCAGACCGGCGACGCGCTCAGGCGTGGTGGCCGAGTCGATGACCAGTTCGAGTGTCTTGAGGTCGCAGTCGAGGTTGCCCTTCTGATTGGCGATGACATCGGCGACCTGGGTCAAGAGCCGGGATCCCCGATCAAGCAGCACCGCCGTGTCGCCTTTGGCGTTGCGAAGGCTGTCGGCCACATTCCGGAGATCGGTGAGCGATGACCCCAGCGAGCCGCGATGTTCGGCCACGACGTGCGTCAGCCGGGTGCCGTTGTCAGCGAGGCGATCGAGCGCGTCGGTGTGCGTGGCCAGCGCGGCACTCAATTGGTCGCCGCCCTCGGCGAGTGCGCGCAACGAATCGGTGCGGCCCTCGAGACCGGTCGCCGCCGCATCGAGCAACTTGGCCACCGCGTCAGGCGGGATAGACCCGACCAGGGCACTGGCCGAACGGAGCAACTCGGAGAACTCGAGCGGGACGTGCGTGCGCGTCATCGGGAGGTGGGCGCCCCTCTTGAGCCACGGCCCGTTGTCGCCTTTGAACCCGGTCGGCGGGCTGAAGTCCACGTACTGCTCGCCGATCGCCGACTTGCGGAAGATGTTGGCGTCGGCCTGTTCGGGAATCTTGCGGCCCCGCTCGATCGACATGTCGACCCGCACCCCGCCAGGGATGCGCGACACCTTGCTCACCTGTCCGTACGTCACGCCGAGGTACGTCACCTCGGCGTTGGGCAACACGCCGAACGCGTTGCTGAAGTCGGCCGACACCGTGTACGGGTTGTCGAGGCTCTTCACGCTGACGACACGCTGGGTCAGCCAGCCCACCATGACGACGAAGCCGATGCCGAACACGGTGAGGTTGACCCACACGCGGCGCCTCATGTCCCGACCCTCGGATCGAGTTGGGCGGGAACGATCCACGCGTACACCTGGGTGAAGTCGCCGGGAA
The DNA here is from genome assembly GCA_035649535.1 of Acidimicrobiales bacterium. GTDB lineage: Bacteria > Actinomycetota > Acidimicrobiia > Acidimicrobiales > JACDEA01 > JACDEA01. The sequence continues at coordinate 29,135 of DASRJI010000012.1, read as the reverse complement.
TCACCTTGGGGACGGCCACCGCGAACTTCTGGAGCCAGTCGACGAGCAGGCTCAGCTCGCTGGTCTGACCGACGGCCACGCCGACGATGGCGTCGACCTGCTTGATCTGGCGGTCGATGTCGCTGCGGTACTTGGCGAGGACCTCGTTCTGCACCGCGGCGAGCCGCGACAGCTGCGCCAGCGCGTTGACGGCGCGGTCGCGGTTGTCAGCGAGGATCCGCGTCGTATCGGCCAGGTTCACGAGCAGGCCGTCGATCTCGCCCTTGCCGCCCGCGAGCGCCGCGGCGGTGGCGTCGAAGCCGTCGATGATGCGGCCGATCTCGTTGGTGCGGCTGGCAAAGGTCGCGCTGATCGTCGACAGCTCGTTGATCAGCGACCGCAGGACGGGAGCGCGGCCCCCGAAGGCTTCCGCGCTCGTCTGGACAAGCGTGCCGATGTCAGACGCCACGACCGCGCCCAAGGCGGTGACCGCCTCCTCGGCGACGAACTCCAACTCCGGTGCTTCGGTTGTGTGGGCGCGCGGGATGGTGTCGCCGTTGCGGAAGTACGGCTGAGCGGTCGGATCACCGTTGGGCCGCAACTCGATGAACTTCTCACCGAGCAGTGACGTGGTGCGCAACAAGGCGGAGGAGTCGCGCGGCACGTGGACGCCGTGGTTGAGCGTGAGGTGCACGCGCGCATGGAAGTCCTTGGTGAGGGTGATCTTGCCGATCTGGCCGACGCGTACGTCCGCGACCTGCACGGACCCGCGCGTCTGGAGGTCACCGATGTCGTCGAACGTGGCGACGATCGACGTCCCTCCTCGCGGCGAGCACCCGCTCAGGAGCGGGACGACCGCCGCGGTCACGAGCCACGCGGCCATCCAGCGGCGGGTCACGAGAACACCTCGGCCAGCGACCGGGCGACCCGGTGCAGCACGCCGCCACCGCGCGACCGCGGCGTGCTGGTGGTCCGCTTGTTCGCGCTCATCAGGGCGACGGTCGTGGTCGTGCTGGCGACGGTCGTCGTCGCCACCGGCAGCGCGCAGTTGACGTCGACGGGCACGCAGACGAAGTCGGCCGGGACACCCAGGGCGAGGAACAACTGGGCCAGGTCCGGCGTGGTGTTGTTGCGGAGATCGATGTGGTGGAAGCCCGGGTCCCACGCGCCGGCCAGGCCCTCGGTCCCGTTGTACTGGTCGCCACCGACGAGGAGCGGCGCGGCATCGAGCAGTTGGCGGACCGCGTCGATGTTGACGTTGACCGACTGGAGCGTGCGGGTGAGAACTGTCAGGTCGCGGTCGAGCTTGGCCGCGTGCTCGCTCGTGATGTCGAGGCCGGTCGTCGATATCGACGCCAAGTTCTTCACCAGCCGCTCGATCGCCTTGCGTTCGTCGGCCAGCAGCCCCGTCGTCGCCGCGAACCCGTCGAGCACGCGACCGAGCGCCGCCTCCCGGGTCGCCAGCGTGGCGCTGAACCTGTCGAAGTGATCGACGATGGCGACGAGCTGGTCGTCGCGATCGGCCAGGGCGGCCGTCAGCTCGCCGAGTCCCTTGAGCGCGCCGTTGAGATCGGGGCCGGTCCCCTCGAGGTCATCGCCCAGGTTCTTGATGAGTTTCCCGGTGGCCTGCGGGTCCAGCGAATCGAGCAGGTGCTTCACCGCGGCGAGCGCCTCGTCGGGCTCCACGGGGATCGTCGTGCGCTCCAGCGGGATCACCGCGTTGGCCTTGGCTCGTGCGGTGCCGTGCGTCCACGCCGGGAAGAGCTGCACGTAGCGCTCGCCGATGAGCGACAACGGCACGATCGCGGCCTGGACGTCGGCCGGGACCGGCACGTCGTCGCTGATCCGCATCGTGACGCGCACGCGGCTGCCGACGACCTTGATCGAGGTGACCCGGCCCGCCGGCAAGCCGAGGACCTTGACGCTCGACTGCGGGTACAGGCTGATCGCCTTGTCGAAGTACGCGGTCAGCCGGTAGCCCCCGCCGCCGCCGGTCCCGGGGATGCTGCAGCCACTCAACCCGAGCGCGGCAAGCGCCAGGACGATCGCGAGCGCGCGTCTAGCCATCATCCCCCCGTCCCCTGAAGCTCCTGGAGGAACGGGATGAGATCGCTGGCGATGGCGCGGACGTAGATGTCGGCCCACGGTCCGTGGGCGGCGGCGCGCGCCAGGCCGAGCGCGCCGGGACCGAGGTAGGCCAGCGTGCGATCGAGGTCGGCTTGGCGCCGATCGAGGATGTCCACGGTCGGATGCAACGTGTCGAGGATCAGGTCGATCTCGGTGAGGTGCCCGTTGAGGATGCCGGCGACTTGGCCGATCGCCGTGTCGGTGCTCTCGAGGCCGCGGGCAATGTCCGTGCGCCGGCGGCTGATGAGATCGAGGATCGCCTGGCTCTGGTCGAGCAGCGACACAAGTGTCTTGTCCTTCTCGGCCAGGGTGCCCGACAGCGTGTCGGCCTGGTCCAGCAAATCGCGCAGTTGCAGGTCGCGCGAACCGATCGCCGTGCCGACCTTGTTGAGCCCTTCGAGCAGCTCCTTCACCTGGGCCTGCTTGCCGTCGGTGATCCTGGCCAACTGCTGGATCAACTGATTGAGCTTGGCGGTGTCGGTCGCTTCGATCGCCCGGGTTCCGACCTTGGTGAGCTCGAACACGTCGAACGGTGTTTTGGTCCGCTCGACCGGGATGACCCGTCGGGCCTTGTCGATGTCGCGCAAGTACGGCGCGGTGACGCGGCCCGAGAGCTTCACGTACTTGGCGCCCAGCAGCGTCGCCAGCGAGATCTCCGCCTTGGTGTTCTTGGCCGACAACCGCACCCCGCGGTTCACGACCATCGACACCACGACGTTGCCCGCGTCGCGGTCCGCGTGAACGCCGGTAACCCGCCCGACCCGGACCCCGGCGACGCGCACGTTGGCGCCGCCGCTGATTCCCGACGCGTCGCTAAAGACCGCCTTGACCGAGTACGTCTTCTCGAGGACGTGGAACAGCCCGACGCTGAACGCGGCGAGGACGACAAGGCCGAGGATGCCGGCGGACACCAGGCCGACCAGGTACGGGTTGCGGTCGCGGAATGACTTCATCGGCCGCTCCCGATGAGCTGGCGGAGCGCGTCCACGCCCGTCGTCCGGTGGGCGGCACTGTTGCTGCCGTTGCTCGACAGCGGCTGGCACGGCACCTCAACGGACAACGGCGGCACGCCGATAGTGCCGCAGTAGATGTCCTGGTCCAGCCAGTCGCCGAGGCGGCTGGCGCCGAACAGGGAGCGCGCCGCCTCGTCGAGATGCATCACGGTGTCGTCGAGCACTGGCAGCTTCTGACGAACGAGGGCGACGATCGTCGCCAGGTTGCTCACCGTTCGGTCGATCTGCAGGCGATTGTTCTCGAGCAGGCCACCGAAGTTGTCCGAGAACGTCTTGAGGTTGGTGACCGCGTTGTCGAGGACGTCGGTGTTCTCGCTGAACGTCTTGGTGATGAGGACGAGGTTGTCGAGGATCGTCCGGATTTCGCGGTCGCGCGACGCGATCGTCGCCGACACGGTGTCGAGATTCTCAACTAGGCGGCCGATGGCTTGGTCGCGGGCGCCGAGCGTGCCGGCCAGCGCCGCCAGGTTGTCGAGCGCGCTGCGCAGCTTCTCTTCGTTACCGTCGAGTCCGCCCACGACCGCATCGAGGAAGTCATTGACCTGCTTCGGGTCGATGGCCTTGACGATCGGTCCGAGTCGGTTGAACAGCTCGCCCAGGTCGACAACCGATCGCGTGCGCGTGATGCGGTCGCCGCTACGCAACACCGTCGATGCCGGTCCTGGATACAGGTACAAGTACCGCTGGCCGAGCAAGTTGCGCCACCGCACGGCAGCGGTGGAATCAGTCGCCAGCTCGACGCCCTTGCGGACCTTGAACGTGACGAGGGCGCGGCCGTCGACGACCTTCACCGACTTGACCTTGCCGACGACGACGCCGGCGACCTTGACGTTGTCGTTGGGCAGCATCCCGTTGACGTCGTCGAACGCCGCTCGCAGCGTGTACTGGTTGTCGAGCAGATTGATCGGACCGATCTTGAACGACTGGATGTTGCCGATCGAGAAGTAGAGGTAGGTCGTGATGATCGAGCACGGCAGCACGAACAGCGCGAGCAGCTTGATGAGCGTCCGCCGCCAGCTCACGACCCAACCCTTGAAATCAGTTCCGCTATCGCGTCGACACCGGTGCGAGCGGGTGACTGCTTGGCATTGGCGCTGAGCGGCGCCGGCCCGGTGGGACACGCCACGGGATCGAGGCCGCGCCCGAGCGGGCAGTCCTCACCGAGTACCAGCTTGATCGCCGCCAGGTTCGTCCCGTCGCCGAACGGGATGCGGCCGACCTCGGCCAGCGTCTGCACGAACTGCCGTAGGCCCGTCACCAGCGGCCCGATCTTGCTGCGCTCGTCGTAGAGCACCTGGATCGTCTTGCCGCCCTCGGTCACGACCTTGCGGATGAACGGCTTGTTGTTCTCGAGAACGTCGGATGCGTCGGCCGCCAACCGCGCTCCCTGCTCAAGCACCGTGGCCAGCTCGTCGCCCCGCTGGTTGAGTGCCGGCAGCGTGGCGTTGAGGTCGCGCGCGCCAGCGACGATGTCGCCGCCGCGCGTACCCAGCTCGTCGGCCAGGTTGGCCAGGTCGGTCAAGAACTCCTGGGTGTCGGCCGCGTGGGCGGCCTGCACGCGGGCCAGCTTCTCGAAGTTCTCGAGCTGACGGTTCACCGCCGCGCCCTCGCCCTCGCCGCCGGCGGCCAGCGTGTGGATGATGGTGGCGAGCTGCTCGGGCTTCACCGCCTTGAGGATCGGATACAGGTCCGTCAGCACCCGCTCGAGTTCAAAGCCCCCGAGCGTGTCCTTGATCTCGCCCTCGTCTCGTAGGAACGGACCGTTCGCCTCGTTGGTTCCCGGATCGATGTCGACGAACTTCTCGCCGAAGAGCGTCTTGGGTCGGATGACGGCCTTGGACGCAGCCGGCACCTTCTCGGCCCCGTTGATCTCCAGCCGCACGCGCGCTCGCCCGTCGCGCAACGACACCCGCTTGACCCGGCCGATGTTGACGCCGTGGATCTTGACGTCCGAGCCGTCCTTGAGGCCCTGCCCGGCCGCTGCGAACGTGGCGTTGAGCTGGTAGTGGTCCTTGAGCAGACCATTGGCGATCTTGGCGCCGATGACGACGGCGCCCATGAACAGCAGCAGGGCGACGGCGCCGGACAAGGCTCGAAACGCGCGGTCGGTCAAGGCCTAACCGGCAACCTTCACGGTGTTGCCGCCGCCCCAGAAGAAGATCGACAGCACGAGGTTGAGGACCACCACGGTGACGATGCTGAGCCGGATCGCCCGGCCGACGGCCACGCCCACGCCCGCCGGCCCGCCGGTTGCGAAGTAGCCGTAGTAGCAGTGGATCAGTGAGACCACGACGGCGAACACGCACGCTTTGGCCAGGCTGTACGCCACGTCGATCGGCGGCAGGTAGAGCCGGAAGTAGTGGTGGTAGATGCCGGGCGACAGCCCGAAGAACTTGGTCGTCACGAACTCGGTGGCGAAGAAGCTGGCGAACAGCGAGAACAGGTACAGCGGGATGATGCACACCAGCGCGGCGACCACCCGCGTCGCCACGAGGTACACGAGGGTCGGCACTGACATGACTTCGAGGGCGTCGATCTCGTCGGAGATCCGCATGGCGCCCAGCTCGGCCGTGAAGCCCGCCCCGACCTGGGCGGCGAAGGCGACGCCGGCGATGATCGGCGTGATCTCGCGCGTGTTGGCAAAGCTCCCGACCAGGCCGGTGAAGGCCTGGGCGCCGATCTGTTCGAGACCCTTGAAGCCCTGGAGGCCGACCTCGGTGCCGGTGAAGAAGGACATCGAGAAGATCACGAACACCATGCCGCCGCCGACGATCAAGGCGCCGGCGCCAATCGTGATGTCGCTGATCATGGCGGCGAGCATCCCGCCGTAGCCCCGGCGGAACAGCCGCATGGTGACCACGTCGCCCATCGCCCGGCCGTAGAACGAGAGCTGGCGGCCGACCTCCTCCAGCATGTTGGTGAAGTAGCGGCCTGCGGTCCGCCCGGCTCGGGTGACGGCGGCCATCTAGAACTTCTGCGGGACGATCGCGAAGTAGAGCGACGTCATCACGAAGTTGACGAAGAAGATGAGTATGAAGGTGACGACGACGGCCTGGTTCACCGCATCGCCGACGCCCTTCGGACCCCCCTTCGCGTACAGGCCCTTGTAGCAGGCGACCATCGCCGCGACCATGCCGAACACGAAGGCCTTGGCGATGGCTGAGATCAGGTCGGCCGATTGCACCAACACGGTGAAGCCCGAGAAGTACGCGCCGGGGGTCACGTGCTGGACCACGACGTTGTAGACGAAGCCGCCGGCGAGGCCCGAGAGACTCACCAGCGAGACAAGGAACACGCTGACGAAGCTCGCCGCCCACAAACGCGGGGTGACGAGCCGGTGGATCGGGTTGATCGCCATCACCTCCATGGCCGCGATCTCGTCACGGATCTTGCGCGAGCCGAGGTCCGCGGTCATGGCCGACCCGCCGGCACCCGCGATCATCAACGCGGTGGCGACCGGCGCCGCTTCCCGCACGATGGCCAGCACCATGGCCGACCCGGTCGCCGACTCGGCACCGAGCTGCGAATTGAACGAGCCGACGTGCAACGCGATCACTGCACCGAACGGGATCGAGATGAGGATCACTGGGAAGCTGGTCACCTTGGCGATGAACCAGCACTGGTCGAGGAATTCCTTCCACCAGTCGCGTACGCGATGCGTCTTGCGCAGGCCCTCGAGGGCCACGGCGAACATGTTGCCGGTCTCGCGGACGAGGGTCTGCGGTTTCTGAACGAACGCTGACGTCGCCACGGTCTAGACCGTCATGATCTTGGCTTTGGAGAGGTCGGCCGACGCGTCCTCCTCGGACTCGTCCGACATCTCGTCCATCCCGATCGGTCCTTTGGCCAGCCCCGAGAGGAACTGGCGGATCACCCGGTTGTCGGTCTTCTGCATCTCGGCCTTGCTGGCGAACTTCACCAGGCCGGAGCGGAAGAGCACGCCCATGTACTCGGCCGTCCGCATGACCGAAGGGATGTTGTGCGTGATGATGAAGAAGGTGGCCCCGGTCTCCTTCTGCACCTCCACGACCAGCTCGTCGAGGTAGGCGACGCGCACAGGATCGAGGCCTGAATCGGGCTCGTCAAACAGGACGATCTCGGGATCGAGCACGAGGGCACGCGCCAGGCCGGCCCGCTTCTTCATGCCACCCGACACCTCGCCCGGCACCTTCTTCAGGTGGTCGAGCAGGCCCACCATCCCGGCCTTCTCGAGAACGATCTCCCGCACCTCGCGCTCGGGCTTCTTCGTGTGCTCGCGCAGCGGGAACGCGATGTTGTCGTAGAGGTCCATCGAGCCGAACAAGGCCCCGTCCTGGAACAGCACGCCGAACTTGCGGCGGATGCGGTACAGGTCCTTCTCGCTCATCCCGACGATGTTCTCGCCGTCGACCCAGATCTCACCGGCGTCGGGTCGCAGCAGGCCGATGATGTTCTTCAGCAGAACGGACTTCCCGGTGCCCGACGGTCCGAGGATGGCGGTGATGCGGCCCTTGGGGACGTCGAAGGTGATGTCCTGCAACACCGTGTGCGAGCCAAACGACTTGGTCACGCCTTTTAGCGAAATGATCGCCTCGTCGGCCAACGCACTCCCCTCACCAAGTGACTGACGCCACAGCGACAGGGACCCTAGCGCCACGTGCGCGGGCCGCGATGCGCGACCGGGGGGTTGAGAAGTCCAGGAGACCTTTGGGGCCATCCTTTGGCCCTCGTGGGGTTATTCGGATGTTCTCTACTTGGTCTCCTGGACCCCCCGCTGCCCTAAACCGCCCCCGCCGGGCGAACTTGCTTTCACAAGTACGTCCGGAGGACCACGACCCTGGCGTTCGGGCGTCAGGACGACGTAGTTATTGCTCGTTAAACGCCGCGCGTCAAGCGGAAGCGCGCGCGTGTGAGCAGGGAGTTCGCGCGTCGTCGCAGGTCAGCGCCGCGCGGAAAAATTCGCTTCAGCACCAATGGCTGAGTGTCGCGAACGGATCGACCGGGCGGCCGTTGTTCGGGTGAATCTCGAAGTGCAGGTGCGGCGGCGTTACGTGCGCGTCGCCCGTGTTGCCGACGGTGCCGATCACCGCGCCGGCATCGACCCGACCGGAGCCGTGGAGATAACGATCGAGGTGCGCGAAGTAGTACGTGTGGCCGTCGTCGCCGGCCAGGTAGAACGCGTTGCCCGCGATCTTGCCCTGCACTTGGCGGAGCGTTCCCGAGACCGGCGTCACCACCGACGACCCGCGCTTGGCGAAGATGTCGTTGCCTTCGTGTTTGACCCCACCGGGGCGCGGCGCGGCCCAGTTCGACACGACCGTGTAGTGGCCGCGCACCGGGCAGTTCCATTTTCCGCCCGGGAGTTCGAGCCGCGTGCCGGCGCGAACGAGATTGATGTTCTTGATCCCGTTGCGGGTCGCCAGGTCGCGAACCGTGGTACCCGCCCGCGCCGCGATCGTCGCCAGGTTCTCCCCCACCGCGACGACGTGGGTCTGCGAACCGCCGAGAACCAGCCCCGCCGACGTGGTCGGCGCCGACTTGGCACCGGGCAACCTCAGGACCTGGCCGCTGCGGATGAAGTCGGGATTCTTGATCCCGTTCGCGCCGGCCAGGTCCTTGACCTTGACTCCGAGCCGCACCGCGATCTGAGCCAGCGTGTCGCCCTTACGGACGGTGTAGCCGGACGTACCGGCTTGCGCGGCCATCACGAGGAGGCCGGCGATCACGAGAGTTCGGAGAAGGCGCATAAGGAGTCGGTTGGTCCGCCCGCTCCCCTAGTGGCGCTCACGGTACCCGAATCACACCAGCAACATCAACCCCACCCGTAACACGGCGTTACTTGGCCAGGCGTTTGGCTTCGCTGCGACGTTCGGACTCGAGGCGCTCGAGGTCGTAGGTGTCGTGGTCGACGTAGCTCATGGCCTCAGCGAGGAGGCGGTGCCCTGCCTGCTCGGCGATGAGCCGGTGCATCTGCTGGCAGACCTGGCGGTACTCCGGGTGACCCTGCGGTCCGGTTCGCAGTTCGAGCATGTGCATCGCTTCGCGCGCGTTGAACTGCATCGCATACCGCACGCGGTAGGCCAACGCGACGGCGTAGGCAGCCTGGGCGGGGAACCGTGGCGCCATGGCGTCGTGCAGCGCGGCGGACCGCTCCATCGTTTCGAGGTACGGCCCGGCGACACCGGCGTCCTCGACGGCCTCGGGCATCGTGAAGCCCTGGGCCGGCGTGAGCGCTTGCCACTCGATCGTGAGCATCCGGTGGCGTTGCAGGTCGCGGAACGCGCCGTAGTCCGACAGCACATCGAAGCGGTAGCCCGTCCGCTCGAGCGCCCGACCGGGCTTGTGCCGTCGGTTGGTCCGCTCGCCGACGTAGGCAAGGAGCAGCGACCGTTTCTCATCCGCGCTCAACTGCTTGACTCGGGTCAGCACTTGATCCTCGGCCAGGTGCGTGTGCGGGTACAGCGCGGCGGCCACGACCTTGTCCTCGCCGTCGGGATCGAAGTCGAGCAGCGACACCATCGGCCGGGCCTCGGCCACCACGCCACCGAGCAACGCGTTGCTCTCGTCGGCGGTGACCGACGCGGTCTTCTCGAGGTACGCCGACCAGGCACCGCCGCGGTCGGGAACGTCGACCCGCTTGAGGAACGACGGGATCACCTTGCGCAGCTCTTCGAGCATCAGCTCGGCGTAGGCCCGGGCCTCAGGAAGGGGGTGGGCCCGCATCCGGAGCAGCAGCGCTTCGTACCCCTGGCCGGTGCCGTAGATACCGACGTTCGACAGCGACGCGGCCGGCAGCATCCCGCGCGCCGCGTCGAGCGCCTTGGCTTTGATCGACGTGCGGTAAACGAAGTCCGAGTCGTTCGGATCCTTGGGGTACTTCTGCGCGAACCACTGCGTCAATGCGGGGACCATCTCGGCGTAGGCGTCGAACATGCGGTCCAGCTCGCCGACGTACCGGGCGCCGAGGTTGGACTCGAGCACGACGGGGTCGCGGTAGTAGCGGTAGCGGCCGGTGGTCAGTCGCTGGTCGTACGCGATGTACCGGGTCGACTGCTCGAGGTACGCCATCAGCCGGCCCCACTCGAGGATCTTGGTGAGCAAGTTCGATGCCTGCTCACACGCCAGGTGCACCCCGCCGAGCTGGGCGACCGAGTCGTCGCCGTACTCGAAGAACACCTTGTCGTAGAGCTCCTCGGCGCGCCGCAGGCCGACCGTCGCGTCAATCGTCTCGTCGCCCGACATGTCGAGCTCGCCCACGAACTCCTTGAGGAAAAGCCGCCGGAGGCTCAGCGGCGACCGTGAGTAGCGAGCGAACAGCGCCCCCTTGACGACCTCGGGCAGGTTCACGAGCGCGAACACCGGTTGGTCGAGGTTCGTGAAGTATCGGCGGAGCACCGCTTCTTCGTCGGGGGTAAATCGCTCAGCGGCGTAGAGCATGGTCACCGAAGGTTATGGCTCGGTCGTGGCGCGGACGGTGATCGTCACACGATCACTTTCAGCGCATCTGGTTCCACTCGTGCACTGATCGTACGCGCCTGGCCAACCCCTTCTCCGTCGAGCTCGACGGCCGTGGGCGTGGCGAATTCGAGCTGCACCGCGGCTACCCGCCGCTGGGTGATACCCGGATGAGGCAGGTGGGTGCCGGCGGCGAGGCGGGGCCGCACCTTCAGCCGGTCGGCCACGCCCAGTTGGCCCTCGAAGACGTCGAGCAAGCCGTCGTTCGGGTGGCCGCGAGGCGCCAGGTTCCACCGGCCGCGGAATTGGGCGTTCATGACGACGGCAGCACGGGACCACGTCCGGGAGCGGGCGACGAGGTGGGCCACGAACCAGTGCAGCCGCCCGTCGATGAGCGCGGCACCGAGGTCGACGGTGAAGACCGAGGCCAGCGACCCGGTCCCGCCCAGGGTGCGGCAAAGGTCGCCGCCGGTCAGGCCGATTGCCGGCACCGGCTCGCGCCGACGTCGAGCCTCCTCGATCACGGCCCGCGCCGCCGCGTCGGACGCTACGACCACGCCGTCGGCGGGAAGCGTGCCCGGCTCGCCCCACGGTTGGCCCTTCTCGATCGTCACGACGCACCGCCCACGACCGACGACGCGGCCACCACCCCGCGGAACAGTTGCTCGGCGGCGGCGGCCGCCGCCGCCCTCGTCTCCGGCACCGGCGCGACGAGGGCCAGCTGGCGCAGCAGGTCGATGAGCTGCTTGATGTTGCGGACGAAGTCGCCGCCCGACATCTCGTGCTCGAGGAGCAACTCGTCCAGCTCGATGCCGGCCGCCCAACCGTGGGCCAGGTCGAAGAACCCGAGTTCGGGCGACCGCGTCAACGGCAGGCCGGCGTCCTCCTCGGTGCGGTTGAGCTCGACCGCCAGGTCGGCGATGGCGACCCACCGCTCGCGCACGCGCGGCGATGGGAACGTCGGCGTGGCCACCGCCGGGTCCTTGCCGCGCGCCTCGAACGTGAAGGCCGACGCCAGCGCGGCGAGTGCTTCGGGCGCCAGGTCATCGAGCAGCCCGACGCGCAACGCCTCGGCAATCAGCAGGTCAGCCTCGTGGTACGTCGAGCACAGGACGTCACCGGCCTCGGTGAGCGACCAGCCGTCGACGTAACCCCATGCATCGAGCACGCGCAGCACGCGGTCGAACTGACGCGCCAGCGACTCGGTCCGGCTGTGGATCTGCTGCTCGACCCGGGAGACGCTCCGCCGGAGGTCGGCGACTCGCCGCGCCGCCAGCACGTGCTCGTCGACATCGGGGCATCCGGCGACCGGATGGGCGGCCGCCGCCTCGGCCTCGGGCGTCGGCGTCGCCGCCGGTCCGGCAACGCCGACGAGACCGTCGGCGCGCAGCTTGGCCTGGCGCAGCGACTGGGCGACCAGCCGCTGGAACGCGGGCTTGGTCGGCGTGAACGGTGTCGGCAGCGTCACCCGCCCGACCGCTCGCGGCGGCGCCGCGAAATCCTTGGGCCCGAGGGTGAGGACGCGGTTGTCCTGGGTGACGACGCGTATGCGCAGGTCGCCGCCACGGCGGCCGCGCGTCGACAACACCGCGACGCGCCGGCGCGCCTTGGCGCCGGGTACGGACAACACGTCGCCGGGCTGCAGCCCGGCGAGGGCGACCACGACCTGGTCCTGCGTCGAGGGCAACCGCTTGGCGGCGCGATCCGCAGTGCGGCGCAGCGCGGCGTACTCGATCACGTCGCCCAACTCGCAGATCGCGCCCGCTTCCGCCGTGACCAGATCGGCCCGCAGCGTGTCGAGGCGGGCTTCGTCGCGGACGACCGCGCTGTCGGCGCGGTATTGGGCGAAGCTCAGGTTGAGTAAGTGGTGGGCCATGTCCGGCTGATAGCGGCGGACGAGGTTGGCCGCCATGTTGTACGTCGGCCGGAACGACGAGGTCAGTGCGTAGGCCCGCCGCGACGCCAAGGACGCGACCTGTTCGAACGGCACGAACGGCGACCACAACACGACGGCGTTGCCCTGCTCGTCGATCCCGCGGCGGCCGGCCCGCCCGGTGAGCTGGGTGTACTCCCCCGGTGTCAGCGGCTCGTGACCGTCGCCGGTGAACTTGGTGATCTTCTCGATCACGACCGTGCGCGCCGGCATGTTGATGCCGAGCGACAGGGTCTCGGTCGCGAACACGACCTTGACCAACGCTTTGGTGAACGCGGCTTCGACCGCCTCTTTGAACGGCGGCACCAACCCGGCGTGGTGGGCGGCCAGCCCCGCCTCGAGCCCGGCCATCCATCCGGCGTACCCGAGCGCGTCGAGGTCGGCGTCGCCCAACGCAGTCAGCTTGGCGTCGGCGATGGCCCTGATCTCGGTCCGCTCCTCCGGCGTCGTGAGCCGTAGCCCGGCGTCGAGGCATTGGCGGACGGCGTCGTCGCAACCGGCCCGGCTGAAGACGAAGTAGATCGCCGGCAGCATCTCCTCGCCATACAACCGGTCGACGACGTCGACCCGGCGGGGTGTGTAGAGCCGCAAGCGTCGACGGCCACGCTCGTGCGGCCGCACCGTCGAACGCGCTTCGAGCTGGGCGACCGCGGCGTTGGGCTTGCTGTCGACGAATGTCGGCAGCAGGTGCACCTGCTCGGACGAGCGGTCGCCCACCATGAAGAGGTTCTGCAACTCGACCGGGCGCCGTTCCTCGATCACGGCGCGGGTCGCGCCCCGAACCGTGCCGATCCACGCCGCGAACTCCTCCGCGTTCGACACCGTCGCCGACAGACACACGAGGTCGACCTCGGGCGGGCTGTGGATGATCACCTCTTCCCACACCGCACCCCGGTACAGGTTCTGGAGGTAGTGCACTTCGTCGAGGACGACGTATCGCAGGCCGGTGAGCAGCGGCGATACCGCGTACAGCATGTTGCGCAGCACCTCGGTCGTCATCACGACGATGGGCGCATCGGGCCGTATCGAGTTGTCGCCGGTGAGCAATCCCACTCGGCCGGCGCCGTGACGGGCGATCAGGTCGTTGAACTTCTGGTTCGAGAGCGCCTTGAGCGGCGTCGTATAGAACGTCTTGGCGCCTTCGGCCAAGGCCCGCGCCACCGCGTACTCGGCCACGATCGTCTTGCCCGATCCGGTCGGCGCGGCCACGAGTACCGACTGCCCGTCGTCGAGCGCGTCGAGGGCCTGCTGCTGGAACGGGTCGAGCGGGAAGCCGAGGCCGGCCTCGAACTCGGCCCGGATGTCCGTCACTTCTTCAGTATTCGTCCTATGAGGATCGACGCCTCGTAGAAGATGTACATCGGGATCGACATGGCGAACAACGTGTACGGGTCCTGGCTCGGCGTGATCACCGCCGCAAAGATCACGATGATGAGGAAGGCCTGGCGGCGCCACCCGCGCAGCTTGGCGCTGGGCAGCACGCCGGCCATCTCGAGCGCGACGAGCACGACGGGGAACTCGAACGACAGGCCGAACGCGAAGAACATCAAGATGATGAGCCGCAGGTACTTGCTCGGGCTGTAGATCTCCTGGAAGTTCGATCCGCCGACGCTCTGCAGGAACGACAGAGCCTTGGAGAACGTGAGGTACGCGAGGGCGGCGCCGAGAAAGAACAGCACCATCGACGTCAGCACGAACGGGATCGCGTACCGCTTCTCCTTCGGATTCAACCCCGGTGTGATGAACCGCCACAGCTGCCACAGCACGATCGGCAGCGCCAGCATCAGCCCGCCGTAGCCCGCAACCTTGAGACGCGCCGCGAACCCCTCGAGCGGATCCTGGATGAAGAGGTTGCACTCCTTGCCCTTGGGCAGCACCGCGCAATACGGGTGGATCAAGAACGAGAGGATGTGGTCGTAGAGAACGAAGGCCACGATGGCGCCAAGGACCACGGCGAGGATCGCGATGAACAGCCGGCGGCGCAGCTCGGTCAGGTGCTCGACCAGCGTCATGCGGCCCGCGCCGCTGTCGGCTACCTCAGGTTCGTCGGAGAGGATGGAGATGGTCCGGCCCTCAGGCGATGGGGGGCGCCGGCGGAGGCTCCGTGGCCTCGACCGGCTCGACGGCCGGCGGAATCGAGTCCACCGGATCCACGGCGGGCGGCAACACGTCGGGCTGCAGGGGCGTGGCGACATCGAGGTGCTCGTCGAGCACGCCGCGAGCCTCGTCCTGCAGGCCGGCGGTGACGCGGCGGAACTCGGTCATCGCCTTGCCCATCTGGCGCGCCGCTTCAGGGAGCTTCTTGGGGCCCAACACGAGGAGCGCGACGACGAGGATCATCAATACCTCGGCCGGCCCCACATTGAACATTGGGGGAATGCTACCTAGGGGTCGATCGGTTCCTCGTGTCGGCAACCAGCGCCTCGACCTCGGCGAACCAGTCGTCGCCCTGCAGCCGGTCGTGGAAGGCCAGCAGGTCGTCGTGGGTCAGCGGTTGACCGAGGTGGGGCTCTTCGAGCTCCGCAGGCAGTTCGAACACCGAGAGACGGACGCCGGCTGAGGCGAGTAGCTCGACCACATGGGCTTCGGCTTCCTTGACGACCGCCATGCCGCATTCGGGGCACTGGAAGGCGTAGGAACCCTCGTTGTTCGTCGCACAGACGATGGCGGTGAGCTGGTCGACCGTGAGCTCGACGTCGCCACAGGTCGGGCATGTCGCCCGCACAATGGTGCCCGCTCCCCGACGGCGGCTCCGCCACCTTTCCATCCGCCTAACCATGCGCCATTGGTCCGAACTGCCGCTATGGCCCGGTAGGGGCATTCTCCGTGGCCCGAATTGACTAGTCACCCCCCCTGGACGGCCCGGAACAGCGATTATGACGGGATTCACTCGCTTCGTAATCCTCCGATCGGTTTCGCCCACCGCGGCGCCCGGGCCCACGCGCCCGAGAACACGCTCGAGGCGTTCCAACTCGCCCTGCGGCTGGGCGCCACGGGGCTGGAAAGCGACGTGTGGCTCACGGCCGACGGCGTCGCCGTGCTCGACCACGACGGCGTCGTCGGCGGCCGGCTGCGGCGGCGCCCCATCGAATCGGTGGCCCGCGCTGACCTCCCCGAGGCCATGCCGACGCTCGAGGAGCTGTACGCAACGTGCGGGACGGCCTTCGAGCTGAGTCTCGATATCAAGGACGCGGCCGCCGCGCCCGCGGTGATCGCTGTCGCCCGGGCCGCCGGCGCCGCCGAGCGGCTGTGGCTGTGCCATCCCGACCTCGAGACGGTGGCGGGTTGGCGGTCGCTCGCCCCCGAGGCCCGGCTCGTCGATTCAACCCGGCTCAACCGCATTCGTGAGGGCCCGGAGCGCCGGGCCGCCACCCTGGCCGGCGCGGGCGTCGACGCGATCAACATGTACGCCACGGATTGGACCGGCGGCCTCACCACCCTGTTCCACCGGTTCGAGCGGTTGGCGTTCGGGTGGGACGCCCAGCAGGAGCGCGTCGTGCGCACGCTCCTCGCCATGGGGATCGACGGCGTCTACAGCGACCACGTCGACCGCATGATGGCGGCCCTGTCTGATTACGAGCGGTAAATCACCCTTACAGCGTCTCGACGCTGGTGGGGGGCCAGACCTGGACGAAGGCGCGGCCGATGACGCTGTCCTCCTCGATCGGTCCGAAGAAACGGCTGTCTGACGAGTTGGTGCGGTTGTCGCCCATGACCCATAAGTGGTGCGGCGGCACCTTCTTGATGTCGATGCTGGGCACGGTTCTCGTGCCGCGCGGGAGGTAGGACTCCTTCAGCCGCTTGCCGTTGACGTACACGGCGTCGCCGCGCGTCTCGATGGTGTCCCCCGGCAGGCCGATGACCCGCTTGATGAAGTCTTTGATGTCGGCTTCGCCGGCCACACCGGGCGGGCGCTTGAACACGACGACGTCGCCACGGTGGATGTCGTGTAGCCGGTAGCTGAGCTTGTTGACGAGGACGCGGTCACCGGTCTTGAGCGTGGGCTCCATCGAGCCCGACGGGATGTAGAAGGCCTCCACGAGGTACGTCTTCACGACGAGGGCCGAGAGGATGGCCACGGCGACGATGACGACCCACTCAAGGTTGCGCCGCAACGAGTGTTGCTTCGACGGCACCGCGACCGTGGGATCGTCGGGATCGGTCAGCGTGGTGTCGGTCATCGGGAGGTGGCGGCCGCGGCGGCGGTACCGGCCGCGCCAGCGTACGCCCAGAATTTAGGGTCCTCGGCCGCGGCCCGGCCCATGGACGTCACGCCCATCGCGGTGAGGGCGGAGATCAGGTCGGGGACGTCGACCTCGACGACGTCGTGACCACCAATGTCGGGCCGCGGCTCACCGGTCGGGATGGGCACGGTGACCGGCCGCGCCGCCGCTGCGAGGGCGGACCGCGTGTGATGGCTGATCCCAAGGTGCCGCTCGCGCGTCTCGGCGTCGGAGTAGCGCACCGCGAGGATGGGTGTCGACGCCGCGTCGAGGGCGTGGACCACGTCGCGACCGGTGAACGCGAGAGCGCTGCCCACGCCGAGCAACCCGAGGCCGACGCCGACGACGACGGCCGTGGGATCGAACGTGGCGGCCACGGCGAGGGCGTGCTCCACAGTGGTCGCCTCGGCGTCGCCCCCGAAGGCGTGGCCAGCCGTGACCGTCGCGTCGAGCAGTCCCTCACCGCGCAGCGCGTGGACCACGTCGCTCAGGGCGAGGGGCAAGGCACCGCCGTCGAGCATCACGTACACCAGCCGGCTGTTGGGGAGGGCCTGTTTGAACGCCAGCGCGATGGCGGCGACGTGGCTGTGCAGTGTGCACCCGACGATCGGCACATCGGGCACGACGTCGTTGCCCGGAGCGACGGTGAGTTCAAGTTGCAGGCTTGTGTAGCGAAGCTTCAGTTCGTTGCCCGCGGCCGGCGGGGACCACGCATCGCGCGAGAGGTTCCAGTGCACGACGTGCCAGCCACCGGTTCCGAGCCCGAGGTCGACCGCGGTTGTGTTCATCACGACGCGATCGCCGACCGCAACCGGCCCGATCAACTCCGTGAGCACGTAGGCCTTCTCGCCGTCGACCTCGACGCGTTGCAGTCCGGCGCGTTCTTCGAGGATCGTCGTGACCGCGCCGCTGCGGTATGTGGGCACCGACGGCTTAGAGGGACGCGATGAGCTTCTCGACCCGTTCGTCCTTCGACTTGAACGGGTCTTTGCAAAGCACGGTGCGCTGCGCCTGATCGTTGAGCTTGAGGTGCACCCAGTCGACGGTGAAGTCGCGTCGGCGGGCCTTGGCCTTCTTGATGAACTCGCCGCGGAGTTTGGCGCGCGTAGTCTGCGGCGGCTCGAGGACGGCCTTCTCGATGTCGGCGTCGGTGCACATCCGCTCGACCATCCCGCGTTCCTGGAGCCGGTAGAAGAGGCCGCGCTTGCGGTTGACATCGTGGTACTGGAGATCCATCAGCGCGACCTTGGGATGCGTCAGCGGCACGCCGTGGCGCTCGCGGAACGCCTCGATCAGCTTGTGCTTGATGACCCAGTCGCACTCGCGGTCGAGCTTCATCGGGTCGTTCTCGAGGTTCGTGAGGCAGTGCTCCCACATCGACAGCGCCTTGTCCTCCAACGGCGACAGGCCCTTGGTGGCGGCGTAGCGCTGCGCCCGGTTGAGGTACTCGCCCTGGATGTCGAGCGCCGACAGCTCGCGGCCGTTCGCCAGGCGGACGCGGCGCTTGCACGTGACGTCGTGGCTGATCTCGCGGATGGCGCGGATCGGGTTCTCGAGCGTGAGGTCGCGCAGGACGACGGCCGGATCCTCGAGCATGCGGAGCAGGATGCTCGTGGCGCCGACCTTGAGGAACGTGGCGTACTCGCTGAGGTTGGAGTCGCCCACGATCACGTGCAGGCGCCGGAACCGCTCGGCGTCGGCGTGCGGTTCGTCGCGCGTGTTGATGATGGGGCGGCTCCGCGTGGTGGCGCTGGAGACGCCCTCCCAGATGTGCTCGGCCCGCTGGCTGATGCAGTACATGGCGCCGCGGGCGGTCTGGAGCACCTTGCCGGCGCCGGCGTAGATCTGGCGGGACACGAAGAACGGGATGAGGACGTCGGCGTAGCGACCGAAGTCGTCGCGCCGGCTCGTGAGGTAGTTCTCGTGGCAGCCGTAGGAGTTGCCGGCCGAGTCGGTGTTGTTCTTGAACAGGTAGATGACGCCGCGGATGCTCTCCTCGCGGAGCCGCTGCTCGGCCTGCAACAGGAGCGTCTCGAGCCACCGCTCCCCCGCCTTGTCGTGGGTGACGAGGTCGAGGATCGAGTCGCACTCGGGGGTGGCGTACTCGGGATGGCTGCCGACATCGAGGTAGAGCCGGGCGCCGTTCTCGAGGAAGACGTTGCTCGAGCGACCCCAGGAAACGACGCGGCGGAACAGGTAACGGGCGACTTCGTCGGGGCTCAGACGGCGCTGACCGCGGAGCGTGCAGGTGACGCCGTACTCATTTTCGAGTCCGAAGATCCGGCGTTCCATACAGCCAGGCTACGTGAGGAGCGTGGTCAACTCGGCTTCTTCGATGCGCCGGAAGACGCGGCCGGACTTGCTGCGCTCCAGAACGGCGACCTCGAGGTCGCCCGGCTTCAACTCGCGGTCGGTGCCGCCGACGGCGGCGACGGTGGCCTTGAGGGCTTCAACCAGTGACCAATCAGCGCGGAAACCGACCTGGATGCGGTCGGCGATGGCCTCGGCGTCCTTGCCGACGACCGAGAAGTCATCCTCGTCGGCCACGTTGCCGTCGTAGAGCACGTGGAACAGACGGTCGTCGTCGACCGTGTTCCCGATCTCGGCGACGAGGATCTCGACCTCGTACGGCTTCATCTCGTGGGTGAAGACCTGATTGAGGAACTGGCCGTAGAGGTTCGCGAGCGACCGGGCGTCGACATCCTCGCGGCTGTATTGGTAGCCCTTGACGTCGGCGTGTTGGATGCCGGCCTGGCGTAGCTGGTCGAACTCGCTATAGCGGCCGACTCCGCCGAATGCGATGCGGTCGTAGATCTCGCTGATCTTGTGGAGGTTGGTCGACGGGTTCTCGGCGGCGAGGAGGATGCCGTCGCCGTAGACCACGGCGACAAGGGCGCGACCGCGCGCGATGTTCTTGATCGCGTAGTCCGCCTTGTCCTTCATGAACTGCTCAGGCGAGACGTAGAACGGCATACTCATGAGGGAAGTTGCCCCGCTTCGGTCTTGTGCTGGATGAGCGACTGGAAGCGCTCGGACACTTCGGCCTCGCCCACGCGCTCGAAGCCCTCGACCGTGATCGTGGCCACGGTCGGGTAGATGCCGCGCACCGGGTCGGGACCGCCGGTGGCCGCGTCCTCTTCGGCCGCCTCGTACAGGCCCTGCACGGAAAGCTCGATGGCCGCGTCGCGCGGCATGTTGGCCGACCAACCCAACTTGATCGTCGTGCGAGCGTCACGCCCGCCCGATCCGGTTGCATGGAAGTCGGCTTCTTCGTAGCGGCCGCCGGTCACGTCGTAGGTGAAGATCCGGCCGGTCTGCCGGCGGAGGTCGTACCCGGCGAAGATCGGTACAACCGCCAGGCCCTGCATCGCCATCGGCAGGTTGCCGCGGATCATCTGGCCGAGCTGGTTGGCCTTGCCCTCGAGGCTGAGCGCGGTGCCGTTGAGCTTCTCGTAGTGCTCGAGCTGGAGTTGGAAGAGCTTGACCATCTCGATCGCCGGGCCGGCAGCGCCGGCGATGGACACGCCGCTGTGGCGGTCGGCCGGGAACACCTTCTCGATGGCGCGGTGCGCGATCGAGAAGCCCTCGGTGGCCCGACGGTCGCCCGCCATGATCACGCCGTCGGCGTAGCGGACGGCGACGATCGTGGTGCCGTGGCGGATGTTCTCCAAGTCGCCGGTCGTAGGCGTCGGCGGCTCGAGGCCGAGCTTGTTCAGCAAGGCGAGGAAGTTGGGCCCGGGGCTCTCGTCGACCGGGAACATGGGCAGGGTCATGGCCCCGAGGAACTTAGTGCGAAAGTGGATCATGCCGATTCCCGCAGCGCCCGATGGCGGGCGAGCCCATCCCCTGGCCGCGGCGACCGCGTTGTTTCGTCAGCTGCACGCCGAGATCCGCGACGCCCTCGCCGGCATGGACGACGCGGCGCTCCACTGGGTGCCGTGCGATGGTGCCAATTCGATCGCCACGCTTGTCGTCCACATCGTCGGCTCCGAGACCGAAACGCTGTCGTCGATCGCAGGAGTGGCCGTGGCGCGCGACCGCGACGCCGAGTTCGTCGAGGGGGCTCTCGACCACACGGCCCTACTGGCCCTACTCGACGACGCCGACACGCTCCTCAACCGGGTCAGCGCCACTGCCCCTGACATCGGCCGCAAGATGGGCCTCCCCACGCTCCCGGGCGAAACCCGGCCGGCCATGACGTGGCTCATCCACAACTACGGCCACGCCCGCGAACACCTCGGCCAGCTACTGCTTACCAAGCAGCTCGCGTCGCAGTCGTAGGCGGACTAGATGCTCCAGTCGGACCTGCTCGGCCGTCGGCGGGGTGAGGTACGCCACCGCCCGCGCGAGCTGCGCGGGATCGTCGCCGAAGTCGCCAAGCGCGTTGTTGCACCGGAAGCAGAGCAAGCCGCGGATCGTGTTCGTCTTGTGGTCGTGGTCGACGTGCAGGCTGAATTTGCCGGGCTCGCGGCCACAGATGGCACACCCACCGTCTTGCTTGGCGAGCAATGCCTCGTAGTCGGCCTGCGTAATCCCGTACTTGCGCCGGAGGTGATCCTCACGCTCTTTGGCTTTCACGTCTGGACGAGCGCGCCGCCGGGCTCGGTTCGTGGCCACGCGCTCGGGGTTGGCCTTCTGCCACGCCGTGACGCGCGCTATCTCCGCCTCGGGGTTTGCCATGTACCGGTCGTGTTTCGCCTTCAGGTTGCAGGCTTTGCAGTCGTTCCGGACGCCGTCGCGCATGCCGACAGCCGCGTAGAAGTCGATAACTGGTTTGCGAATCCCGCAGACTTTGCATCGCTTGGTCGGCACCATGTGGCCACGGTACCGAGGGGGTGTAACGACTCGATTTTGTCCAACCTCACCGGATGAACAAATCGGTCATTCCCCCCCTTTCTGCACATACGAGCGCACGAAGTCCTCAGCGTTCTCCTCGAGCACTTCGTCGATTTCGTCCAACAGCTCGTCGAGCTCCGCCTTGATCTTGTCGCCCTGCTTGGAGTCCGGCGCCGGGGCGTCCTCGACCACCTCTTCCTTCTGAGGCGTCGTCTGCTTCTTCTTCAGTTCCCGTTCTGCCATGAGATCTCCCTAAGACCCCAGCCGCTCAATGAGCTCCGCTGGCGTATTGCACTCCTCCAACAACCTATCGACGAACTCAGCTGTTCCTTTTAGGGGTTCCATCATCGGTACCCGCCGCAGCGGATCCGACCCCAAGTCGAAGACCAGCGAGTCCCAGTTCGCCGCCGCGACCCACCGGGCCCATTTCTGGAGGCACTTGCCCCGGAAGTAGGCGCGGGTATCGCGCGGCGGCTCGGTGACGGCCTCGGCGACGCTCTCGTCGGTGGTGAGCCGTTCGAGGCTCACGCGTGCCGCGAGCGACTTCTCCGGTCGCACGTCGTGGTACTGCAAATCCATCGCCGCGAGACGGGGGTCCGTCCACGCCAGGTCGTGGCGTTCGCGGTAGCCGTTGATCATCCGGTGCTTGGCGATCCAGTCCACCTGGCCGGCGAGCGACGTCGGGTCGGTCTCGAGGCCGGTGAGGACTGCCTCCCATCGCTCGAGGATGTCGGCGCCGACCGCGGCGTTCACGCATTCGAGCCCGCGGTCCTCGGCGTACTTGCGGGCCAGGTCGAGCAACTCCCACTGAATCTCGATAGCAGTCATCGTCGAGCCGTCGGCCATCGAGAGCGGTTCAGCGAGCGAGAGGTCATGCGACACGCGCCGGATGGCTTGCACCGGGGCGGCGAGGGTGAGCTCGCGCTCACCGAACCAGTCGTCTTCGATCATCGCCAGGACGATCGACGTGGTGCCGACCTTGAGGAACGTCGAGACCTCCGACATGTTGGCGTCGCCCACGATCACGTGGAGCCGCCGGTACTTCTGCGCGTCGGCGTGCGGCTCGTCGCGCGTGTTGACGATCGGCCTTTTGAGCGTTGTCTCGAGCCCGACCTCTTCCTCGAAGAAGTCGGCGCGCTGGCTCAGCTGGAACGTGACGTCGCGGTCGTTGGGCGCAGTTGTCTCGCAGCCCACCTTGCCGGCGCCGCAGTAGATCTGCCGCGTCACGAAGTGCGGCATCACATGGCGGACGATGCGGCCGAAGGGCACGGCCCGGTCCATCGTGTAGTTCTCGTGGCACCCGTACGAGTTGCCCTTGCCGTCGGAGTTGTTCTTGTAGACGACGATGCCCTGGCCGGTCGGTAAGGTGCGCGCTGCCGCCGCCATCGACCGGGCGAGGATCAGTTCGCCGGCCTTGTCGAACCGCACCAGCTCGCGCGCGTCGGCGCATTCGGGCGTCGAGAACTCGGGATGGGCGTGGTCGACGTAATACCGGGCCCCGTTGGTGAGCACCGTGTTGACGAGGTGCGTCTCGACTTCCGGCGGCATGGCGCCCTCGCGCGCGAAGCCGCGCGCGTCGTTGCCGGGCGACTCGTCCTCGAAGTCCCAGTCGATCCGCTCAGCGCCGGCGTCGGCGCCCTGCTGGAGCTCCTGCACGTATGCGTTGATCAGCACCGACGACGCGGCGATCGGATTCGACTCTCCGGAGCCCCGGAGCAGGATCCCGTACTCCGTCTCGATGCCGCAGACCTTGGTTATCGCCATGCCTAGTAAGCGACCTTAACCCCAGTCGCCAGAGATGCGACTACAGGTATTGGCCTGTAGTCACGCGCTCGATCGAACGCCCGCCCGTCGCTTCCTCCGGGCCGTGCGAGATGAGCGTGCGCACGTAGACGATCCGCTCGCCCTTCTTGCCGGAGATCTTCGCCCAGTCGTCGGGATTCGTCGTGTTCGGCAGGTCTTCGTGCTCCTTGTACTCCTGCTTGATCGACGCAAGGAGGTCGTCGACCCGAATGCCGCGACCTTCGCCGGCGATCGTCCGCTTGATCGCGAGCTTCTTGGCCCTCCGGACGATGTTCTCGATCATGGCGCCCGACGAGAAGTCCTTGAAGTACATGATCTCTTTGTCGCCGTTCTGGTACGTGACTTCGAGGAACCGGTTGTCGTCGTCGGCGAGGTACATGACCTCGACCGTCCGCTCGATCATCGCCCGCACCGCCTTCTCGCGGTCGCCGCCGCCCAGGCTCTCCACCTCGGTCTCCTCGAGCGGAAGATCGGTGGTGAGGTACTGGGCGAAGATCTGCGCGGCGGCCGTCTCGTCCGGCCGCTCGATCTTGATCTTCACGTCCAGACGACCGGGGCGCAGAATCGCCGGGTCGATCAGGTCCTCGCGGTTGGACGCACCGATGACGATGACGTTGCGCAGCGTCTCCACACCGTCGATCTCGGCCAGCAGCTGCGGCACGATCGTCGACTCCATGTCCGAGCTGATGCCGGTGCCGCGCGTGCGGAACAGCGAGTCCATCTCGTCGAAGAAGACGATGACCGGCACGCCTTCCTCCGACTTCTCTCGCGCCCGTTGGAACACGAGGCGGATCTGACGTTCGGTCTCGCCGACGTATTTGTTGAGCAGCTCCGGGCCCTTGATGTTGAGGAAGTAGCTCCGCGCGCTCTTGTCACCGGTGACCTCGGCGACCTTCTTGGCCAACGAGTTGGCCACCGCCTTGGCGATCAGCGTCTTGCCACAACCAGGCGGGCCGTAGAGCAGGATGCCCTTGGGCGCCGGCAACTTGTGTTCGATGAATAGGTCGCGGTGCAGATACGGCAGCTCGACGGCGTCCATGATCGCCTCGATCTGCGAGTCAAGGCCGCCCACATCCGCGTACGTGATGTCGGGGACCTCTTCGAGGATGAGCTCTTCGACTTCGGGACGGGGCAGGCGCTCCAAGAGGAGGCCGGTCCGCGAGTCCATCAGGATCGTGTCGCCCGACCGGATCTTCACGCCGACCAAATCGGCCGCCAGCTCGACCACGCGCTCCTCGTCGGCCCGGCCGACCACGAGGGCGCGGAGCCCGTCCTCCAGTACCTCCTTGAGCACCACGACCTCGCCCGAAAGCTCGGGGCTGCGGGCCAGCACCACGTTGAGCGACTCATTGAGGACGACCTCGTGGCCGCGCCGGAGGTCCATCTCCTCCAGTTCGGGGTGCAGCGCGACGCGCATCTTGCGGCCGGCCGAGAAGACGTCGGCGGTGCCGTCGTCGTTGATCCCGAGGAAGGTGCCGTAGGCCGACGGCGGCTGGGTGAGCTTCTCGACCTCCTCGCGGAGGGCGGCGATGTGTTCACGCGCCTCACGCAGCGTGTAGGTGAGCTTCTCGTTCTGCGACACGGCCTGGGCGAGCTGGCCCTTGGTCTCGAGGAGCTTCTCCTCGAGCGTGCTCACCCGCTTAGGGGCGTTTTGGAGCCGCCGCCGGAGGTTGACGACCTCCTCTTCGAGGAGCTTCGTCTGCTCGTGCAGGTCGGCTACTTCGCGTTCGTACTCCCGGAGCCGGCGTTGCTGTTCGGAGTCAGCCGTCACGACGACCTCCAGATGGTCTCGTCCCTGCCCAGTTCGACCATACCCTGGTGCTACCACGTTGCCGAGAGCACCGGAAGGCGATTCCCGAACCGCGTGACGAGTTTCACCCGTCAATGCCGTGGAAATTGACAGTTGTGGGATACCATCGTTACCGTCCAGCAAGACTCCGTCCGACAGGCTCCCGAGAGGTAAGGCGCGCGCAACATGGCCATGAAGGTTTGGATCGACCAGGATCTCTGCACAGGCGATGGCCTCTGCGAAGAGATCGCGCCGGCCGTCTTCACCCTCCTCGACGACGGCCTCGCCTACGTCAAAGAAGGCGACAAGGTTTACAGCGATCCGGGCGGCCCCGAGGGCCTCGCAGTTGTTCCCGCCGGCATGGAGGATGCGACCATCGAGTCGGCCGAAGAATGCCCGGGCGAGTGCATATTCATAGAGGTTGACTAGGCCGTAGAATTCAAAGGTCGACTGTCGCCGGGCTTCCGGTTCCAGTCCACACGAGGCCCGGGCTCCCCCCCTGCCCGGGCCTCGTTTTATTTCGGGGCACGAGTGCGCACGAGCCGCCCCGTGCAGGGCCCTTCGTGCGCAGTCAGGCGGAGGCGAGGCAGCTGCCGGTGGCGACGGGCGTCGCCGACTGGGCAGCGAGGGCGGCTTGCACTTCTTTGGTGGTGAGCGCGTAGGCGGTGTCGGGCTTGTCGGGAGCGATGGCGAAGGCGACGCCGATCACCGAGCCGCTCACGTTGACCAACGGGCCGCCGGAATCCCCGGGACGCAGGACGGCGGCGAGGATGAAGACGTCGCGACGCGTGGTGTGGGCGTCGTAGAGATCGCGGCCGACGGCGCGCACGCGCTGGCTCACCTGGGCGGGCGCCACCTGTACGCGGTCCTGGCCGTTCGGATGCCCGAACACCGCACCTTGGTCGCCCGCCTTGCCTTCGGCCAGCGCGAGCGGCGTCTCGGCCAGCGCACGGACCTTGAGGATCGCCAGGTCGCGGTCGGCGTCGTAGAGGACGACGGTGGCCGGCAGTCGACGGCCGTCCGACGGACGGAGGACCCGCGGTGACTTCACACCCGCGACCACGTGGGCGTTGGTGACGATCGTGTCGGTAGCGACAGCGAAGCCACTGCCCTCCTGGATCCGGCGGCACGCCTCGCCTTCCACCTTCACCGTCGAGGCGGTGACGCGAGCGATGGTCGCCGGGGTCAGCAGCGTGTTGGTGGGCGCCGGGCCGGGGTCGGGCGTCGGGCGCAAGGCGTTGAAGACCGACGGGAATCCGTTGTCGCCGACGAGACGCCGCAGGGCTTTGAACGTCTGGGGCGGTTGCGGCGCGATGTCGTGGAGACCGTGGGCGATCGCCGAGTTGCGGACCTGGCGCGCCGGCCACCCGGATACGTCCGACATCGACGGCAGCACGAGGGCCCACACTGCGATGAGCACGCCGCCGGCCGCGAACAGTGCTCCGCCGGTCTTGTCAGCCAACCGCAACGGCCCGATCGGTATGAAGCGGTGGATCCGCATGCCGACGAGCAACCCGACCGCCTGGCCCACGAAGGCGCCCGCGATCAGCACGACGAGCGTGATGCCGAGCTTGCTCGACGCGTCGGGCCCGTTGAACAGGTTGATCACTTCGGGTAGCAGCTGGAACGAGAGGTAGAGGCCGGCGACCATGCCGACCCACGACGCGGCGCGGGCGAGTAAGCCGAGGCGGTAGCCGCCCAGCGCCGCCAGCGCGATGGCGCCCAGGATCGCAAGGTCGAGTGCGTTCATCGCGTCAGTCGTGCAGCAGCCGCGCCGCGGTCAGAAACCCCGTATGCCCGACCATGCGATGGTCGGGCCGCACGGCCTGGCCGGCGACGTGCCAACCCCGGACGAGAACCTCGACGGTTTCCGCCAACCCGAACGAGCTCTCGTCGAGTGTGTCGCGGAGCTGGGCGACCTGGGTCACGCTCGGAACGTACGCGACCAGCAGCCCGCCGGGCGCCAACGCGGTCTCGGCGTGCTTGACGACGCGCCACGGTTCCGGGAGATCGAGGATGATCCGATCGAAGCTGTCGGGGTCGATGCCCTCGTAGATGTCGCGGATCTCGACGTGGTAGCGCTCGAGCGCGTCGGCGCCGAGAAACGACGTCACGTTCGCTCGGGCGCGTAGCGCGAAGTCCTCCCGCACCTCGTAGCCGGTGACGTGGGCGCCGGCCCGCAGCAGCGCGGTCGACAGCGCGCCCGATCCCACGCCGGCCTCGAGCACGCGTACACCTGGGTACACGTCGGCGAGCACGAGGATCGCGCCGAGGTCCTTGGGATAGATGACCTGGGCGCCGCGCGGCATCTTGAGGATGAAGTCCGAGAGCGTGGGCCGCAGCACGATGTACGCCGCGCCGGTAGTCGCCCGGGCCAGTCCCCCTTCCCCGGCGGCGACGATGTCGGCGTGGGGCACGACCCCCGCGTGGGTGTGGAACTCGCCACCCTCGGTCAACGTCACCAGGTAGCGCCGGTCCTTGCGGTCGACGAGCAGCACCTTGTCGCCCGGCGCGAGCGGCCCGCTCATGTTGCTGTCACCCGCGCCACCAACTTGCAGAACGCGCATACGTCGCCCGGCGTCGGCGCGCCGCACGTCGAGCAGGGCCGCAAGTCGGCCTGCTCGACCTCGGCCGCGTCGGTGAAGAGATGCGACACGCGATCGAGGAACCCGAAGTAGAAGGTGTGCTTCGAGCCCGGGCTCTGTTCCTCGATTCGGTTGAGCGCGTCCTTGTACCCGAGGTGCTTGTTGCCCTCGGCCATCGGGCACTCGTCGACGATGTAGTCGATGCCCTTGAGCACGCAGTAGGCGGCCGTTTCCCGCTCGCTCAGGCGGACGAGCGGCTTGACCTTGCGGACGAAGCCGTCGGTCGCCGGCAGGACGGGAAGCTGGCGACCGAGATACTCCGTGGACCATCGGATCGTGTTGCCGAACAGGACGGCCGCCTCGTCGTCGAGGTTGTGACCCGTCGCGACGATCGTGTAGTCGCCGTCGAGGGCGGCCTGGTTGAACAAGTGCCGTTTCGACAGCCCGCACGCCGAGCACGGCGCCCGTCGCGCCGCGACCGCGCCGCTCGGGATGTCGAAGCCGAGGTCGGTCGGTAGGTCGATCTCGACGAGGGTTGCGCCGCGACGGGCCGCGAAGTCGCGCGCGTACGCGCCGGAGCTCGCGCTGTATTCCCCGATGCCGAGGCCGAGATACAGGCCGTCCACGTCGTACTCGAGGTCGAGCAGCACATCCCAAAGGGCCAGGCTGTCCTTCCCGCCGGAGACGGGGACGAGGATGCGGTCGTCGCGCGTGAACATGTCGAACTGGTCGATCGCTCGCTTCACCTGTTCGGTGGCGTACTTGAGAAAGCATTCCTGACAGAACGCTGCGTTGTGCCGCCGCAACTCGATGACCGGCGGCCGGCGACAGGCCCGGCACCGCATCACGCGCCGCCGGAGATGACAGGCCGCAACTCGACGTCGTCGTCGTCGGCCAAGAGCGCGTCGCCGGTCACCAGCGTGTCGCCCCGGATCACGAGCACCGATTCGCGATTGACCTCGAGCTGGGTGAGCAGCGCGTTCACACGGAGCGGACCGGGCACCTCGAGCTCGCGGCGCGGGTTGCGCAGCAGAACCCTCACGCGGTCACTCGCCGTCGCCGACGGAGCGGATCACGAGCCGGTCCGTGGGGCCCAGCTCCCCCGAATACAACAGCTCGGGATCGCCGCCCGCCAGTTTGCGTACGACGAACCGCACGCCCATGGCGACGGCGACCGCGAGCCAGAACCGGCTCTCGCCGAAGACGCCGCGACTCACAGCGGCGCTCCGAATGCGACGACTGACGAGGCCGGCCACGCTCGATCAGACCCGCTTGATCTCGACGATGGTGCGCCGCTTGCGCTCCTTGCGCCGCCCGGTCACGTACGCCAGGCCGATGACACCGAGAACGATCGCCACGAGGGCGACCAACCCGAGCGGCTTGGCCTTCTCGGTGGTCGCGTCGACATCGCCC
>DASRJI010000011.1:0-28652 GCA_035649535.1 Acidimicrobiales bacterium | reverse complement strand
CTACACGTTGAAGGCGACGTCGACCGACCACAGCGCCGGCTACACGATCACCGGCGACTACCCGGTGTCGGCCTACGCCAACCTGACCTACAACATCAAGAACGCGAGCGGGACTGTCCTTCAGACCGCGAGCGGGACCTCCGGCTTCATGACGCTGCGCCACCCCGCTAGCGCGGCGGGTACGTACACAATCGAGGTCGTCAACAACTCGCCGGACGTCGCGGTGCCGTCTTACACCCTCGCGAGCTGGGTCACCGATCAGCGCCTCGACAGTTGGTCGGCCTCGGTCGGCGCCGGCGCCACCGCGACGAATGCGGTCACCGCGAACAGCGGCGGCCACTTTTCCTCGACGTTGACGTGGCCAATCGGCGCGCACAACGTCGCCATCACCGGTGGCACCGGCAGCATCACCGCCGGGGGCACCGGTGGCTCAGGCGCCACGGGCGGGACCGGCCCGGCCCACACCTTCAACGTCACGACCCCGGGCACCATCCACGCCGGGGTCGACTGGGCGGCGGCGAGAACCTCGCAGACCTTCGGGGGCAGCGTGGCCAAGTCCAGCTCCGTCGACTGGCCGGTGACGGTGTCGGCGAATGGTGCGCTCAACGCGCACCTGACGTGGACCGCCAGCGTGAACCTGAACGTGTGCCTGGTCAGCCCCGCCGGCGTCGAGCTGTACTGCACGACCACCACCTCGACGTCGGTCAAGGTCGACGACATCGCGAACTACGCCGTGTCGGGGACCTATCCGGCCGGGTCCGGCTACAAGCTGCGGGTCAAGAACACGAACCTCCTCCAGGCGAGCCCCTACACCCTCACCAGCGACTGGCCGGTCACTGCCAACGTCAATCTGGACCTGTACAACCCGGCGGGCACCAAGGTGTTCTCGGCGGCGTCGACAACGGCCAAGCCCGAAAGCTTGAGCTTCGTCGTGACCGGCACCGGCACCAGCCCGACGGGGATCTACACGTTGAAGGCGACGTCGACCGACCACAGCGCCGGCTACACGATCACCGGCGACTACCCGGTGTCGGCCTACGCCAACCTGACCTACAACATCAAGAACGCGAGCGGGACTGTGCTGGGCGGCGCAACCAGCGCCAGCGGGGCGATCACCGTCGAGCCGCTGCTGCCAGCAGGCGGCACGTACACGATGGAGGTCGTCAACAACTCGCCCGACCTCGCGGTCCCGTCGTTCGCCACGAGTTCGAGAATCCCGAACGCTGACGCCGACATGTCGCTGGTGCTCAAGAAGGCCGATGGCACCACGGTGGCGACCGGTACGGGAACGCGGCCCAAGTCGATCTCAGCCCCCGTCACACCGGGACCGTACGTGCTCGTCGCGACGGCGCTGCGCGGCAGCGGGACCGCCACGCTCACGGGCCAGTACCCCGGAGCCGCGGCGCGCGAGACAATCGTCTACGACGCCAATGACCACGCAACATCCATCGACGACGGCACCCAGCGCACGGACGAGACACTCGATCCGTCCGGGCGGGTCCTCCGCCGCGTCGTCACCGATGACGCCACCGCGACGGTCGTCGAGGACACTGTGTTCGGCTATGACAGCGACGCCGACGCGCCGTCGTATTCGAAGCCTACGGCCGGCGGAGCCGCGACCACATATGTGTCAGCGCCGCGGATGGGTGCAATCGACGTGGGCGGCACGGTCACCTACGAGCTGGCGAACCTGCACGGCGATGTCGTCGGCACCACTGACGCGGCGGGCGCATTCACCAGTTACGCCGATCCGGACGAGTTCGGCGTCGGGACGGTACCGGCGACCCGGCGGGGCTGGCTGGGCGACAACGACCGGTTCTCCACCGGCGGCTCGCTGGGCTTGATCCGCATGGGTGTCCGGCTCTACGAGCCGCGCCTCGGCCGCTTCCTCGAGGTCGATCCGGTCGAAGGCGGCAGCTGCAACGACTACGACTACGTCTGCGGCGACCCGATCAACGCGTTCGACCTCGGGGGCACCCACAAGTGCACGGCAAAGGAGCGGGCGACGCCGGGCCTCGCGTCATTGCACTGCGGGCCGCACCCGTCGAAGAAGCCGGCCCGAAAGCCGCCGAAACAGGCGGCGAAGAAGCCGAAGGCCGCGAAGAAACCGAAGCCGAAGTCGAACAAGGCGGGGAAGGCGGCGGTCAAGGTTGGAAAAGTCGCGTACAAGACGGGCAAGGGCTGCGTGAAAGGCGCCAGGTTCGCAGTCATTTCAGTGCCACTGAGCAAGAACGTGTTCTTGCTCGCCGCGGTGTTTGGTTGCGTCGCCGGCGCTGGCTATGAGAATTTCAAGCCCTACGGCGCGCCTGACCTCCCATGAGTGTGAAGGACAGGTATGACCGATGGTCAGCGCGCCCACTCCCGAGCGGGCGGATGGGCGCGCTGGGCGTCACGCTCGCGCTGGCCGGAGCCTTCCTAGCGATGTTCCTTGCAATTGGCGCGCCGGGAGCCGCTGTCGCCGCCACCCTCGCGGTCGCTATCCCGATCACGTACGGCGTCGCACGACTCCTGCAGGGACCCAGCGGTCGAAAGTGAAGACCGCTTGACCTTGGACATTGTCGCCGTCAGTCGGGATCCTCGTCGGGCGCAGGCGCGCCTCGAATCCACCACCACAGACCGACCGCGAACGCGAGAGGGTACGCCCACAGGTCAGCGTCGCCGCTGCCACCAGAACTTGGACCTGTCGCCGCGGCGCTGCCCGCGGCGCGTAGCGCCTCCCCGAAGGTCATCCTCCGTCGCTTCATATCCCCGATGATGCTCGATCGACGTTTACCTTGCGTCTGGGAGTTCGACGGGGAGCGCGACCATGCAGCCGCGACCTCGCGGCTCCGCCGGGTTAGACGTCGGCGCGGCGGCCCAGCACGCAGAATTCGTTGCCTTCGGGATCGGCCAGCACGACCCAGGCCTGCTCACCCTGACCGACGTCGGCGCGCGTCGCGCCGAGGCCGATCAGCCGCTCGACTTCCTCATCGCGATCGCAGCCAACGGGGCTTACGTCGAGGTGTAGCCGGTTCTTGCCCGCCTTGACCTCGGGCACCGGGACGAACACGAGCAGGAAGTCGGGGAACGGGGCGCCCGATTCGGACATCCACAACACGTCACCCTGCTCCTGCACCTGCCACCCGAGGACCTGCGACCAAAAGCCGGCCAGCGACGGCGGATCGTTGGCGTCGATGATGAGTTCGCGCAGAACGGCAGCCATGCGCGCATCGTACGGTCCTCGGAAGCGCCGCTACTGTCGATCGGATGGTCAACGCAGTGATCGTCGACGCCGTCCGCACGCCGATCGGCAAGCGCAACGGAATGCTGAGCGGCTGGCATCCAGTCGACCTGGCCGCCGAGCCCTTGCGCGCGCTGGTCGAACGCAACGACCTCGACCCCGCGCTGGTCGAGGACGTGGTGATGGGTTGCACGATGACCGTCGGCGAACAGGCGATGAACATCGGCCGCAACGCCGCGCTGGCGGCCGGGTTCCCCGACACGGTCCCCGGTACCACCGTCGACCGGCAATGCGGATCGGCCCAGCAGGCCGTGCACTTCGCGGCCCAGGCGGTCATGAGCGGGGCCATGGACGTCGTGATCGGCGCCGGCGTCGAGTCGATGACGCGCGTGCCGATCGGATCGACGACCGAGCCCGGTCCCGGCGAGGCGTACGGACCGCGCGTGCTGCAACGGTTCGACTTCATCCATCAAGGCCTGTCGGCCGAGCGCATCGCCGAGAAGTGGGGCATCTCGCGGGAAGCGATGGACCTGTTCGCCCTGTCGTCGCACGAGAAGGCGGCGCGCGCCATCGATGAGGCGCGCTTCGACAACGAGATCGTGGCCCTCCCCGACGCCACCACCGACGAGGGCGTCCGTCGCGGCGGGACGCTCGAGAAGCTCGGCGCGCTCCCGCCCGCGTTCATCGAGGGCGGCACGATCACCGCCGCCTCGTCGTCACAGATCTCCGACGGAGCCGCCGCGGTGCTCGTCATGAGTGAGGAGAAGGCGAACCAACTCGGGTTGCGCCCGCGTGCGCGCTTCGTGTCGTTCGCGGTCGCGGCGACGGATCCGGTGATCATGCTCACCGCGCCGATCCCGGCGACCACGCGCATCATCGAGAAGTCCGGACTCGGGCTCGATCAGATGGACTTGATCGAGATCAACGAGGCGTTCGCGTCTGTGGTGCTGGCGTGGGAGAAGGAGCACCACCCGGACATGGATCGGGTGAACGTCAACGGTGGCGCCATCGCCCTCGGCCACCCCACCGGGTGTAGTGGCGCTCGGTTGATGGCCACGCTGCTGAACGAGCTGGAACGGACGGGCGGCCGCTACGGCCTCCAGACCATGTGCGAGGGCGGCGGCATGGCGAACGCAACGATCATCGAACGCCTCGGGTAGGCCGCGCCGGTCCTAGGCTGCGCGACATGGCTGGGGGTGCAGGATGAGGTTGAGGATCCGGGCGCTGGTCGCGCTCGTTGCGATGTCCCTCGTGGCGGCGGGGTGCGGTGCCCGGTTCCCGAGGACGGCGGCCAACTCGTCGGGCGAGAGCGTCGCCGCGACCGAGACCGGCGACACGACTCCCGGCGCCGACACCGGCGCCGCGGGCGAGGCCACCACCGAGACCACACTCGCCGGCGCGGTGACAACGCTGGCCGGCGGGCTAACCAAGTCGACGGCCGCGGGTGGGGCCGACATCGGCCCGACCACCGGCGTCACCGCGACGACGATCAAGATCGGCTACCTGCTGCCCCTCACCGGCGCCGCGCCGGTCCCGTCGAACTTCGACAAGGGCGCCAACGTCTACTGGAACTACATCAACCAGAAGGGCGGCATCAACGGCCGCCAGATCCAAGTCGTCATCAAGGACACCAAGTCGAGCGCGCAGGTGGGCAAGGACCAGGCCAAAGCACTGGTCGAGCAAGACAAGGTGTTTGCGGTCGTCGTCCTCGACCGCCTCGAGAACCAGCAGGCGATCGGCGAATACCTCGACGCCCGCAAGGTGCCGAACATCGAGATCCAGACGCCGGCCAACCTCAAGCAGAGCCAGACCTGGACCTTCGGCGTCACCATCGACCACGGGGTGCAGGGCGCACTGATCGCCGACTACTTCGTAAAGGTGCTCGGCGTGAAGAAGGCGGCGATCGTCTACGAGGGCACGCCGGCATTGGCGCCCGGGCGCGACGCCTTCACCAAGGAGATGGGGAAACTCGGGGGCACGGTCTCGTACTCGAAGAGCATCGACGGCCAGGAGAACGACTTCTCGCAGGAAGCCCTCGGTTTGTCGAAGTCGGGCGCGGGCGCGGCCTGGCTCTACATGGCGCCGACGCCGGCCGCCAAACTCGTCAACCAAGCGCAGGCCGCCGGCTACCACCCGACGTGGTTCGCCAATTCGATCTCGTGGAACTTCGACCTGGTCTTCACCGTCGCACCGACCGCCCTGCGCGGGGCCCGGGCGTTCAGCCCGTGGCTGCCGCTCTCCGATCCGCGCACCAACACCTACAAGCAGGCGTACCGAGCGCAGACCGGGCAAGCGCCTGACGACCTCGGGATCGTCGGTTGGGGCGTGGGGACGATCGTCGGCGCCGGCCTCCGAGGCGCCGGCAAACAGCTCGGTCAGAACGGCTTCCGTATCGCCATGCAGTCGCTCAAGTTCAAGCCCGACATCTGGGCGCCGCTCAGCTTCGGGCCCAACGTTCGCGAGGGCGCCAACGTCGTCGCCGTGCTGAAGGAACAGGGCGGCCAGTGGGCGCTCGATCGCGACTTCACCGCGTCGTTCTAGGAACAGGCCGGGGCGCGATATGGGCGACCTGATCGTCGGCATCTCGAGCGGCGCGGCCTACGCGCTGATGGCGGTGGGCGTGGTGCTCATCTTCAAGTGCACGCGCGCGCTGTCGATCGCCCAGGGTGAGATCGGCGCGTTCGGGTTCTTCGTCGCGCTGCGGTGGGCGGCGCGCGGCATACCCGTGGTCGGCTGGCACATCCCGGCGTTCATGACGCTCGTGGTCGCGGTGCTGATCGCAGCCGGCATCGCCTTGATCGCCGAGCGGTTCGTGATGCGACCGCTCGTGCGGCGTCCGCCGCTCGACGCGCTCATCGCCACGCTCGGGATCGCCCTGTTCCTCGCCTTGCTCGAACTACAGGTCTTCGGGACGGCCACGCAGTACGCCACGTCGCCGGTCGGCAACTGGAAGATCGTCCTGTTCGGCGCAACGCTGGTCGCGCCCCGCGTCGTCGCCCTGTTCGTGGCCGCCGGTGTAGCCGGCGCGCTCTACGTCTTCTTCAAGCGCTCCAAGTTCGGCCTCGCCGTCCTCGCCACCGCCGGCGACCCGACGGTCGCTCGCGTGCTCGGCGTGCCCGTCAATCAGGTGTACCGCTTCGCATGGGTGGTCGGCGGCGCCCTCTCGGGCATCGCCGCCGCGCTGCTCGCACCGGCGTTCGGCGGTCTCACCCCGTTCGGTCAAACGACGTACGCGCTCCGCGCGCTGTCGGGCGCGGTGATCGGCGGCCTCGACTCGGTGTGGGGCGCCATCGCCGGCAGTCTCATCGTCGGCGTGCTCGAGTCATTGGTCGGCGCCTACGTGTCGGCCGAGGCGCGGTCAGTCGCCGTGTTCGCCGCTGTGCTGCTCGTTCTCCTCGTCCGGCCTCGAGGGTTGCTCGGTGAAACTGCCGCGGCTTGACCTGACGCCGCAGCGGATCGCCGGCCTCGTCGGCGTCGCCGTTGTCGTCATCGCGCCTCTGCTGCCCGGCGTCGAGGGCGTGCAGCTGTCGATCTTCGCCGGCGTGATCGCGACGGCGATCGCGGCGCTGTCGCTCGACGTCCTCGTCGGCCGCACCGGGCAACTGTCGCTGGCTCACGCCGCCTTCCTCGGCATCGGTGCATTCACGACGGTCAACGTCGGCGGCCGCGGTGCACCCTGGCCGGTCGCCATCCTCGGCGGCGTCGCCGCCGCCGCCCTCGCCGCGACCATCGCCGGTCTGCCGTCGCTTCGGATCCGCGGGCTTCAGATCGCGATCGTCACGCTGGCCCTGCAATACGCAACCGAGCAGTATGCGTTCAAGAACCAGACGATCACCGCAGCGAGCCAGTCGCTCGACCGACCGGGCTTCATGGGCAGCGACACTGCGCTGTACTTCTTCGCCTGCGCATTGCTGGCGCTGACCCTCATCGTTCGCTGGCGGCTGGGCGTGACTCGCGCCGGTCGCGCCCTTCTTGCCGTGCGCGACGTCGAGGGCCGGGCCAACGCGTTCGGCGTCGAGCCCGGCGCGACCAAGCTGCTCGCCTACACGATCTCCGGCGCGCTGGTTGGTCTGGGCGGCGCGCTGCTGGCGTTCAAGAACGCGCCGGGAACGCTCACGAGCCTCGACCCGTTCGTGCTGATGCGGTCGCTCCTGCTGGTGGCGATCGTGATCGTCGGCGGCACCGGATCGGGTGCCGGGATCATCGCCGCCGCGTTCTTCATCGACGGCGTCCCCCAGATCTTCGAGTCAGTCGGCGTGCCGTTCACCCACGTCAAACTCGAACTCGGGACCTACGCGCCGCTGCTATCGGCCCTGCTCCTCGTCGTCGCCATCGTCCTTCAGCCCGCCGGGATCGGCGGCGTGTTGCAAGATCGCCTCGAACGACTCCGGCGGCGCGGTCAGGACCCGCCGTCACCGCGGCCGCGGCTCGTCGACCTAGGCGCCGCGTCCGACGCCGCCGCGCACCTGCGCGACGTCCCGCGCGGCTTGTCGCTCACGATGCCCGTGCGCGCCCTGCTCGAAGCCAAGAACGTCACGGTGCGCTACGGCGGCGTCAACGCGCTCTCTGATGTCTCCCTCGAAGTCCGGCGGGGCGAGATCGTCGGGCTGATCGGCGCCAACGGGGCGGGCAAGTCGACGTTCTTCAATGCGGCGTCCGGCTTCGCGCCGACGACGGGCAGCATCCGCTACCGCGGCATCGAACTTCTCGCGAACTCACCGGCTCGGCGGACGTCGTACGGACTGGCCCGGACGTTCCAGGACATGGGCTTGGTCCGCGCCGAGACGGTGACCGAGAACCTCCTCCTCTCGCAGACCTGGTTGGCCAAGTACCCGAGCGCGGCGGGTCTCCTCGCGCTCGGTTCAACGGTGCGGGCCGAGGCGGATCTGCGCCGCCGGGCCGCCGTCGCCCTCGAGTTGTTCGGCCTCGACCACCTGGCCGGTGAGCGATTGGGCGACCTGCCGTACGGCACGATGCGAATCGTCGAGATCGCCGCCGCGGTCGCCGCCGGGCCCGACCTGCTGCTCCTCGACGAGGCCACCGCTGGGCTCGGGCCCGAGGAGGCCCATGCGTTGGGCGACCGCTTCCTCGCGCTGCGCGACGAGTTGGGCCTGACCCTTGTCGTCATCGAGCACCACGTTCCGTTGATCGCTCGCGTGTGCGACTACTGCTACTGCCTCGAGTCGGGCGTCCTCATTTCCGAGGGAACGCCGGCCAAAGTCACCGCCGATCCGAAGGTCGTCGAGTCGTTCCTCGGCCGGGCGGCGGCGGCGTCGGGGGGCGGAAAGCCGTGACGGCGGCTGCGCCCTTGCTTCACGTCGAAGGCCTCAGCTCCGGCTACGGCGCGTTACGAGTGTTGTTCGACGTGACCTTCGACGTCCCCGCCGGCGAGGTCGTCGCCTTGATGGGCTCCAATGGCGCCGGCAAGACCACGACGCTGAAGACGATCACCGGCCAGCTCAAGGTGCTCGGCGGAAGTGTTCGCCTCGACGGCGACGACATCACCGGGCTCCCGCCCGAGGCGCTGGTCCGGCGCGGCGTCGTGCTCGTACCGGAGGGCCGCGGCATGTTGCGCGACCTCACCGTCGCCCAGAACCTCGAGCTGGGCGCCTACGTCGTCGACGATCGGGCGCGCGTGAACGCCGCGTTCGAGCGGGCCTATTCGGTGTTCCCGATCCTCGCCGAACGGCGCGAGCAGAAGGCGGGCACGTTGTCCGGCGGCCAGCAGCAGATGCTCGCCATCGCCCGCGCCCTGATGAGCGATCCTCGGTTGCTGCTCGTCGACGAAGCGTCGCTCGGCCTGTCGCCGGTCATGACCGAGACCGCGTTCGACCTCATCGGCCAGGCCAACCGCGAGGCCGGCGTCACCGTGCTGATCGTCGAGCAGAACGTGCTGGCCCTCGACCTGGCCCACCGCGCCTACGTCCTCGAGCGCGGCCAGGTCATCGACGTGGCCGAAGGCGCTGCGGTGCGCTCGATGCAAGGTCGGCTCCGCGAGGCCTACCTCGGCAAAGCGGGCCGATGAGGCAGCGGCTCGTGGGCACGATGGTCGGCCTGGCCGCCGCCTCGTCGCTGATCGTCGCCGCCCGATCGGCGGCCCAAGTCCCGCCGGTCACCATCCCGTCGCTGACGACGACCATCCCGCCGCCACCGCCGCCCGCGTCGACCGCGCCGCCGGACACCATCAGCACCGACACCACCGAAGCCCCGCCCGACACGACGGAGTTGCCAACGGTTACCACCGTGGTGGCCGACGTGACCGAGCCGCTGATCGACACACCAACCACCGCGGCCCGGACCGCGCCCCTACGAACTCGTCCGGCGCTAACCAAAGTCGGTGCGCTCCGCGCCGCGTCGGTAAGCGGCGCGTACGGCATCGGCTTCGCCGGCGTGCTCGCCGTCGCCCTCGCCCTCACTCTGCTCGCCACCCTCATTCGCTCACAGCTCATCCCAGGAGGCTCACCCATGAATGCCCGACGCCGCGCCCGGCTGCTCGCCGGATCCGTCTGCCTGGCGATCGCCGCCCTCGCCGGTCTCATCGGCTACCTCAAGCTGAGTCTCGAGACCGACGTGAACCGCCAGATCCCCTACCTGGCGTCGGCGGGCATGGTCCTCGTGTTGTTGTCGGCGATCGGCGGCGCGCTCATCGTCGGCGAGCAGATGCGAACCGACACCGACCGCATCGATGAACTCGAAGCCGCCGTCCAGAAGCTGGCCGCCATGGTCGCGCCGTCGGTCGAGGCGCCCGCCCGCACCAAGCGGGCAACTACGAGTCGGCGATCCTGACGCGGTCGGCCTCGACGGCCGCGAACCACGTCGAGAGCTCGGCGTCCATGCGGGCGACGCGCGCTGGCTCGACCGCGGCCAGGTCGTGGGCCTCGCCGGGGTCGGCATCGATGTCGAACAGCTGGGCCGGCAGCGACGGGCCGATGTCGCCCGGTGGCTCGGACGCGCGCAGGATGTCGGCGTAGGCCTCGGGCCGATTCTTGCTGTCGATGTCGATCGCCAGGTCGGCCGGCGTCACGTGCATCGTCGTGGCGATGGCCGGGCGCACCAGCTTCCAGCGGCCGTCGCGCATCGCCGCGTTGCTGTGGGCGACGGGTTGGTACCGATTCCATTGCCAGAACCGCACGTCGGGGACCTGCGCCGCCTCACCCTGCAACAGTGGCAGTACGTTGACGCCGTCGAGCACCACCTCGGGAACAACCGCACCGGCGGCCGCGGCCAGGGTTGGTAGCCAGTCCGTGAAGTGCACGAGCGCGTCAACCGAGTCGCGCCGGTCGATCCCGTTGGGCCACCGCACCACCATCGGCAGTCGGACGCCGCCCTCATAGACCGACCCCTTGGCGCCGCGGTAGCCGCAGTTGAAGCGCGTCGTGCTGTAGTCGCCCTCGCCCGAGAACTGCGGGCCGTTGTCGCTCGAAAACATGACAAGCGTGTCGTCGTCGACCTCGTCGAGTACGGCTGCGATCCCCCGGTCCATGGCCCGGAGCATCCCGTAGATCGCGCTCACGCCCGACGTGAATCGGCCGGTCTCCCGGAACGGCGTGATGTCCTCGTCGGGCGCCTGGAAGGGATAGTGCGGCGCGCTGTACGCGAGGAACAGAAAGAACGGCTCGCGGCGGTGGCGGCGTATGAACGCGATCGCTTCCTCGGTCAGCACGTCAGTGAGGTAGCGGCCGTCGCTCTCACTGACCTGGCCGTTGCGATCGAGGCGCCAGGTCCAGTAGTCGGACCAGCCGCCACTGAAGCCGGCGAACTCGTCGAAGCCGCGCCGGTTCGGATGGAAGCGACCATCGAACGCGCCGTTGTGCCACTTGCCCACCAGGGCGGTCACATACCCGGCGCGTTGGAGTACGTCGCCGAGCGTCTGCTCACCCAGCGCGATGCGATCAAGCCCGCGGTGCTCGAGGGTGTCGATCGCGCCAGTGCGCTGCGGGTAGCGGCCGGTGAGCAGCGAGGCTCGGGCCGGCGCGCACACCGGCGACGCCGAGTAGTGCTGGGTGAGACACACACTGTCGTCGACGAGATGATCAAGCGTCGGCGTTTGTGAGGCGCCGTCGTTGAAGCAGCCAAAGTCGCCGTAGCCCATGTCGTCGGCGAGAATCAGCACGATGTTGGGACCCGACACCGCGTCAGTATCACCCGCTCGCACAGTGTGGTCGCTGCTCGAGGCGATCCACGCTCCCATCTACTTCGCCGACGAAGCGCGCGCCGCGCTCGACGCCGTCGGGATGAAGGGCTTCTGGATGGGTTACTTCGCGTCCCGCGCCGCCCCGATGGGCACGGTGCCCGCACCGGTCGTGACCGCGACGTTCTTCAACTTCCGGCCGTCGATGGTCGAGCGGGCTATCCCCGACGCGTGGTCGCTGGCGCCGCCGGACGCCATCCTCGCCGCTCGCTACGTCGGCGCCGACGCCATGTGGCGCCGTTTGGTGGGCGACATCGACGTCACCGAGTTGGCCGGCCTGGCTCGGCGTGCGGCCGAGGCCGCCGACCACGACGGTCGCCCGCTGTCAGCAGCCCACGCCGCCCTTGATTGGCCGGACGCGCCGCACCTCGTCCTGTGGCACGCGGCGACCGTCCTGCGCGAGCACCGGGGCGACGGCCATGTCGCCGCCTTGGTCTCCGAGGGCGTGAGCGGGTGTGCCGCGCACGTCATCGCCGCCGCGAGCGGCGCGTCTACGCGCCAGCTGCTCCAGGCCAGTCGCGGCTGGACCGACGACGAATGGGACGCGGCGGCGGCGACCGTCGCCGGTCGCGAGCTCGAGTTGCGCGCCGCGGTCGAAGCGCGCACCGACGCGCTCGCGTGGCCGCCGCTTCAGTCGCTGGGTGACGACGGCCTCGGCCGTCTGATCGAGCTGGCCGCGCCCATCGCGGCGCGAATCATGGGCGGCGGCGAGATACCGGTGCCCAACCCAATCGGGCTCGGTCGATGAGCTACGACGTCGCGCTCGCGGCGCCGCGTCAGGACACCCAGAGTTGGCGTTGCGCGAGGGGTCCGTCGGCGTAGCTGATGTGGGTGCGGCCCGAAGGATCGGTGATCACCAAGGTGGCGTCGTCTTCGAGCCGCTCGGTCCAACCGAGCTTTCGGCGTTTGTGCCATTGGTGGTGGTGACGGGTGCAGCGCAACACCGAGTTGGCCAGGCTGGTCACGCCACCCTCCTCCCACACATCGACGTGATGGGCGTCGCACCAGCTCGGCGGGCGATCGCAACCCGGCTCGCGGCAGTGGCCGTCGCGCAGGGCGATGGCGTTGAACAGATCGGGTGGCGCGGTGCGCGCCGAGCGGCCGTAGTCGAGGATCGACGAGCGGCCCTTGGCCAACACGCGGTGCAGGTTGCAATCGCACAACAGCGACTCGATCAGCGCGCCCGGGGCCACTGAGCCGGAGATGAACGTGCCGCCGGTCTCGACCTCGTCGAGATCGACCACCAGATTGAGATGCGGGCGGTGGCGCCCGCCGGCCTTGGTGGTCTGGTTGTCCAAGAAGTGCCGGCAGATGTCGACGAGGGCATCGGCCCGGCGCTGGGTCGCGGTGCGCGTCTCGGTGTCGGCGTCAGCGGCGGTGGCCAGGCGCAGGGCCGCGTCGATGACCTCGCCGCCGATGGCGTCGAAGGAGCCGCTGAGAACGCGGCGGTCCTCCGCCGTGCGCGACACCGTGAGGACCCGCACGTCGTCGGCGGGCTCGGGGCCGTCGATGAGCGCGTCGGCATGGGCCCGCCAGTGCGCCATGACGTTGATCGTCTGGGCCGCCGTCAACGGGACGAGCGTGGGCACGAGGTCGCCTTCGTGTTCGGCGAACAGCTCGAGGCGCCGGCCCTCGACCTGGGCGGGATGACCCGGACCTGACCGCTCGACAGCTCACCGGACTCCCACGCCGCGGCGGTCACCGGCAGCTGGGCGACGCGCTCGGCGACGGTCACCATCGCCTTGGCGGCACCGCCGGTCATCGTCCCGGCCCAGCGCAGCCACGAGGTCATCGACGTGGCGCCTTCGATCTCCCATTCGCCGCTGTGGTTGACCTCATCGACGGCGGCGGCGAGCTTGGCCTCGAGGCGGCTCAGCATCGCGAGCAACTCGGCGATCGCCTCGCACGTGGGTGGCACTTCGAGACGCTCCACCACCGTGGTGAGATCCTCGAAGACCATGCCAAAATCGTACACCTGTTCGATCCCTCGATGCCACCCAAAATCGAGAAAATTCCCTTTGTTTATAGGGTTTTTCCGCGTGCGGAGGGCGCCCCGATCACGTCACCAGCGCGGTGACCACGACGAGGTCCGGAGCAGCTTGCTCTCCCACTCGTCGCGGTAGTTCAGCGCCTCGTGCATGAACGTGCCCGGCGCCTTGTAGGCGGGGGCCGTCTCGGTCGTGAGCAGAAAGTGCAACCGCGCCGGATCGACGACCTTCTGCATGAGGATCGCCTCCTTGCGGCGGCCGGCGCCGAAGGCGGGCTCGAACACAACCTCGATGTCGAGCAGCCGCTCGGCCGGCGGGCGCGACGTAAGCATCGGGTAGTACGTCTCACCCCAGAACCCGACGTAATCGTCGAGCGCGGCCTGCGGCCAGCCGGTGTCCTCCATGTAGATGGTGAGCCCGTGCTCCTCGGCGGTGACCGGTACGTCGGCGAAGTCGACCTCCTGCAACGGCGACCACTCGACCGGTCGAACCAGCTTGGCGGTGGCGCCGTGCCGCATCTCGTCGATCTGACGCAGTAAGGGTCGCAGGTCGCCGCGCTGCATGCGGTCAGCCAGCCGCTCCCACGCCGCGCCGTCGCGCACCGCGGTGATCGTGACGACGTTGTAGGCGGGCCCGCTTCCGTGCGCGTGATTGCAGTACCAGAGCAGACGGGCGTCGTCCTCCTTGGCCAGCGCCGGCATCAACTCGTCCCGGTAGGCGGCCTCGAACGCCTCTTCCTGCCGGCCCCGAACGCGATGAACCTCGTGAACGAACAACATGCTCAAACCCCCGTGTCGGTGTCAGGTTGCGGAAACCGTTGCTCTCGCACCGACACGTTACGGATGCACGGTGTAGGCGACGTCGGGTCGGTTGGTGATGACGCCGTCGGTGCCGATGCGGAACGCCCGGCTGATGTCGAGCGGTGTGTCCGGCGTGTAGGGCACGACCTTGCGCCCGAGCAGGTGGGCGACGGCGACCGTGGTCAGGCTGAGGTCGATCGTGTCCATCGCCGGCGACGACACCGTGTAGCCGCGCAGGAACGAGAACACGAAGTTGAGCGTCGCCAGAATACCGACGCCGGCCGGGCCGCCGGGCAACGACGACGACGTCAGGAACACGGTGCCGATGTCGGGCGCCAGCTTCTTCACCTGGTCGAGGGCGAAGGGCCAGAACGACTGGATCAGAATGCGGTCCGACGGGAACCCGATCTCGCGGATCAACGGGATAAGGACGTTGGCGACCTTCTTGCCGCCGCCGTCGAAGTTGGCCTCGAGG
The DNA here is from genome assembly GCA_035649535.1 of Acidimicrobiales bacterium. Taxonomy (GTDB): domain Bacteria; phylum Actinomycetota; class Acidimicrobiia; order Acidimicrobiales; family JACDEA01; genus JACDEA01. The sequence continues at coordinate 13,978 of DASRJI010000011.1, read as the reverse complement.
GGAATGTCCTTGATCTCGACCATGATCCGCCAGCCGGCGGCCTTGCCCTCGGTGAGCACCTGGCGCATTGTCGGAATCGACTCGAACCCGCCGCTCCACCCCGGGAAGCTCTTGCTCGCGTCGCAGCCGGCCAGGCTCGCGAGCGTGTGCGAGATAACCGTGCCAGTACACGTTGTCGTGCGGTCGACCGAGTCGTCGTGCATCACGACCAGCTCACGATCGGCCGTCAGCTGCGTGTCCATCTCCAGCCACACGCCGCGGGCGCCCCACAACGTCTGCGCCTGCCGGAACGCACCCATCGTGTTCTCGGGCGCCAACCCGGCGCCGCCACGGTGCGCGTAGACGGTGAACGGCCGCGCCGGGTTCGGTGTGATCGGCGTGTTGAGCGCGGCCTGCGCAGGTGCCGGCAGGCCGACCGCAGTCAGCACCAACGCGACACAACATCCCAGCCCCCATTTGCGCATGGGTGAACGTTAGATGGCGCGCAGCCGAGCCAGCGTGGCGTCGGCCTCGCTCATGACCGACTCGATGACGGCGGCGACGCTCGGCAGGGCGTCGATGACGCCTACCGCCTGTCCCGTGGGGAGGATGCCGGCGTCGAGCCGGCCGTCGACCATTGCTTGGCGCGTCAGCATCGGCGCGTTGGCCGCCATCACCACCTGGGCCCACGTGCGATCGCCGCTCTCGCGCATGGCTCGACCCTCTCGTAGGAGCCCGCGCAGCGACGCGCCGGTCAACCGGCGGAATCGCAGCGCGTTGGCGGCGGCCCGCGGCAGCCGCCCCAGCCGATCGATCGCCGCGGTCTTGATGACGCGTTGCGGAACACCGTCGATCGCGGTCGTGACGACCGTGCCGGTGACCGGTGTGTCGAGGTACACCTGCTTTACCGCGTCGGGCACCGTCGACTCGCGCGTGAGCAGGAACCGCGTCCCCATGGCGATGCCCGCCGCGCCGTACGCGAGAGCGGCAACCAGACCGCGCCCGTCGTAGAAACCGCCGGCGCCCAGCACGGGAATGTCGACGGCGGCGGTGACCGCCGGCAGCAGCAGCGTCGTGGCGACCGGCCCGGTATGCCCGCCGCCCTCGTGACCTTGGGCGATGACCGCGTCGACGCCCCATCCCGCAACCTTCTCGGCATGACGCACCGCACCGACCGTCGGCATGGTGACCACACCGGCGTCACGTAGTCGCTTGACGAGATCCTCGCGAGGGGCGGTGGCGAAGCTGGCGAGACGTACGCCACCGTCGATCAGTAGTTGCACGCGATCGCCGACGTCATCCTGGTCGGTCCGCAGGTTGACGCCGAACGGCGCATCGGTGCGGCCCTTGACCTCGGAGATCGCGGCGCGCAGCTCGTCGAGCGTCATCGTCGCCGCGGCCAGGATGCCCAGGCCACCCGCCGCACTCGTCGCGCTGGCGAGGCGGGCGCCGGCCACCCAGCCCATGCCGGTCTGGACGATCGGGTGACGGATGCCGACGAGCTTGGTGAACGCGGTTTCGATCACGCCGCGTCGCGTGTGCCGGTGGGATCGAGCACGTCGCGTATGAGTCGCAGCTCCTCGTCCGTCGGCGCGCGGGTCTCGACCGCGTCGCCAACCGCGAGCTCAAAGCCGGTGGCGTCGACGATTTCGGCTACCGAGACGCCGGGGTGGTGCGAACGCAGCCGCATCGAATGGTCGGGCGTATCGAAGTCGAACACGCCCAGGTTGCTGACGACGACGCGAATCTCGACCGCGCCGCGATCCCAGCCGATGCCCGACACGAAGTCGACAGCGGGAACGAACACGCGCGTGCCGTGATTGGGCACCCAGTAGCTCGTCGTGTGGTTGATCGTGTTGCCCGGCGCCCCGCGCACGCCGAGCAGCTGCGCCTTCGGTCGCGCCCAGTCGCCGATGCACGCGATGTTCTGATTGCCGAATCGATCGACTTGGGTGGCGCCCATTATCACGTGACGGCGTCCCGACCACAGCGTGTCGAACACCGACCGGAATGGGATCCAGCCCTCGGCCGTGCCGTCGCCGTCGACGAACGTCGCCTCGCCGTCGCTAACGAGCAGGTCCGGCGCGAACGTCGCCCGAGCCAAACGGGCGCCGAGCATCGGGACCACGCCCATCGCGCTGGCCATGATCTCGCCGTCGCCGCGGAACGCGTCAGCACAGGCGGTCACACAAATCTCGTTGCGCGTCACGTCACTCACCGAGATACCGCTCCATGAACTGTCCGTAGGCGTCCGGGTCGCCGGCGGTCGCCGCGTACGCCGATTGAACCACTTCGTCGCGGTCGTAGTCCGGGACGCACGACGTGAACCGGGCGCCGCCCGGCGCCTCAACCACGCCGTCGACCATGCCCCGGTGCACGCGCAGCGTGTGGATCGAGCCCTCGGACGCGAAGTCCCGGGCGGCGACGACCCGCTCGCACGAGACGAACCGGCGCGCCGCCGCCATGCAGAAGAGATCGTCGAAGTAGAGGTCGGGCCCGAGGAATTGCGTGTTGCCCCGCTCGTCGGCCCGATTCAGGTGCACGAGGGCGGCGTCCAGGTGGATGGCGGGCACGGCAACCAGTTCCTCGGCGTCGTCGTAGGGCGACACCACGGTGCGCAGCTGCGGGTTGATCCGCATCACATCGGAGTGCAGTCCCGCACGCGTGGGCAGAAACGGCAACCGCAGCGCCGCCGCGTACAACCCCCACTGCAGGATTCCCTCGTCGAGCTCCACGGCCTCGATCGCGCCGGTTTGCCGGGCGATGCGAAAGTGTGGCTCGAGGGGGACGGTGTCCATCGACACGAACCCGTAGACCACCTTCTTGGCCTGGCCCGACGCGCACAGCATCCCAACGTCAGGCCCGCCGTAGCTCACGATCGTCAGGTCCTTGAGATTGGATCGCAGGATCGCCTTCACCAACGCCATCGGCTTGCGCCGCGACGCCCAGCCGCCGATGCCGATCGTCATGCCGTCCGCCAGCTCGGCGACCACGTCGTCGGCGGTCAGGCGCTTGTCCGTCACTGGTCGAACTGGGCGTCGCGCTTGTCGACGAACGCCTGGCGCGCTTCGTCGGCGACGCCGCCCAGGTTCAGCTCGAACGTGAAGCCTTGCTCGAACCGGTAGCTGCGCTTCACGTCGATCGGGTCGATGCCATTGAGCGACTCCTTGGCCCGGCGGATGACCGTCGGGCTCTTGGCCGCGATCGATTCGGCGAGCGCGCGCGCTGTCGCCTGGAGCTGGTCACGCGGCACGACCTCGAGGACCGAGCCGAACGCGTGCAACTCGGCGGCCGTCGCCGTCGCGCTCGTGTAGAGCATCGCCCTCGCCTTGTGCTGCGGGGCGAGCCGGCTCAGGTGCGTCGCCGCACCGAGCGCGCCACGATCGACCTCGGGCAGTCCGAACGTGGCGTCGTCACTCGCGACGATCATGTCGGCGTTGCCGACGAGGCCGATGCCGCCGCCCAAGCAGAAGCCGTGCACGGCGGCGATGACCGGCACTTCGCAGTCATAGACGGCGGCGAAGGCGGCGAAGCAGCCGCGGTTCACGCCGATCAACGCCTCGGGACCCGCGTTCTGAAGCTCCTTGATGTCGACGCCCGCGTTGTAGCCGCGGCCTTCGGCCGAGAGGATCACGACACGAGTCAGCGGGTCGCGACCGAGCTCGGTGATGGTGTCGGCCAGGTCGAGCCACCCCTGCACGGGCAACGCGTTGACCGGCGGGTAGTCCATGACGACATCGGCGATGCCGGCGTCGTCGCGGCTGTGGCGGATCGGCATGGCGGCTGATTCTGACACCCCGTCAACTAGCGTGCGAAGCCGTGCCCAACGCAGTCGTGCTGGTGACCGGCGGGACGAAGGGCATCGGTCGCGGGATCGCCGATGCGTTTGCCAACGCCGGCGCGGCGGTCGTCGTGTGCGGTCGTACGGAGGTGCAAACGCCCCACGAGTTCATCGCCGCCGACGTGCGCGAGACCGAGGATGTCGACCGCCTGGTGAACACTGTCGTCGAGCGCCACGGCGCGCTGGACGTGCTCATCAACAACGCTGGTGGCTCGCCGCCGGCGGACGCCGCCACGGCCTCACCCCGGTTCTCGGCGGCGATCATCGCTCTGAACCTCACCGCGCCACTCGTCGTCTCCCAGCGGGCCAACACCGTGATGCAGCAGCAGGACGGCGGCGGCTCCATCATCAACATCACGAGCGTCAGCGCGCTACGGCCATCGCCGGGCACCGCGGCCTACGGCGCGGCCAAGGCCGGCCTGGTCAATCTCACCCAGTCGTTGGCCGTTGAATGGGCACCCAAAGTGCGCGTGAACTGCGTGAGCGGCGGGATGATCGCCACCGAACTGGCCGAGATGCACTACGGCGGCCCCGACGGACAGGCGCGCGTCGCGGCAACGGTCCCCGCCGGTCGCCTCGGCGTTCCCGCCGATATCGCCGCCGCGTGCGTGTTCCTCGCGTCGCCGGACGCCGCGTACATCAGCGGGGCCAACCTCGTCGTGCACGGCGGCGGCGAGCGCCCCGCGTTTCTCGCCGCGCAGGACTGAGCCTGGTCGGGACCACACAACCAGACCTCTCCAAAACTCGCCGGACGCGCACTTTGTCAGCATTCGCGCATGCCGATTCCGTCTTTTGGAGAGGTTTGGCGGCAAGCTCCGGTTACGGGTGTTGTGAGCTGACCGAGATGATCTCGCCGGTCAAGTACGACGACAGGTCCGACGCGAGGAACATGACGACGTTGGCCACTTCGTCCAAGGTGGCGCTGCGCTTGAACGCCTCGAGCTGCACAAGCCCGTCGAGCGTTTCGCGGTCCATCACCTTCTCGAGGTTCTCGTGCATGGCCAAGCTCGGCGCGATGGCGTTGACGCGAACACCGGCGGGCGCCGCCTCGATCGCCGCGCAGCGCGTAAGCGCCATCACGCCGGCCTTGGCCGCCGCGTAGTGCGCCTGGCCGGCCTGGGCCCGCCACCCCAGGACCGACGAGTTGTTGACGATCACCCCCGCCGAGCGGGGCACCATGTGCCGCATGGCGGCGCGCGTGCACCGCATCGTGCCGGTGAGCGTGACGTCGAGCACCGAAGCCCATTGGTCATCGGTCATGTCGACCAACGCCGCCGTGCCACCGAGGCCGGCGTTGTTCACCATGACGTCGATGCGACCGTGGGCGGCGACCGCGTCGTCGATCAAGCGCTGCACGTCGGCTTCAACGCTCACGTCGCACGGCACCGCGAGCGCACCGCCGAGTTCGGCCGCCGTCTCCTTGAGCCGTCGCTCGTGCCGGTCACTGACGACAACCGTTGCGCCCTCCTCTTGGGCGCGGCGGGCAATGGCCCCGCCGATGCCGCTGCCCGCCGCCGCGGTGACGACGACAACTTTGCCGTCGAGAAGGGTCAAGTCTCTTCGAGGGTTATGGCTTGCTTGGGACAACGGCGGACGGCTTCCTCCACCTTGGCCCGCAGCTCCTCGCCCGGCGTCTCGTTCAGCACGTAGAGGAAGTCGTCATCGCGAACCTCGAAGACTTCCGGCGCCGCGGCCATGCACAGCGCGTTGCTCTCGCACACGTCGTAGTCAACGACGACACGGATACCCATCAGGCGTACTTCCTCATGAACTCGAGCAGCGGTCCGTTGACCGCATCCGGATGCGACAGGTTGCTGGCGTGACCGGCGCCGGCGACGCGCACGAGGTCCACGCAGTTGGCCAGGCCGGCAGCCAGCGCCTCGGCCCGGTCCATCGATATCGCCGCGTCCTCGTCGCCATGAAAGATGATCGCCGGCGCGGTGATCTCGCCCAGGCGCTCGGTGATGTCGTCCCGCCCGACGAGGCAGTCGAACGGCATGGACAGCAGCGCCTTGTCTCTCGCCTGCCATTTGGCGATCCACGGCGCCGGGTCGTAGCCACCGCCGAAGATGATCGATGCGATGCCGGCGGCCAGCGGATCCGACGGGCCGTTGGTGACCCAGTCGTCGTGCATGCCTTGGTACAGCGGCAGGGTCTCGGCCGGCTCGGTGCCGGACTGGGTGTCGATGAGCACGAGCGCCTTCACCCGCGCCGGCGAGGTGAGAGCGGCGCGCAGACTCAAGAACCCGCCCTGCGACATCCCCGCGAACACCGCCGACTCGACGCCGAGGTGATCGAGCAGGCCGAGCGCGTCGGCCGCCGAGTCCCAGTACGTGAACGGCCCCGTCGCCGGCGTGTCCCCGAAACCGCGCTCGTCCCATGTGACGCACCGGAAATCGGGGGCCAGCGCGGCGACCTGCGGCTCGAACATCGTGTGATCCATCAAGAAGCCGTGGCTGAAGATGACCGCAGGACCGTCGCCGCCGGTGTCCTCGTAACGGATCGTCAACCCGTTGACGTCAGCAGAACCCATCGGCGTCACCGTACGCTGTCCAGCCGCATGCCGCTGCCCCCCGATTTCCACGAGTTGGCGCGCAAGGTCAACAACTGGGGCCGGTGGGGCGACGCCGACCAGCGCGGCACGTTGAACTTCATCACCGACGATGTCGTGCGGCGGGCGGCGGCCACGGTTCGCCACGGCAAACGGTTCGCTCTCGGCCTCCCGCTCGACAACAACGGCCCCCAACTTGGCGCCATCCCCGGCCGCGTCAACCCCCTCCGGACGATGGTCGCGCTCAAGACCGCGTTCACCGGCGACCCGAGCGAGGTGTGCTTCAGCGACGACGTGGTCGTGATGGGTCTGCAAGCAGCGACGCACTGGGACGCGCTGGCCCACGTCACCTACGACGGGCGGCTGTGGAACGGCTTCCCACTCGACAGCATCGACGAGGGTGGCGCCCACCGTTGCGGGATCGACAACGTCGACACGCTCGTCAGTCGCGGCGTGCTGCTCGACGTCGCCGCCGCTAGAGGTGTGGAGCGCCTCGAGCCCGGCTACCAGGTCACGCCGGCCGACCTCGACGCCTGCGGCGTCGCGGTTGAGTCGGGCGACGTCGTGCTGGTGCGAACCGGGCACATGACCCTGCTCAAGGCGGGCGACAAGCGCGGGTACGGCGGCGCCAGCCCCGGCCTCACGATGGCGACGTCGCAGTGGTTCTACGAGCACGAGGTGGCGGCCGCCGCGACCGACACCATGCCGTTCGAGGTGTTTCCCTGCGAGCGCGACGACTGCCTCCTGCCGGTCCACATGCTCAACCTGGTGGAGATGGGCCTCACGCAAGGACAGAACTTCGACCTCGAGGCGTTGGCCGCCGACTGCGCAGCTGACGGCGTCTACGAGTTCCTGCTCGACGCGTCCCCGCTTCCGTTCACCAACGGATTGGGCGCGCCGGTCCAGCCGGTCGCGGTCAAATAGCGCCGTGAAGTTCTGGAATTCGCTCGCGTTCCTCGAGACCGACCAACTGCTCCCCATGGCGCGGCTCAGCGAAGAGCTGGGCTTTCACGGCGTGACCGTGTCGGACCACGTGGTTCATCCCGAGAAGATCGAGTCGCCCTACCCCTACACCGCCGACGGCAAGCCCATGTTCCGCGAGGACGCCGAGTGGCCCGATCCGTGGGTACTGATCGGTGCGCTGTCGACCGTGACCACACGGTTGCACTTCACGACCAACGTGTACGTCGTTCCCGCCCGCAACGTGTTGTCCGTCGCCAAGACGCTGTCGACGGCCGCGGTGCTGTCGGGTGGACGGGTTGCTCTCGGCATGGGCGCGGGCTGGATGCGCGAGGAGTTCGATCTGCTGGGCCAGCAGTTCGCGGGCCGCGGTAAACGAATGGACGAGATGGTCGAGGCCATGCGCCTGCTGTGGTCGGGCGACGTCGTCGAGTACCACGGCGATCACGTCGACTTCGATCGCCTGCACATCAGCCCGGTGCCGCCCCAACCGATACCGATCTGGGTCGGCGGCCACAGCGACATCGCGCTGCGGCGCGCCGCGCGCCTCGACGGGTGGATGGGCAACCTCTACCAAGTCGACGAGGCGGTTGCGTATGCCGAGAAACTGCGCGAGGCGCGACGGGCGGCCGGAACCCTCGACCGCGACGACTACGAAGCGGCGCTGGCGGTCTACGCCATGCCGACGCCCGACGTCGTGGCCCGGCTCGAGGACGCGGGCGTGACGTCGCTACTCAACGCGCCGTGGATGTTCGGCGGATCGACGTGGGACGAGAGGAGAGCCGCCATGGAGAGGTTCGCGGAGGAAGTCTTCTGATGGCCGCGCCGCTCGGCGAAGTCGAGGAAGCCTTCCGCACGTACTGGCGGACGGGCGCGGTCGGCGAGGACTGGGACGCGTGGTCCGATCTCTTCACCGCGGACGCCGAGTACGTCGAGCACGTGCTCGGCAACATGCACGGGCGAGCCGAGATCAAGGCCTGGATCGGCCCGATCATGAACCAGTTCTCCGAGCTGTACACCGCGTACGAGTGGCACATGGTCTCGGGCGACCGCGTGGTCGTCTACATGCAGAACCGGCGCGACCACCCGGATCCGTCACAGCCCCCGATCGACTTCCCCGGCATCACCGTGCTCGGGTATGCGGGTGACGGCAAGTGGTCGTACGAAGAGGACTACTGGGCCGGCCCCCGCGCCACCGAAGCCCTCCGCGAGTACCGCGACGCGTGCAAGGCGATCGACCCCGACCACGCGTCGAAGCGTACGCGCCAGAACTGGCCGACGCACTCCCCCACGTGGACGCGGCCCTAACCGCCCATCACCGTGCTCAAACGCCGTAGACCAGAGCTGCGGCGAGGGACACGAGCCCACCGGCTATGCACGCAGACCTTCCGAATCGGCCGCTGCGAACGGCGCGGACCGCCAGCAATCCCATGATGACGGCGGAGGCCAAGCTCGCGGCCACCGATGCCGTCGCTCCACTCGATGAGCGCACCCAGTAAATCGCGGCGAAGAAGTGGAACCCTGAGGCGAGTACGGCAATCCCGGCCGCAATCGCGTTGGTGAGCCACACGAGACCTCGAGTAGCCCCTCTCAACACAAGATCCAGAGGTTATGACTCGCCGCGAGCTTGACTCCAAGGTCGAGAGCATGCACGGAGCGTATTCAGTCGCGCTGGTAGAGCCCGGGGCGAGCGTGTTGCCGAAAGGCTCCGACGATTCGGAGGAGCAGCACCAGGACGCCGAACGGTGCAGCGAGGGCGCCGAGATAAAACAGGAGAAGATTCCCCGTCATCTCGGCGACTCCGATTAAGACCGCCGCCCCGCCCAACGACGCGATGCCAACAGTCGTTGCGGCGCGCGGATGACTCTTGCCGAATGCCCGAGTGAGTACCGCCGCTAGGACGATCAACGGTAGATAAATCATCGCTCGGTAGCCCCAGGGTTGATGGGTGAGGTTGTCGGAGGGGTCGGAGCTCTGCACATGGACCGATCCCGAGATAGCCGCGCCGGTGCTCCCACGAACTCACAAACCAACGCGCGGAGTTCGTCCGTTTGTGCCGCTGCCAACCCTGGCCCCACGGTGCCGTGTGTGACGAGTGTTCGAGTCCCCGATCTGCACGGAGGGTGCTGAGTACGGTCAGCGGCTCTTGGATCGGCGACCCACAAAGTCAACCGAGGCATGCACATCGAGTTCGGGTGTCAATCACAGTCAATGTCGACGAATTCGCCATCCGCGACCACCTTGCAAACAATGTCCTTTCCGTCGACTTGGGTCACTCGCAAGGTTGAAGCCTCCCCGCGCGGCCACGTCGCGACGAAGAACGCACCAGCGGTCGCGACCGCAGAGCTCCTGCTCCGCGTCTCGACGCGGAGTTCCCGCACGCCGGGTGCGACTTCCCCGACTAGGTAGGAGAACCGCTCGCCTTCGGCAACACTGCCGTCGTAGGGCTGGACCAAATGATGACCGCGGCGGGCAAGCGATGGGCTCGGCGCGCACGCAGCGGCGCGACCGCGGTAGTTCGGCAGAATTGCTTCAACTGACGGCGGCGGCGAGAGTGTGAATGCGACACAGTTGCCCTCCCGCGTGGCCGTCGTTCGATACAACTCCCATGTCGTTTCCGGAGTCTGACCCATGCCGACGAGCTCCCACTCGCCAGCCGGGCGAGGCTCGAACGAGACGGTATGGCGCGGCGAGCAGGCCTGCGACGTTGCCAGTCCGACCACGGCGGCGAAGGCAACATACGCCCGACGCAAGCGCATCAGTAGCGACTCGACACGAAGGCGGGACCGCTTGGAGCGGGCGTTGACCGGATTTCGACGTCACCCTCTTGCTCAAAGTACGAGTAACTGATGTCAGGGGAAGGGCTCGGGCGTCCGATGTTCCAAGAGTGACTCACGCGGCCAATCCTCACACGACGTCTCGCGTAATAGATCCGGCCGCCGCATGACCACGTGGTTTCCTGAATGCGAACCTGGTACTTCGTTGTTACTAGATCATCGCCGAACCAAAAGAAGTGATACTTCTCGATGGTGACCGGTCTGCCCACGCGGCCGTAAGTTCGCCACGTCGGACCGTTGAAGAGCGTCAGCTTCCCACCCCGCTTGCGGACCGAGTGGTTGCACTTGGAGGAACGTGATCCGGAAAGATCAGTCGCGTTGATCGGGTCCCCGAACACATAGGCGTAGTCGTTCGAGCAGCCGCCCTCGACTGGATCGACCTGCAGGAATCGACCGACTCCAGGATCGTACAACCGGACACCCATCCGCATGACATCGAGGCGGCCGCCGGTGTAGAACCGCTCCTTCTCGCCGAGCCAGCCGAGCCGCCCGGCTGGCGCGCCGCCGAGCGAATTGCCGTACTCGTCGGCGTCCGCGTAGGCGGTGTAGGTGCCCGCAGCGTCGACGACACCGACGATGTCGCCGTGGCCGTTGGGCACGGGATACGTCGCCGTCCCGCCGGTGTCGATGAGCAGCACGCCGGCGCCGCCGGCGACGTAGGTGGTGACTGCGCCGCCGGCAGTGGGACGCATCACAGCGGGCGAGTCGCCGTCGTTGTCATAGCCGTAGGTCGTGTCCTCCACCGTCGCGCCACCCACGGTGTTGGTCACGACGTGGCGGATGACGCGACCACTCGGGCCGAGGGTGTCGGTGGTGACCGTTTGCCCGTCGTCGATCCGCGTGGCCAGGTCGCGGCCGTCGTAGCTGATCGCCTCGGTGGGGATCGGCCCGGGGTAGCCACCGGTGATGGTGGCCACGCCCGTCCCGGTCGGGGTCACGACAAGGTTGTAGTTGCCCGGGGTCACGGCGACGGAGAGCGTCTGGGGGCGAGCGCCCGGTGTCGCCTGGGCCGTGACGGGGCCGGAAAGAGACAACGCCGCGCTGCCGGTGTGCTGCTTGGGAACACTGGTCAGCGCCGTGAACGAGCCGCCACCGGTGGTGACCGGCGTGACCCGAAGGGTGTAGGTCCCCGCCGACGGGACGTCGCCGTTGATCGGCAGCACACCCGTGTTGCCCGTCGCGGTGGCCAGCACCTGGGCGCCGTTGAGCAACTCGTACTTGAGGTTGGGGAACGAGCCGAGGTACTTCTGCCACGTCAGCGTCGAGAGCACCTTGCCCGAACCGTCTGCGGTGATCGTCCACGACGTGGACCCCGTCAGTGGTACGGCTGTACTCGGCTTGGTTTCGTCGGTCAACGTCGTCGCCCACGTGCCGAAGGTGTAGGGCGCCGGGATGTCTGGTGAGTTGTTGGTGAGGACCCAGGTGTAGGGACCGCCGGTGTTCGTCGTCTTCCAGTACAGCCAGCCCTCCGGGTGGACCGCCGCGTAATTGAGGACGGTGTTGCCGGCGGGATCGCGCAGGGAGATGTTGAGGCTCGCGTAGTCCGCCTGCGAGTGGGTCTCGGTGAGCGTGGACGCGCTCGAAGCGTCGCTGATGGCGCGCAGGACGTAGCTACCCGCCGGCAGCGCGGCGGCGTTGATCGTCAGCTTCCGTAGGCTCGGGTGCTGTGTGCCGGTGGCGATCACGGAGCCGAACTGGCCCGCGTTCGTCAGTTCGAAGGTCACACTCGGCGTGATGGGATACGACACCGATCCCGTGTACTTGGCGCCGACGAGCGGAGCGAACACTCGTAGCGTGTACGTCCGCCACTCGACCGGGTAGGCCGGGAACGCGGTGATGTCTACGTCCAATGTCTCGGACGAGGAATTGGTGCTTGTGGCCTGCGCGACGGTCGCCCCGTTCTGGTCGAGGAGCTTGATGTCGAGGTTCGCGGCCGCGTTCGACCAGGAGATGGCGGCATGGACGTGCCCGTTCGACGACAGCGTGATCGGCGTGTCCGACGGCGCACCGTTCAGGTTGGCCGGCGTGCCGGTCACGGTCTTTGTCGGGTAGCTCGGCCCATAGTCGAGCACCGCGTTGAGGTCGCCCGTCGCATCGGTGGTAATGGACTTGGTGATGTAGCTCCCGGCCGGGACGGTCCAGGCCGTCGTGGACGTCGGCCGGTGGATGCCCTTGCTCCAGCCGAGGCTGGCCCCGAGCACGCTCTCGCCGTACGCGAATACCGTGCCCGCGTCCTTGGCACTCGCGGCGTTGACTGTCGCCGCCGCAGCAGCGACGTTTTGGTTGATCGGTGCATTCGCCCAGTCCATCGACGCGTTGAGCGTTCCGTTCGAGCCAACCGTCACGGGAATGGTCCGCACCGCGTTCGGCATCGACGCGTCGAACGGCACCGACTGGTTCAGTGGCAGGGTCGAAACGAGGCGCGTCGCGTTTGTGAGATTGCCGTGACTGTCGTAGGTGTAACTGCTGGCCTGCGGGCTCGTCAGCAGCTTGTCCGCCGCGTCGTAGCTGTAGCTGCCGTCACACGCCGCCGTCGTCGAGCAGCGGTTGCCGTCGGCGTCGAAGGAATATTGGCGCGTGGTGCTGCCCTGGACGGTCCGCGTCAACCGGCCGGCGCCGTCATACGTGAAGGCGCGCGTCCGGCCGTTGCCGGTCTCGGTCGCGATCGTTCCCGAAGGATTCCGGGTGTAGGACCATGGCGAGACTTCCGTGCCGCCGACCTTGTTCGACACTGACGCGAGCCGTCCGGTCGCGTCGAAGCCGGCCGTGGTCGTGAGGCCGTTGGGCCGCGTCGTCGTGGTCGGTCGCCCGGCGGCGTCGTAGCCGTAGCTGATGGTGCGCGGGCTGGCTGATGAGTAGTCCGTCTGGGTGTCGGGCCGGCCGTTGGCGTAGCCGAACCCGGCCAGCTGCGTCTCCGGCTGTCCGGGCAGGGTGCGGTACGTCGCCGTAGGTCGTCCCGCTTGGTCGTACACCGTCCGCGTGACCATGCCGCCTTCGTCGGCGTAGCTCGTCACCCGTCCCACGAGGTCGACCGCCGTCGTGGTTGTCCCGGTCGCATCCGACATGCTGGTGACCAGCGGGTTGCCGCCGACCGCGTAGCTACGTGTGATCGTCCGGGCGGAGCTGCCACCGAAGGCCGGGATCGCGGTCGTCACAACTCGGCCGCGTCCGTCGTACGTGACGCACGTCCAGGCGTCCGATCCGATCCGCGACGCGACCGCACCGCCGATAGCGTCGTACACGACCTCCTCGACCCGTGCGGCTTGTGGCCCGATGCCGTCGGGATCAGGACCCGTGGTCGTCTTGAGGGCGCCCGCCTGGTTCGCCGACTGCGACCCGTTGCACGGATTGGTGCGCGCCTCAGCCGCGCCGTAATACGCGTAGGTGGTCACCGGGCCGGTGGTAACCGCCGTGCTGTTGGCGAAATGCGCCGCGACGCGCGCGGCCGACAGCGCCGTTGGGTAGACGGCAACATCGTCCACTGAGCCATTCAGGACAGAGCCCCACGCCTCGGACTGACCTACGCGGGTTCCACCGGCACCAGTGAGCGGCGACGTCGCGCTCCCGATCGTGACGGCCGTGCTCGAGACCGGCACGCCGTCGATGTAGATGGCGAACTGCCCGGGGCCGACGGCCGTTCCTGAGGGCGCCGACCATGTGCCGACGAGGTGGTGCCACTGGCCGTCGTTCACCGTGGCCGACGTGTAGCGGCCGATGAACGTGCCATCGCCGTCGACGCCGAAGCTGACGTCACCGGGCACGCCGCCGCCCCCGGGCACACCGCCGATGCTGAGCGTGAGGCTCTTGCCG
>DASRJI010000010.1:0-11353 GCA_035649535.1 Acidimicrobiales bacterium | reverse complement strand
CTATGAGACCTTCGCCGGGCCGCTGTGCAACCTGGCCAATGGGCACATGGTCACACCCGGATCGCTGGCGCCGTGGCTGTCGGAGGGCTGGATCGAGCGCATCGTCTTTGACGGTCCGTCTCGGGTCATCGACGTGGGCGTGACCCGGCGCATCTTCGAGGGCGCCACCCGCCGGGCCATCCTGGCGAGGGACCAGGAGTGCTTCCACGACTTCTGCGACACGCCGGCCGAGGACTGCCAGGTCGACCACATCGAGCCCTACGCCTTCGGTGGCCTGACGATTCAGTCGAACGGCCGGGCGGCGTGCGGGTTCCACAACCGGGCCGCGTTTCACCCACGGCGTTGATGGTTAGCGGTTTACCAACTTCCGCCACCGCCGCCACCGCCGCCGCCGCCGGAGAACCCGCCGCCACCTGAGAAGCCGCTGCCGCCCGACGCCGACGGCGGGGTCGACACGATCGCGCCCGCGGTACTGACGGTGAAGTCGTCCATCGAGTCCGAGAACCCCATCGGGTTGAAGGGGTATGGACTGACGTACCAGCCCATCCCGCGCATCGCCGGGGCGTCGGCGCCGAGACCTTCGAACCGCTTGGCCCACTGTTTGGTCGCACCGAACACGATGGCGAAGGGGAGGTACTTGGCGAAGATGCCCTCCTCCTCGGCGAACTTCATGCGCTCCGTCTCGGCCGTGCGGACGAACTCGCGGAAGCCGGCCACGTCACGCAAGGTCGACGTTCCCTTCCCGGTGCGCGCCGGCATGCGGTTGTGGGCGACGACGATCACAAAACCGGCCAGCGCCAGTGGGACGGGGACGAGGCCGGCGTGGGTGCTCGCCGCAACCAACGCCGTGATCCCGATGCCGAGCAGCATCGCGAGCAGGCCGAGGCCGAACCACATGGCGCGGGTGCGGTCGGGCCGGCGGCGGAACCAGCCGCGCCCCACGCAGTCGTTGTAGAGCATGTCCTGGACCTTCTTGAGGTCCGTATAGAAGTGGTTCTTGAGGTCCGACATCAGCTGCGTGCCGTCGTCGCCGTCGGCGTCGCGGAACAACCCTTCGAGGACACGGTTCTCGTAGGGCTCGAGCTCGTCGGTGTTCTTCTTGAGGTCGGTGAGCCGCCAGTCCGCCTTCGAGAACAGGCCCTTGTCGGGAATCGTCTCGATCGAGATGAAGCCGCGCACGGCGAGATCGACGATCGTCGCGGTGACGTCGAGTGGATCGGCGCTCTCGTCGATGAGAACGCCGACCTGCGCGGGTCGCAAACCTTCGGGCGGTCGGTACTGAACCGGGCCGTCCTCCTTGGCGAACATCGGGATCGCCTCTTCGCCGCCGGCCACCGAGCGACGGTCGCGACCCGTCCGCCACAGGAGCGAGCCGACGAGCAACAGCGCGATCAGCCCGATGCCCGACGCCCCGGCAACGGTTCCCGGTGTGACGGCGAAGGCCCGCTGGATCGTCCACCGCTCGTCGAGCACCGGACCGACACCCGTCAACGTGCTGGGCGGCACCGCGGCGACGACGGTGAGAGCCTCGAACGGGAGCACTTCGAGGTCGCGGAACGTCGCCACCGTCGTCCCCTCGCCCGCCAAGCTCCCGCACGGAAGGACGCTGTGCGTCGGCCCGGCGAAGCACGCCAGCTTGGTTGTCGCCACCGGGAAGCGCACCGTCACCGTCACGATCCCGGACGGGAAGGGCCAGCGATCGCCCAGCGCGTTCCAGTAGAGCTCGTCGTGGTCGGGGAAGTGGTTGAGTGCGCCCCGCACGTCGTAGCTGATCGTGTAGCGGTGCTTGCCGGTGATGAGCTTTTTCTCGTCGCCGATGCGGATGATCTTGTTCGTCGCGTCGTCGCTGATCTTCGTCTTGGTCGGCGTACCCGGCGATCCCGTCACGTGGATGTTGCTGATCGGATAGACGCGGTCGTAGCGATCGTCGTAGGAGAAGCGCACCGGGATGTAGCGGTAGATCCCGTGCTTCTGCACGCCGCCGGTGTCGTAGTCGATCGTCTCGACGATGTGCAGCCTCGAGTCGCGGCCAACATCGATCACGACGTCGTAGTGGTCGATCGCCTCGCCGAAGGCCGCCGCCGGACGAGCGGGCGCGAGGACGAATAACGCGGCGCCGAGGACCACACCGATGATGGTGAGCGGCCTACGCAGCGACATCGGGCGCGTCTCGGCTGTCCGCGTCGGCCTGGAAGTACTCCGACGTGCGGAACCCCATCGGGCGGGCGAGGAGCACCACCGGGAAGGTTTGCTGGAGCGTGTTGTACTTGCGCACGACGGCGTTGTAGTACTGCCGAGCGAAGGCCAGATCCTCTTCGAGGGTCGCCAGCTCGTGTTGCAGGTCGAGGAAGTTCGTGTTGGCCTTGAGGTCCGGATACGCCTCGGCCACCGCCAGGAGCGAGCCGACCGACCTCTGAAGTTGCTCGTCCGCCTTGCCGAGCGCTTCGGGCCCTGACGCATGCTGGGCCCGGCTGCGCGCCTCGATCACGTGCTCGAGGGTCTGCTCCTCGTGGACTTGGTACCCCTTGACCACCTCGACGAGGTTCGGCACGAGATCCGCCCGTCGCGTGAGTTGCACGTCGATCCCGGCCCAACCGTCGGCTACCAGGTTGCGGAACCGGATCAGCCGATTGAACGCCACGACGCCCACGACCGCGACGGCGACGACGAGCACGGCGAGGATCACCACGACAAGCATGGGCCTCAGCCTCGCGTATCCGGCCGGTCCCGCGGGGACGCTGTGCCATGCTGGACGACCCTTGGTGGCCGTAGCTCAGTTGGTTAGAGCGCCAGGTTGTGGTCCTGGATGTCGGGGGTTCGAATCCCCTCGGTCACCCTCCTACGATTGCAGCAAGCCCCTCTAGCTCAATGGCAGAGCAACGGACTCTTAATCCGCAGGTTCTCGGTTCGAATCCGAGGGGGGGTACTCAACGCCCGTAGAGCTCCGACTGAGATCAACTACGTGTCGTCGCTGATTCCTCGCACGCGGCTGACGTGCAATCCATGGTCCGGGAGCCCGCAATTTCGATCGCCGGGAGATCAGTCACAGCCCGTACTTGCGGAGCTCCGCGGTCGCCTCCTTAAGGATGTCGCCAAAAACAGGATCCAGCACGTCATCAAATGCCTCGGATGCGCGCCTGAACGCGGCCTCCAAGATGAAGCTGTCGCCCGTGAGCCGCGCGTAGGACGCTCCCACGTCGAGATAGGAGCGGTACGCATACTTGTCTCGGGGAAAGTCAGTAACGGCGTGCACAGCGAGGCGCTCGGCCTCGAGCAAGATGGCTCTTCGGTCCTCGTCCATGATCCCAACGGTGTCCGCGGCCCTGAGGACGGCAACCCTGATCTGGTAGCGCGCCAGCGGCGGGTCCCACCCTGCCTGATCGCGAGCCGCTGCAATCGCGCGGTCAGCCTCTTCGAACTGCCGCTCTCTGAGGAGCAACGCAATCAACCGGTGTCGCGGGACGCGCTCGCCCGGCGCTCTCGCAATGACGCGCCGAAGGAGTGCCTCTCGGTCTAGCGCGCTCTGAAGCGAACCGATCCCATACTCGCGGCCACAAATCTCACGAAGGAGGTCTCGCTCGATCCGGACGGACGGATTGGCGGCGTCAACAATCCGGGTGAGGAAATCGCGACGCTCCTCATCCTCCGCGTACTTGTATCGGGCAATAACTCGCGCGATCACGCGATGGCGAGTCGACCAGCCGTAAATACCTTCTGAAGGCTTGATGTCGAACTCGTCGACTACACCCTCGAGGAGCGCCAACAAATGGGCGATGGTGTCAGCGTCGATCCCAAGCAGCCGAAGAATGAGCTGGCGATGAACCTGACCGCCAGTGGCCTCGATCACGCTCACGTGCCGGTAAATGTCCTGCAGAGCGGGCTCTAGTCCCGCGTACTCGCGCAGGAGGATGCTGTCGAGGGCGTCGGACTCGAAGATGTTCTTGAGGCACACGAACATGTCGGCGCTACAGCGTCGCCGAAGGACTTCTGCTTGCTCGTTACGGCTCATCGCCCGAAAGCTTGACTGCGCTAGGTCGGCGATTCGCGGCTCCGCGTACATGAGATTGAGGAGTCGCTCAATCTCCGAGGTCGACAGCTGTTCTATTGTCTCCAATCGTCCTTTAGAGAAGAACAGCTTGGACTTCATCCGCGGTCGCCACTCCGCTGCGTTGGCGGTCACGATGACGTGAAGCGCCGGTTGAGCGATCTCGTCAAGCCGTTCCAACAAAGTATTGATTTGGTTGAGAAATCGGGGGCAGTCGTCGACGAGCAAGACCCCGCGGCGCCCAGCCGATCGCAACCGTTGCTCTACCTCCTGCCACGCGAGGCGGTGTAGTGGGAACTCACTGCGATGTTCCCAGCACGCGACACCCTGCTCCTGCAGGGCGGAAAGGACTCTGCGTGCGACCGTTGTTTTGCCCACGCCGCCCGCACCCAAGACTGTTGTGGCTAGGTTGCCGTCCGCGACCACGGACTGCAGCAACCGCGCCTCGCAATCGCGGTCGAATGTCAGTGCCGCGCGTACGTCTGCGTACGAGGCCGCCGCCCCGTTGAATAGCCTCGTCGGACTCTCGGCGAGCTGTCGGGCGTGATCGACCACCGTCGTCGCGGACACAGCCCGCCACGGGATCATTCCGTCGTCGGTCTCGGTTTCGCCGGCGTGCTCGGGTGTTGCATCCTCCACCTTGTTTCCGAGGGCGTCGGTGAATTCGTCAATTGACCCGAATGCGACTTCGATGCCGCGTCCCTCGATTAGGCCGGCACGATCGGCGTCTCGGTCAAACACGAGCGCGAAGGTCCGCCCCTGGGCTCCCTTCGTGTCGCGCAACTTGGTGGCTTCGTTTAGAAGGGACCTCAAGTGTGGGTCCTGAAGCGACTGCCCGATGATTAGTACATCGCCGGTCGCGAGGGCGAGGCCAAGCCGCTGAAACAAGGCTTCGCGGTAGTCGGCGTATTTCAAGTAGTCGCCCTCGGTGAGCGTCAGCCCCGACGTCGCTCCGTCGGTCACATCCTGCGAGATGCATCCGTGCACCTTGAATAGTGCAGGAGCGTCTCCTTCATCCGGCCGGCTGTACTCAAAGTTGGAGCGGACGGGGATGATCCGCTTCCCCGCTCGTTTATACGACCGCTCCACGAGCAAATCGAAGTTCGTCGAATAGAGCGCCTTCCAGGGCAGGTGCGGCAAGGCCAGCAGGCCGCCGGTCGGGGCCAGAGGTTCGAGGACGCGCCGGACTTCTCGGATCAGCTTGCTCCTCGTGTGGCGATTTTCGAGGATGCTTGCGGTCTCGGCGAGGTCATCGGATATCACCTTCCCGTCCAGCGCCACCGCGAGCATCCGGGCGAGGCCCGCTCCTGTCGGCGCTCCCGACGGCACGCCCACGCCCGCGCCGAGAACTAGGGCGGTCCGCGCCGGAACGATCCGGGACACGAGCTCCTCAAGCGACAACATCGTTCGCGACTTCCTCCGCTTCACCAGGCGCGGGCCGGTAGACGACACGTCGCCTCACCTCGTTCCACCGGGATACCTACGAGAGCGCGAGCGATCCGCCGACTCCGAAGCACGTGACGCGCCCGAACTCGATGCAAACGCCCATCCAACCGATCGCGCCACGGCGGCGACCACAGCATATTGCCGACGTCGGCGCAGGGATCTCGGCAGTTGAACACCCTCCCCGGGATCGCTTGCCGGGTCATGCGACAGGGCAACCTGGCCTGCCGAAACCGCAACGCAGCATCGCAACAGTTGCGCCCGCCCATTGTGGCATCGGCTAGGCAGGCGTAAACCCCGTCAACACCGCGGTGTAGGTGAGGTCGTAGGTGCGGGCGGTGCCGGTGGCGCGTTGGAGACGCAGGTGCGTCTGCCACTTCACGAAGACGCGACGGGCGGGATCGAACCACGCGGTGCGGCTCTCGGTGAGTTGTTCGGTGGCGCCGGCGCGGCTCGAGCGCTCGGACGTGATCTGCCACGTCGACACGCCGAGCAATGTGCGCGGCCCGACGTCGGTCACCTTCCAGTCCTCGGTCCGCACCGCGTGGCCGGCGCCGTCGAGCGCCTCGCTTACGCCTGAACGCGTGGCGCCCGACGCGAACGGCGCGACCGCGCGCGCGACCAGGGGGCGGTATGTCGCGGAGCTGGCGCGGGTGCCGAGGCTGAACGCGACGTCGAGGTCGGCGTAGCGCAGGGCGACGCCGTCGCGCTTGTACGCGAGGACTTCGCGCTCGCGATGCCGATCCGACAAGACGAGGTCAAGGACGATCTCATCAGCGGCCGCGCCCGTGCGTTGCGCCGTTACGCGCATCGAACCTGGGAGCTTCCGTGACCCGGAGCCGCTGAGCGTCTCGGTGCCGTCGACCGAATAGACGTACACGCCGGTGGCCGGTGGGGTGAGCACGGTGGCGCCCGACGCGACGGCGAGCGTCGTCGTCGTCGCTTTGACCGGTCGCGTCGTGGTGGTCGTCGGGAACAGCGGCAGCAACGTCGACGGAACGCCAGGGCTCCCAGCCTCGGTCGGCGTGTCCGAGTCGTTCGACACGACGAGTTGACCCGATCGAGACGCTTTACGCGTTGACGGCGCGTCGACCCGCGTCAGGGCAACAAGACCCAACAGCACCAAGACCGCGCACGTCAGCGCGAGGCCGCGTGTCGACGGGTCAGATGCAGATGTTGAGGGCGCAGGACTTCTTCTTCTGCTTGGGCGGCGGCGGAGGCGGCGGGGGCGGCGGCGGGTCGAGCAGCCACTCGGTACCGTCGCCGCCAGCCATATACGGATGCTGGGGCTTGCAGTTCTGGCCCTTCTTGTTGCAGCCCTGGTTCGCTGTCATACCCGGCGCGTACTGAGCGGCGAACCGGAAGGCCTCATGCAAGGTGACGACACCATTGCCATCAGCGTCGGCCCTCTTCTGCAACATCCCGTAGTCGAGCATGAGCCCGCTGAAGATGGAGTTCTTCCATTTGCCGTCCTCGTAGGACTTCTCGGGTTCCTGCGACGAGGCGGTGAAGAGGTGGCGCTCCGATGAGATGCCGTCGTTGAGGCCGGCGCCCTCGCAGCCGCTGATGTCGACCCACGCCCAACCCTGCAAGTTGCGCATGTTGGCGCCCAGCTCGTTGTCAGAGATGTACTTGGTCCGACCCGACTTCGTCTTCGTCGTCGCGTCGGCCGGCCACAGGAATTCGTCCTGGACTTCGCCGTCCTTGTCGCGGTCTTTCTTGTCGGTGATTTGGTTCACGTGCCCCGAGTAATGGAACACCGAGAACGAGCTGGGGTTGCTGTTGTCGGCGAGCCATTTCATGCCGTCGCGAATCGCGGCCTGCGTTGCCGCCTGATCGACAAGCAAGCGAATGTGGTCAGCCGGCCAGCCGTTCGCTCGCAGCAGCGCGTTCAGGTCCTCGGCGTCGCCCCGGCTACCGACGTTCTTCTTGGTCGGGTTGCCCTTGGTGAACGTATCGATGCCGATGATCAGTGCCCACTTGTTCACGCCGTACGGAGGCGCGGCCCCCGCAGACGGACCGTGTACCCCGAAGCCCGCGAAGGCGAGCGAAACCACACCCAGAAACCCCAGCAGTCGCCGCATAAGGGGAGGATTCTGCACGATCCGCCGTTTCTCCTGCCAAACGGGCGGGCTAACCGGTCGCGGCAGCTGCCTTCTCGATGACTTGGTCGATGAAGCCGTAATCCTTGGCCTCGTCGGCAGTGAACCAGCGGTCGCGATCGGAATCGGCCTCGATTCGCTCGATCGACTGACCGGTGTGGAGGGCAATGCGCTCGGCCATCATCCGCTTCAGATAGATGATCTGCTCGGCCTGGATCGCAATGTCGGCCGCCTGGCCCTGCATCTGGCCCGAAGGCTGGTGCATGAGGATGCGCGAGTGCGGCAGTGCGTAGCGCTTGCCCGGTGCGCCGGCACACAGGAGGAACTGGCCCATCGACGCGGCCAGGCCGACGCAGATCGTGGCCACGTCGGACCGCACGTACTGCATGGTGTCGTAGATCGCGAGACCGGCCGTGACCGACCCGCCGGGCGAGTTGATGTACATCCAGATGTCGCGGTCGTCGTCGTCGGCCGACAGAAGCAGCAGCTGCGCGCAGATGAGGTTGGCGGAGGTGTCGTCGACCTGCGTGCCGAGAAAGATGATGCGTTCCTTCAGGAGTCGCTGGTAGATGTCTCCCGACCGCTCGAGGGCGGCAAGTTCAGCGTGGGCCATAGCCGTCGAGGGTAGCCGGGGCGGACGGCATACTTGGCAACGGCAGCACCGAGGCAACCCCAGCACGCCGACGTAGCCCAATTGGCAGAGGCACGACGTTTAGGTCGTCGTCAGTGAGAGTTCGAATCTCTCCGTCGGCACGGAGCCAACTAGACGATCTCGTCATCGAGAGCGCGGATACGGCCCGAGAGCACGGCCAGCACCTTGGCCGTGACCGTCCAGTTGTCGGCCAACACCGCCGCGAAGTTCTGCGGGCTGAGGACGAGGGTCTTGACCTGGGTCTCGGCGTGCACTGTGGCAGCACGCGGCGAGCGATCGAACAGGGCCATCTCGCCGAAGTACGAACCCGGACCGAGCTTGCGAAGGGTCTTGCCGTTCTTGAGGATCGTGGCCCGGCCTTCGACGACCATGAAGAAACCGGTCGCCGCGCCGCCCTCGACCACGATGTCCTGGCCGGCGGAGTACGGCTCTTCACGAACGTCGCGCGCGATCGATCCGAGCTCGCGATCGGACAAGCCCTGGAACAACGGCACTTGCTTGAGCGCGTCGATGTGATCTGACTTTTTCATTGCTCTCCCCTCCCAGACGGGCGCATCCTACGCTTGCGATCGGAGGTGGTACCGATGGCCACAGTCATGGCCGCCGCGGTTCAGGCGTCGCCGGTGTTCCTCGATCGTGAGGCCACCGTCGACAAGGCCTGCGCCCTGATCGACAAGGCCGCCAGCGCGGGCGCCGGGTTGGTCGCGTTCGCCGAGGCGTTCGTGCCGACGTATCCCGACTGGGTGTGGCGCACACGGCCCTGGGACGACGGCGACGCGAAGTGGTACGACCGGCTCCTCGACCAGTCCGTCGTGGTGCCCGGTCCGGTCACGACCGCGCTGGGCCAGGCGGCGCGCCAAGCCAATGCCTACGTGGCGATCGGCGTGAACGAGAGGGAGAGCCAGAGCACCACGCTCTACAACACGTACCTCTACTTCGGGCCCGATGGCACGCTGCTCGGCAAGCACCGCAAGCTCATGCCGACCGGCGGCGAGCGCCTCGTGTGGGGTTCGGGCGACGGCTCGACGCTGTTCACGACCGACACGCCGTTCGGTCGGCTCGGCGGGCTCACGTGCTGGGAGAACTACATGCCGTTGGCGCGCGCCGCGATGTACGCGCAGGCCATCGACGTGTACCTCGCCCCGACTTGGGACAACAGCGACACGTGGGTCGCGTCGATGCGCCACATCGCCAAGGAAGGCCGCATGTACGTCCTCGGCATCAACTTCTGCATCCGCGGCAGCGACGTCCCCGACGACATTCCCGGGCGTGACGCGGTCTACGGCGGCGAAGGCGACTGGCTGTCGCGCGGCAACACCGTGATCGTGGGACCCGAGGGCGACATCATCGCCGGCCCGCTCGTCGAGGAGGAAGGGATCCTCATGGCTGAACTCGACATCGACGCCGCCCGCGCCTCGCGGCGCCAGTTCGATCCCGTCGGCCACTACGCACGGCCGGACGTCTTCCGCCTCGCCGTCAACACGCGGCCCGCACCGGCCGTGACGTTCGCCGACGAGCCGGCCGCTAGTGGTCCGGCGAGCGGTCCAGCTCCCGCACCCGGCGGCACATCTCCAGGAGCAGCTTCCGGGCGATAGCGGGATGCTCCTCGAGGAGCGGCCGGAAGTTCCAGCGGGCGATGGTGAGCGCACGAATCGGCCCAAGGGCGAGGACCGTCGCTGACCGCGGCTCGCCGTCGATGAGCGAGATCTCGCCGAAGTAGTCGCCGGCGCCGAGGGTGGCCAACGTACGTCGCCCCTTGACGATGCGGGCCTTGCCCTCGAGCACGAGATAGAAGCGGCCGTCCTCGTCGCCCTCGGTCACGATGATGTCGCCCTCGGCGAAGCTCAGCTCCTTGGCCGAGGCCATCAGCCGGCCCAATTCCCGTTTGGAAAGGCTCTGGAACAGGTCGACGGTCGAGAGCACGTCCGCAGCGGGCTTGGCCATCGCCGCCGAGCGTAGGTCGTAGCGTGAGGCCCGATGAACGTGAACGACCTCCAGACGCCCGCGCTTCTCGTCGACAGCGCCGCGTTCGACCACAACCTGGCGACGATGTCGGCCGCCCTCCCGGGTGCGCGTCTGCGGCCCCACGTCAAGGCACACAAGACGACGGCGTTGGCTCAGCGCCAGGACGCGGCCGGCCACCACGGGTTCACGTGCGCGACGATCCTCGAGGTCGAGCGCATGGCCGCCGCCGGTCTCGGCAGTGACCTCATGCTGGCCAACGAGGTCGTCGACGCCAGCCGGATCGGCCGCGTCGTCGCCGCCGGCCACCGGGTCACGCTCGCGGTCGACTCGGAGGCAACCGTCGTCGCCGCGGCCGACGGCGGCGTACGCGAGGTCATCATCGACGTGAACGTCGGTCTCCCCCGCTGCGGCATTGCACCGGAGGAAGCCGGTGCGATTGCCGACTCGGCGCGTGCACGCGGCCTCGAAGTACGCGGCGTCATGGGGTACGAGGGCCACGTCGTCGGGCTCGAGGACCGAGCGGCGCGAGAGACACAGACCGCCGATGCCATGGCGCTGTTGCTCAAAGCGCACGCCGATGTCGGCGGCGAGTTGGTCTCGGCCGGTGGCACCGGGACCTACGACATCAACACATGGGCGACCGAGATCCAGGCCGGGTCCTACGTCCTCATGGACACCGCCTACGGCCACCTCGCCCTGCCGTTCAAACCGGCGCTCACCATCCTGGCGACGGTGATCTCGGTCTCCAACGGTTGGGCGGTGGCCGACTGCGGTCTCAAGGCGCAGGGCATGGACCACGGGAATCCGACGACCGACGCCGGCGACGTGTGGTTCTGCTCCGACGAGCACGTCACGTTCTCACCGGCCAATCCAGTGAAGGTGGGCGACCGCATTCGCGTCGTCCCCGCTCACATCGACCCGACGATCGCGTACCACGAGCGCATGCACGTGATCACGGGCGAGGACGTCGTCGACGTGTGGGACGTCGACATGCGCGGCTGGTAGCTACAGCGCCGCGAGCCGCGCCGCCAGGGCGCGGAGGGAACGACCGCGGTGCGAGGACGCGTGCTTCTCGTCGCTCGACATCTCGGCGAAGGTGCGGCCGTCACCATCGGCCGGGATGAAGACCGGGTCGTAGCCGAAGCC
>DASRJI010000009.1:0-28664 GCA_035649535.1 Acidimicrobiales bacterium | reverse complement strand
GAGCGACGCGACGATGATCACGCCCACGGCGGCGCGCGCCCGGCGGCGCGAACTCGCCAGCAGCACGCATGCGGCATAGATCAGCGCGATGCCGTACAGAACGATGAGGAACGGGATCCGATCGAATCCGCCGATGTCGGCGATGCGGCGGTAGTCGGGCTCGGTTCGGTTCACCCGGTCGAGCAGTGATGTCGCGTGCTGGTCGATGGCGCTCGCTTGGCGGCGATAGACATCGAGACCCGCGAACCGCCCGGTCGCCACGCCTTGCTGCGCGTAGATCGTGTCGACAGCCGCGGCCGCGGCGCGCAGCGTCTTGAGGTCGCTGTCGTACCTCGCCCGCGCGTCCACCTCCATGTGCGGCGCGAACTGGTCGATCATCTGCTTGCCCGACGCGACCTTCGAGAACAGCCCGCCGACAATCGGGCCGATCGCCAACGCCACGCCGAGCACGAGCAGTGCGACCGCCGGTGCCTTCGGCCGGCGCATCGGCACAGCCGTCGCCCTGATGACCGGCGGCGCCGAGGGCAGGTCAAGGACGACCAGCGGCTCGCTGGTCGTCGCGGGAACGAGCACGTCGGTCAACCTGCCATAAACCTGATCAGATGACTCAACTTTAGTCGTGTCGACGTGCGGGAACGTGCTCAGCGCACGGGCGCCGTGCCGTTTATGGGTGGCCGGGCGATGAGGCCGCGAAGAATTCGGCTTCGAGGCGGCCAAGGTCAGTGGTGGACTGCCCGGTGACGTTCTCCTGGAAGATGGCCATCCAGTCCGCCGTCGCTCGCAACGCTCCGAGGATCGAGTACAGCCCGACGAAGATTCGGTTCGTGAACACGAATTCGCCCGGCACCGTGACGTGGCGCATGACGTCCTTGTCCATGCTCGCCATGTGACCGAGCAGCTGGGCCACGAACTGGGGCGTGAATGTGAACGGCTGCGGCTCGTGGAGCGCGCTGAAGTTCTGACGGATCCACGCCAGCAGCTTGTCGGCCGGAGGCGGATTGTCGGCGTTGGCGAATCCCTGCTCGATGCTGACGCGTAGCAAGCGGTCGGCGTCGTTGTCGATCGCCGCCGCAGGCATCTCCCAGAAGCCGCGCCGCGCCGCGGGACTCAAGCGCTTCACGCAGCCGAAGTCGAGGAAAGTAACCGTGCCGTCGTCGTGGAACAGATAGTTGCCGGGGTGCGGATCGGCATTGAACATGCCGAAGCGGGCGATGCTCCCGAAGAAGAAGCGGTCGATCGCTTCGCCCCATCGGTTGCGCAGCTGCTGCTCGGCGTCGTCGATCTCGGTCCACCGTCGTCCGTGGACCATCTGCATTGTGATCACGCGGTCGCTCGACAGCTCGGGGAATACCTCGGGAACGCGCGCGAAGGGATGGCCGCGGTAATGCGCGGCGAATTCCATTTGGCTGGCCGCCTCGGCGCGGTAGTCGAGTTCCTCGCCGATGCGCTCCACAACCTCGTCGGCGATGGCGCGCACGTCGACGTTGCGATATTGCGGCACCATTCCCTTGGCGATCTTCATGAACGTGAAGAGCAGCTCCGTGTTGGCCAAGTCGGCGCCGATGGCCTCGGCGACGCCCGGGTACTGCACCTTCACTGCGACCTCGGTGCCGTCGTGCAGGCGCGCCGCGTGCACTTGGCCGATCGACGCGGCGGCGATGGGCTCGGGGGAGAAGTCGGCGAAGAGCTCTTCCGGCGCGTGCGCCAACTCGCTCTCGATGACCGCGGCCACGAGCACTGCCTCCATTGGTTCGGCGTCGGCTTGTAGGGACGCGAGCGCGCTCCGGTACACGTCGCCGTACGGCCCGTCGATCGCCGCGCGCGTATCGACAAAGGACAGGATCTGGCCCACCTTCATCAGCAGGCCTTTCGACTGCGACAACGCGTCGGCGTAGCGCTCCGCGTTGCGGACATGGAACTCGAGGCTGGTGCCACGCTGGCCCTTGAGCCGGCGACGCAACACGTCGATCACACTTCCACCGGCCGCTCGGGCAGAGATGGCGGCGAGAGGAACTGTGCGCCGCAACCTCCCTTGGGGGATCGTCATCGCAGGCCACCTCACTTGATACTGAGCTTTCCTCAGTGTTTACTGAGGCGGTGCCGAGCACGTCAAATCCGACCCGCGACCGCCTCCTCGACGAGGCCATGCGGCTGTTCGGCGAGCGGGGTTACGACGCCACGTCGGTTGCCGAGATCGAGCGGTCCGCCGGCCTCACGCCGGGGGCGGGTGGCCTGTTCCATCACTTCCGCACCAAGGAAGCCGTACTCGTCGCCGGGATCGACCGGCACCTGGCGCGGCTCGAAGCGGTGCGCCAGATCCGCGGCGCCGTCCCGCCTCTCGGCGACCTGCGAGCAGAGCTCACACTCGTCGCGCGCTACGTCTTTCTCGAGTTGGAGGAGGAGCAGGAACTGCTCCGCGTTCTCATCTCGGAGAGTCGCCAGCGCCCGCATCTGCTCGCCGGCGCTGTCGAGCAAGTGGTGCGCGGGACATTCACCGAGTTCGCCTCGTTGCTCGCCCGCGCAGGCGGCACCGAGGTCGGCGCGGCGCTCGCGCTCGGTTCCCTCGTGGCGTTTGCGTCGGCCGATCTGCTGCTGGGTCAGGCCCCGATCGACGCCGACCGCGAAGATGTCATCGCGACGTGGGTCGAGATGGTGGTGGGACTCGTCGAGCGCCACTAGGTCGCGGGGCGGGCGCGCGATCCACCCTGCTCGGCCAGACGCGTAGCTACGAGGCCGCGAAGTCGGGGAGCGTCAGCGTGCCGTCGGCGTTGATCGTGAAGCCGGGGTTGTACGCGACCTCCCAGGAGTGGCCCTCAGGGTCGCGGAAGTAGAAGGCGTACCCGCCGTAGAACGTGTCGGCGGGCGCCTTGGTGACTTCACCGCCCGCCGCTGCTACCTCCGCCGCGATCCGGTCGACGTCTTCCCGCGACCGAACGTTCTGGGCCAGCGCGACGCCGTCGAACGCGCCGGCCGCCGCGATATCGGCGACCGCCGCGTCGGCCGCCAGCTGATCGCGACCCCAGAGAACAAGGGCCATCCCGCCCGTTTGGAAGAACACCGTTTCCTGCATCTCCTGGCCGCGCCACCCCAACGCCTCGTAGAACCGCTTGGCCCGTGCCAGGTCGCGCACGCCGAGGGTGACCAGACTGATCCGTTGCTCCATGCCCGGACCGTACCCGTGTCCCGCGCGTCGCAGTGCCGAGCGGTCACGAGTAGCCGTCATCACGTCATTTCGTGACCGGTCGGCGACGGAACCCGGTTACGACCGGTCGCGAGGCTGGCGCCAGCCGTCCCAGTAGGTGATCTCCTCGATCGGCCGGCGGGTGGGCTCGCCCCAGCGTCCGAGCGGGTGGCCGACGGGGATCATCGCGAATGTCTCGACGTCCTCCGGGATGCCGAGGATCTCGCGGACATCGTTTTCCCGCAGCTTGTGGATCGTGGTCAGCGTGGTGCCGAGCCCGAGCGCGCGGGCGGCCAGGAACAGGTTCTGCACGCCAGGGAAGACCGACGCGGCGTCGGCGCCCTGGCCGGCCGGGATGATGATCACCGGCGCCTCGCCCAGGTGCTCGCCGAGGTGATCGGCGGAATTGAGGATGCGCGACGTCAGCGTGTCGTCGGGATTGGTTGCGGAGCGGTACATCTTGCCGACCTCGGCCCAGGTCTCCCGATAGATGTCGCCAAGGCGACGGCGCTTGTCGGCGTCCCGCACCACGATCCAGCGAACCGGCTGGCGGTTGCCGCCGGTCGCCGCCTTGCCGGCGGCCTCGAGGATGGTCCAGATGTCCTCGTCGCTGACCGGCTTGCTGCTGTCGAGCCTGCGCATGGCGCGGGTCGTCCGCATTGCTTCGAACACGTCCATGCGCGGGACGCTACGCGATGCGACGGGACTCGCGACGGAAGAGGATACGCGGGACGAACGCGCCGGCCAGTACTGCGAGCGAGATCCCGATGTAGGCGAACCAGCGGTCGAACGGGAGATGGTCCGTGTTGGCGAGCTCGCGGCTGTGGGTGAGGAGCAAGAGGCCGGCGACCGCGAGTCCCAGGAGCTGCGGCGGGATGTAGCGCACGACGAAGGCGGCGAGCGGAGAGGCGGGACGCCGCCCCCCAACATTGCGAGCACGACACCGGCATCGATGCTGTTGGTGCCGAGGAGGGTTCCCGATGCGACGACGGCGACGGCAATCTCGGCCGTGTTGGCGCAACCGACTGAGTACCGCGGCGGCACAACGCGGTGGAGGAGGAATGGCGTCACGACCGGGCCCCACGCGCATCGGCTGACGCTCCAATGGAGCAGCAAACGAAGCTCCGCGCCTTAGGAGTCGGGCTGTACATGTACACCGCGGGTGAAGGTGTGCTCGAGGCGTCCGCCCCCGTGGATCAAGCCGTGAACATCGCGCTCCCAAGCTTGAACCTCTACTCAAACAAGGTGCGGAAGGCGCTTGGCCCGTCGCATGAGCAGATCCGCCGCGGCCAGTGGCGCGAGGGATTCGAGGACGCGTGCAATGCAGTTGAGCACGAGGGCCGGAAGTACCTGAACAAACACATGAGTGGTCGGATCAAGACCGTCACCTCGACGAACAAGATCAACACTCCAACACCGAAACGCGTCGACAAGATGACGCTGGGGGGTCTCAAGGACACGTTCACCGCGATCCGCCCAATGCATCCGACGCCAAGATTGCGGCCGCGCTCGCAAGGCTGAATCCCAATCGAATCCGCGCCGCTCACAAGAAGCGGACGCCCGCTCAGGAGGCGACGCTACGGGCGAACGTCGGCAAGGACCTCTGGCTCGTTACTGCCGCCCTAAAGGAGCTGTTGGGTAAAGCGATCGACATTTCTTCTACCTCTTTGAGACTTTCGCCGGCCCCGTTCCTCCATGCGTCGCGGCCGTTCACGTTCGCTCCTGTGATCACGTTGGCAGCCGCAGAGGGGGAGCTGAACACATGGTCGGCGGTAAGCAGGTACGAGCCATCTGGCTGGTTCTTGAGCAGGCCCGCGTCGATCAGTTCTGATCGGAGCGCGATCGTCGCTGGCGATGCCGATGGCACGGTCGTATCACGGACTCGCTCGCCCGCCTTCACGAGAAACCCATCCGCCACGGGGTAGCCCGCACCATGGGTCGCCCCGTGCTGAATGGCGAAGGAGCCGGGGCCTGGCGCGGGACTCGGCTCAAATACGTCCAAGCCGGTTACGGGGAGCAGCAGTCGGAGGTCATCCAGGTGTGCCTCCACGTCAGCGGCATCCGCTTCGGCGAGCGCCGGCAAAGCTGGGAGGTTCCCGTTGTCGAGGACAGCGCGGCCATTTGCCTTCGCGAGCTGGATGAGCTTTGACTCGAGGTATCTCACATGCGCCTTGTTGAGGCTGCCGTCGCCGGTCGTGTAGACCGCAAGCTCCGTCCAAGAGTCTTTGCCGGTGTCGTGTGTTCTGATCCGCTCAGCGGCCACATCGCCCTCACCGATGTAGATCCGTCGTCGCGCTGTGGCCTCGTCGCGCCCGCTCAGCACGTAGACGCCGGGAGCGCTTAGTTCGGGTCTCGCGAGCGCATCGGGGAGGTGAGGTCGGCCGCAGATCACGAGGAGGCCGTTGTGGGTCGACCGACGTACCACGCGCACTGCCTCCGGATTGCCGGTCGGCAGGAGAATCGACACAGTGAACCCGCTAGCCGCCACTACTACCCGGCCTCTTCTTTCGCTTCTTGCGGCGCTCGAGAAATTCTTCGTATCGGTTGCGGTACACGAACAGATAGGCGAGCGCCTCGGTGAAGGCGATGGCATCCGCCGCGTCCTCTTTGCCGATCTCGGCTTCGACTCCGCGAGCCGCGTCGTTGCCGGTTACTCGAAGTGCGTCGGCCATTCGTCGAGCCGGTGGTCGATGATTCCATTCGTTTTGAGCGCCTTGAGGCTTCCGTCAAGCGTTCGAGCCTTGGCCCCCTGAGAGTGAGCGATGCCTTCGAGCGCCTTGCGACACATGACTGCCGATGCCATAAAAGCCTTGGCACGAAAGCAAACCTGCGCCTCCGCGAAGGTTTCACGGATCCGGCGTGGAACGGATGTGTCCAACGGGCGATCACGCGGTGGGTACTTCCGGTAAGGGTTCTCCAGGATGTCCCTTCCGCTGCGACTGCCAACGATCTCCTGCCCGACGAGGATTGGGCCTCCGCAGCTCGGGCATTTCAGGAGGGTGACGCGTTCGGGGACGGGATTGTCCTCGAGGAAGTACTCGAGCGAGCCCTTCGTCTCGCCATCGACCCTCGCTTCACAGATGCCGCAGTCGACGAGCACGAGGGAACCTTAGAAGTGACGACCAATCTGTGCGCAGCGCGCCCCGATTTCATTGGCACCGCGCCCGCCGTGTCGCGCGACGGTTCAGTCGGTCACGTCTGTAGCCGGGAACCGGCGCAATGCGCGACTGCGCGCGCGACTGCGCACGCGTCTGCAGTTCGTTAACGTGACCCTCCGCGCTCGGAGTAGCGCAGGTGGAGGGGTGCGCGTGGGTGTCGATCCGGCCGGCGATGAGTTGTTCGTGCGGCGACCCAGTTCACATCAAGTGGTTCTGGCGCCTCTCGCGCGCGCCCTGAACGCAGCGATCACCTTCGAGCTGCCGGGTGAGACGGTGAAGGGCGATCGGTCGCTATTCGCCGGCATCACCAATCACTGCCGAGACAACTTCTTCCCTCGAAACGACAACGAGCGAGACACCTGCCTTTTCGTGCCGCGCGACGAGGTTGCGACGATCGTGACGCACCTCGACACTGGGCGAACGCTCATCTTCTACGGCGAGCGAGGCACTGGAAAGTCGACCGCCGTTCGAGCCGCCTTGCGGGAACGAGACCTTCAGAGCGAGCGCCAACGCGAGCGGCAGCGCACGTTCCTTGTCGACATGAACGGCCTCGAGAAACGCCTACGAGACCTGCGCTTGCAGAAGGTCGCAAGCCCCGCGCTCGAGACGCTCCTTGAGCAACTCAACGAGTTTCGACGTCATCTCGGAGACGGGCCGTGGGCCGGTTATCAGACCGCGGTAGCCCCTGACTTCGCGCGCTTCCGTGATCAAGTGGAGCGGTTGGCGAACCTTGGGGTGGTGGACAGTCCCGCCGAGGGGGACTTCGCCGCGTGGGAGATCTTGACCGGCCGGCCTGAGCTTGCCGAGATGTACCACAAGTACAACGACTTATACGCCCTCACCGCAAGTGCGCCCCAGCGGCTCGGCCATGTTCTGGGCTATCTCGAGAGCCACCACCAAATTGCATTGAATCTGGCACTGGATAACGTCGATCACCTCGACACCGACGAGCAGCTGGATCTCATCGAGACGTTCCTCCAGATCTCGCACGAGGTGAAGAACCTCACGACCATCCTCGCAGTGCGCACCGAGACCTTCGCCCAGATCGCGCACGGGGGTAACCGGATCGTCGGCGTCGAGGCCACGGAAAAGCTGGTGCTACAAAAGCTCGAGTTCGGGCGGACGATAACGATCTTGGACCGCCGCCTTCGCGTCGTCACGCTGTTCAAGGACCAAATAAATGCGGAGATGCGGTCGCAACCTCGCGAGCTGAGCCGCCTCGCTTCCGATCTCGGAACACACGACGCCGAACGGCTCATAGCGGATCTCGACGCGATCCTGAAGACGTTCGTAGAGCAGATTTTTCGCAGTGAAACCGGCGAGACACCGCCGCCACCCGGTCCTGGCGCGAAGGACGACGGCCGAAGATTCATGGGGTACTACGCCCGTTGGTACAACAGCTCGATCCGAGACATCGCGGAGAACTTGTATTACTTCTGCGAGGGCATCCTGCTGGACCGGGAGCCAATCTTCGGCCTGGCGGCGCTGCTCAAGGAAGCCCGCGCGGCCGGTCGGCCCATCGAGACCGAGCTTCGGCAGGAGCGCGTATTTTCGCGCCAACGCCGAATCGTTCGAACCCTTCTGTTCCGGCACCTGATGCTCTGCAGCCGAGAGGCACTTGGGCCTCCAGATCATGTCTTGCTCCTGAAGAAGCCGGACGAACACGTGGATCTACCGCACTTTCCCAGGCTCCGCGTTCTGCAGCTGTTGGCGAACCCGGCGACGTACGAAGGCCAGCGCGGCGCGACGGTCACCGTTGGGCGGATAGCAGGACGGCTACAGCGGATCGGGATTGATGTCGGCGTCACAAACGGAACCCTGCGCGAGCTGTGGCGTCCGCGATACGCCAATGACCTGGGCTTGATTCGAGTGGAGCATCCCGAGCACTTGCCGGATTTTCGTAAGTCCGACGCGCCGCTGCCGACCGACGCCCGCGTGGAGCTGCTTGAGAGTGGTCGGTTCCTGGTCACGGATCTCGCGCTGACGTGCGAGTACTTGTTCTGGTCGGCCTTCAGCGATCCGACCGCGAAGGCCGCGCTTATGAAGGCCGACTTCGAGTGGGACGCGAGTCGACTCAGCGATGATCTTTACCGCGCCGACGGAGCATCGCTCATGATCGCTCAGGTACTCATCCCCGCGTTCAAGCTGGAGCATCCGTACCTTGAGCGAGCGCCGGTCGCACGCGACAAGCTGGAGCAAGCGCAAAGCCGTGTGCGCCGCTACCACTCGTTGTTTGGCGAATGGTTCCTGAAAGACGTAGCGCTGAGCCTGCGTGACGGGTTCATCGGGAACCGATACAAAAAACGGTCCGAACGCGCGCCGATCCTTGAGCGCCTCGCAGACGCGATCAAGTTGTGCGACGACCTGGACTCGCTTTGCGAGCGACGCTGACTCCAAAGCCTCGTCATTGACGATTGGGACTGTCTTCGGCGCGCTCCTGTTCGACCTCGTCGAGGTAGCTACGCGAGTACGTAAGAGGGAGTATGTGGGCGATCGTGCGAGAGTCGAGCGACGCGTCCACGCGGTATGAGTCGAGCACTGAGCCGCGTAGGTCGCGGACGGTCACGATGAATGCCGGGTCGCTCGGCGGCGGAGTGTGTGCTTTGAGTACGCGGAATGTCTCCGGCGCGCCTGGATTCAACAAGCGGGGTGCTGCCCCCGGAACCATTTCCAGATAGCTGGGCACAGCAAACTCAACAATCGCGGGGTACGCACCATGGACCTTGATCGACAAGAGGAGTTCGTCCGCTGTCGCCAGGTGCATGAGCGCCAGGGTGTGAACTGGGGCGCCGACGTCAGCCGACGATCGTCGCGCGACTGACAACGCGGCGCGGGCATTCTTGTTCGCAGTCGCCGCAGCTCGCGCAAGCCGGGCCGTCAGTACGACGTAAGCGAAGGTGGCCACGGTGAGGGTCAGCGTGGCAAGTGCTGTCAACGTCGGGATCCACGACGGCCCGGAGTCGATCACGACTTTGACGGTGGTGGTGGTCAAGTACCAACTCTGACACGCTGGTCATGCCGCGGTATTCACAGCGCTTGACGCGTTCGTCGTTGCGGCCCCTGACAGATGCCGGTCAATGCGTTGGAACCGTCTCCGTCGCGCTCTGCATGTCCGCATGGTGCGGCGCGGGAGTCAGGATCTGGCTCACGGCCTGCGCTTCTGGTTCACAGGGCACGAGAAGTCGCGGGCGTCGCCGCTCGCCCCGTGCGTCCCTCAGCGAAGGCGCGCCCACCACGACGTGCCGGCCGCGGCGGAGCATCTGCCTTCCACCCCGCGGTGGCTACTTGGTTGTCGCGAGGCCGCCGTCGACGGGAATGATCGTGCCGGTCATGAACGACGCGGCTTGCGAGGCCAGGAAGATGGCCGCGCCGGCCATGTCCTCGGGCCGGCCGATCCGTCGCAGTGGCATCATCTTGACCATCCCCTCGCCCGCGGCCTCGAGGGTGGCGCGCATCATGCGCGACTGGAACGGCCCCGGCGCGATGGCGTTGACGGTGATCTCCGGCGCTAGGTGTTTGGCCAGGTGCCGCGTCATCTGGTGCACGGCCGCCTTCGACGCCGAGTAGGCGTAGGTCTCGAACGCCGGCACTTGGATGCCATCGACCGAACCGATGTTGATGACGCGCGCGGGCGACTCGACGGTGCCGGCGGCGCGGAGTAGAGGCAGCAGGAACTTGGTGGTGTGGAACACGCCCTCGACGTTCACGTCGAGCACCCGTGCCCACGACTTGGTGTCCTGCTCGGCGAGCGGCGCGCCCCAGTTCGCCCCCGCGTTGTTGACGAGGATGTCGAGCGAGTCCCACCGTTCGGCGACGGTGGCGCCGAGCGCGCGGCAGCCCTCCTCGGTCGACAGGTCGGCCACGATGTAGGAGCACGCGCCGACCTTCGACAGGTCATCGGCCACCTCTCGCAGCGAGTCCTCCTTGCGCGACGCGATGATGACGTCCACACCCGCGGCGACGAACCCGTGGGCGATCATCGTGCCGATGCCACTGCCGCCACCGGTGACCACCGCCCGTTTACCGTCGACGTCGAACAGTGAAGATGCAGTCATCGCGCACGTCTAGCACGACAAGGGAGAACTGACAGGTGCAGATCAAGGGCAAGAAGGCGGTCGTCATCGGCGGCGCCTCGGGCATGGCGCGGGCCACCGCCGAGCAACTCGTCGCGAAGGGCGCGTCGGTCGCGATCGCCGATCTGCCCACGTCGGCCGGCGCCGAGGTGGCGAAGGAACTCGGCGGGCCGTTCTTCCCGCTGAACGTGATGGACGAGGCGGCGGTCGAACAGACGATGGCCGCCGCCAACGAAGCGCTCGGCGGCATCCACATCTCGATCAACACGGCGGGCGGTGGCATCGCCAAGCGCACGTTGACCAAAGAAGGTCCGCACCCGCTCGAGGACTTCAAGCGCATCATCGACCTCAACCTCATCTCGGCGTTCAACATCAGTCGCCTGGCCGCCAGCTACATGGCGAACAACGAGCCCGAGGACGAGGAGCGGGGCGTGATCATCAACACCGCGTCGATCGCGGCGTTCGAGGGCCAGATCGGCCAGGTGGCGTACACCGCGGCCAAGGCTGGCATCGCCGGCATGTGTCTGACCATCGCGCGCGACCTCGGAAGCCTGGGCATTCGCGCCTTGGCCATCGCGCCGAGCCTGTTCTCGACCGGGCTCACCGCCGGGATCCCCGACGAGTACGCCGACGTGCTGACGAAGGACGCCGCCTTTCCGAAGCGCATGGGCCGGCCCGAGGAGTACGGGCGTCTCGCCATCGCGATCGTCGAGAATCCGATGCTCAACGGTCAGTGCATCCGCCTTGACGCCGGTCAACGCTTTGCGCCGAAGTAATATGGCGATGCTGTTGGTGTCCCGCCACGAAGGCGGTGCGGGAACTCTCGTCCGAGTTCCTTCCTAGACACGGCGCGGGAGCGCCTTCACATCACATGGACGATGTAGCTGGAGCCTTTGAGGCCGCCGTGTGGGCGGCCGCCGAAGGGGTTGCGAGCGAGAGCGAGCTCGCGACCCTCGAGGCTGAACCGCGGGAGCACCAGCGCGTCCTCGAGCGAGTGCTCGCCCAGGCCGAGGAGCGATTGGACGCCGCCAACGACGTGCGCGGCGCCGAGCGCAGCCAGGTCCTCGCCGATGCCGAGGCCGAGCTGTCGCTGCTCGAAGCGGCGTACAGCGCGCTGACCGGTGGCCCTCCGCCCGACACCGACACCGAGACCGAGACCGAGCGGCCCGAAGCGCCCCGCCCGCCGGAGCCGCCGGAGGAGGTACGCCTCCAGGCGTCGTGGCTCGCGGGCCAAGTCGTCGTCTGGGCGGCCGGCCGGGGGACCGCGGGTGAGAGCATCGACGAGTTGGCCGACCGGCTCGAGGCGATCGGCGGTCCGCCACTTGGCTGGAGCCAGTACCCGGCGGTGAAGCTCCCCAACGGCAGCAAAGCCGATGCGTTGTCGATCCCTGTGCGCGAGTCGCTGGGGTGGCTCGTCGCCGTCGGCGGTGGGCTCGGACGCGAAGGCGTCGGCCCGAGCGTGGCCTGGCTGGGCCACGTCGCCGTCGCCGGCGTACGGCTCGTCGCCCATGGCGGGCTGGTGCCGACGCTCCGCAGCGACGCGCGAGCCGAGGGCCGGGCGCGCGACCTGCGCGTGCGCTGGTTGCCCGCCGCGGCCGACGAGGCCGACGTTGACGCGCTGGCGCGCGCGATGCCGGGGCCGATCACGCTGCTCGCGCCCGGCGACGCGCGCGGCGTTACCCGCGCGGTCATGACCGAGGTAGTCCACGCCATCGCCGTCGAGGCGGCCGAGAAGCTCGAACTGCCGGCGCCGCCACCGACGACGCGGACCGTTGCCGCGGTGGCCGAAGCCGTCGTCACCCGCTTGGACGGTTCGGTGTTCGTCGCACCACTCGGTCCGTCGGCCGAGGTGTCCAAAGCGTTGGAAGCGTGGGCCAAGCCGGTCACCACCCTCAGCCGCCGCCGCCTCGTCGTCCAGCTGGACCCGCCGGACAAGGGGAACGCATGGTTCCTCTCGGTGTTTGGCCCGGGTGCCGATGGGCTCCAACCCATCGAGATCGCCATCGCCGAAAGCGAGGCACCGAAGTCGCTGGCCGGCGACCTGGCCCGCCTCGAGCGCATGGTCCCGGCGCTCCTGCGGCCGGGTGCGATGCGGCGCGGCCAGGTGTATCTCAGCCAGGACGAGGCCTGGGAGCTCATGACGGTTACCGGCCCGATGCTCGATGCGGCCGGCTTCGAGGTCCGGGTGCCCGCGCTGTCGCGGCGCCGCCCGTCGCCCGCCTTGCGATTGTTCGCCGAGGCCAAAGCAGGGACGGTCGTCGGCGCCAACCAGCTCAGCAACGTCCGATGGTCAGCGGTGTTCGACGACGTCGAGTTGAGCGCGGCCGACGTCGCTCGCCTGGCGGCCGAGGCGCGACCGCTGGTCCAGTCGCGCGGGCGGTGGGTCGCGCTCGATCGCGTCGATCTCAAAGAGGCGGCGGCCGCGCTGGCCGAGCGGGCGGCGACCACGCGGCTCAGCGGCGCCGAGATTCTGCGTCACGCCGTCGGCCTCGAAGGCACCAGCGGTCTGCGCGGTGGGCTCGTCGTCGACGGCAGCGGCTGGGCGACCGATCTGCTCGACAAGGCCAAGGCGGTCTCGACCGATCCGGTGCCGCGTCCGGAGAACTTCGTCGGTGAGCTCCGCAGTTACCAGGCCGAGTCGCTCGGCTGGCTGGCGTTCCTCGAAGCGGTCGGCCTCGGCGGCTGCCTCGCGCTCGACATGGGGCTCGGCAAGACGCCGACCGTCCTCGCGCACCTCGCCAGCGCCAAGCGACAAGGTCCGTCGTTGGTCATCGCGCCGGCCGCGGTGGTTGGCAACTGGGACGCCGAGGCCAAGCGGTTTACGCCGAGTCTTCGAGTCGTGGTTCACCACGGCGCGTCGCGCGCGTCGGCCGACGAACTCGAGGCCGAGGTCGCCGGCGCCGACCTTCTCATCACGACCTACGGCACGGCCGTGCGTGATATCGACGCGCTGGCGGCGCGAACGTGGGACTGCGTCGTCCTCGACGAGGCCCAGGCGATCAAGAACGCGGCTACCGAGACCGCGCAGCAATTGCGTGTCATCCCGGCCCGCACGCGCCTTGCCCTCACCGGTACGCCGATCGAGAACGGCCTGGGTGACCTGTGGGCGATCCTCGACTACACGAATCCCGGACTCGTTGGCTCGCGGCCGTCGTTCGTCGCCCAGCTGGCGGGCGAAGGCGAGGCCGCGCTGCGAGCGCTCAACGGCATCCTCGTGTTCCGCCGTACGAAGGCGGAACCCGAAGTGGCCGCCGAGCTACCCGATCGCATCGACGAGCTCGACCACTGCACGATGACGCGCGAGCAGATCGGCCTCTACCAAGCGGTGCTGGATCGCCTCGTCGGCCCCGCCGCGCACGAGGAACCGAAGAAGGGCGCCATCCTCGCCGCCATCACTGCGCTGAAGCAGATCTGCAACCATCCAGCGGCGTATCAAGACGACGGGCGTCCCCTCGCGGGACGGTCGGGCAAGCTCGACCGCCTCGACGAGCTCGTGGCCGCGGTGTTCGCGGCCGACGAGAGCGTCCTCGTGTTCACGCACTTCGCCGAGTGGGGAAAGCGGTTGGCCGACCACCTCACGGCGACCACCGGCGTTCCGATCTCCTGCTACCACGGCGGCCTGGCGCGCGGCGTTCGCGACCGCCTCGTGGCTGAGTTTCAAGCCGGCGAAGGGCCCGGCGCGCTCGTGCTCTCGCTCAAGGCGGGTGGGACCGGGCTCAACCTCACCGCGGCGAGCCACGTGGTGCTCTACGACCGCTGGTGGAATCCCGCGGTCGAGGACCAGGCCCGCGACCGCGCCTGGCGCATCGGTCAGACGCGCACCGTTGTGTCGCACCGGTTGGTGTGCCCCGGGACCATCGACGAACGCGTCGAAGAGGTCGTCGCCGGCAAGCGCCACATCGCCGACCTCGTGCTGCCCAAGTCGAGCTCGCTGGCCGCGCTCGACGCCGACCAACTGCGCGTCGCGCTCGGGCTGCGACCCGAGTCATTGCTCGCGGCAGACGACGTATGAGTGAGCCGTGAGTCCGCCTCGTAACCCTCGTGGTCGTCGACGGCGGCCGCCGCGGTCGAAGGCGACCGACGTATGGCGCTCAGTGCCGGACCCGCCCGAGCCGACGCCGATTACGCCCGCGGCCGATCCCACCGCGCTGCTGCGGTCACTTGGCGATCCGCCGCTCCAGGGCCAGGCAGTGGTGGCCGAGCGCTACATGTCCGCCGTCATCGAACGGGCCGCAGGGTTGGCGACGGCGCTGGCGGCGGCGGCCGGGTTGCTCGCCGATGGCGACGACGACGTCGCGCCCTAACCGGGCTTACGCGATCGGCACGACCGGGCGGCTGTCGCCGTCGAGTTGGTGGAGGTACTCGCTGATCCCGTACCCGGTGCGGCCGTCATAGGTCCACCGGGCCAGGCCCTCGTTGACGATCGTGGTGTCGGGCCGGATACCGGCCGCCCCGGGCTCCACGCGGAGCAGGTCGGCCCGCAGCTCATGTTCGTGGCCGCGTTTGTCGAGGGCGACGACGTGGCTGACGCGGTGGGTGACGCCGTCGTCCTCCAACTCGGTCTTGACGCGCCACTCCTCGATCGACGCGTGCTCGTCGTTGGACCAAACCCACCCGCGATGAAGGTCGCCGACGTCCGTACCGATCTGAATGCCGCCGAAGTGAGTCGCGTCGTCGATGTTGATCGAGAACCACCGCCACATCTTCGGTCCACCCCAACGCCGCGGTCCCCACGACTTGTCGCGGTTGCCCATTGCGTCGGGACCGAGCACGTGGCGCGAACCGTTGACCTCGATCCAGCCCGACCAGCGGCCCGCTTGTTCGAGGTGGCCTTTGCCAACGGTCTGCCCTGTCGCCGCGCTCGACCCGCTGCCCTCGCGGCCTTGGCCGTCGACGCCGATGAACGGCATCAGCGCGTCGAAGGTGACGTCCATGGCGACCGGTCCGCCGGTGCTCTCGCCCGACGCCGTGAGCTGCCACTGACGAGCAGGCTCGATGAGCAGGTACCGCACCGGCCCGACGTCGAGCTCGCGGTCGACCATCTCGCGCTGCTCGCGGACCCAGCGCAGGTGCGCCAGTCCGCCCCCCGGGACCCAGATCGCCAACCCGACGTCGATCGTGCCCTCGTTGGGGCGCACGCCGACCCGTGAGTAGAAGCCGCAGTCGGTCGCCGGGTCGTAGCAGTTGAAGTAGTACGACTCGGACCAGGCGGTGTCGCCTTCGACCGGGTGGGCGAAGTCGTGTTGCGCGTCGAGAACCGGGCTCATCGAACCTCCATGATCTTGGCCAGCACGTCGTCATCGGGCGAGAAGTCGTAGTCGTACAGGCCGCGACCTTCAGACGCGAACCACGCGTAGGCGTCGCGGTAGCCGTCCTCTAAGCCGAACTGTGGCGACCAGTGCAGCTCGGCGCGGAGCTTCTCGGTCGAATAGATGGTGCCGCCCAGCAGCGCCTCACCCCAGTGGAGCAACGGGCGCGACAGCTGGCGCGCCACGTCCATCGGGACATGGACGACGTCGGGCTCGACACCAACCGCGCGCGCCATGAGGCGGACGCAACCGAGGACGCTCGTGATCTCGGTGCCGGCCACGTTGTACGCCTGCCCGATCGCAGTCTGGTTACCGGCGACCGAGGCGATGGCCCGGGCCGCGTCGGTGATGTGGATGAGGTGCACGAACGGGAAGCCGTCGCCAGGAATCAGGATGGGACGGCCCTGTTCGAGACGGGCGAAGAAGATCGGCTCGCGCGTCACCAGCGGGCTCCGCGGCCCGATCGTGTGCGACACCCGCATCGTCGTCGCTGGGAAGCCGTGGTCGCGATGGAGGTCGGCCAGGTAGTCCTCGCACTGCACCTTGCCCACGCCGTACGCCTTGCGCGGGTCGGCGTCATTCGGGTTGTGTCGGGCGAAGCACTCGTCAACCGGTTGGATGAAGCTGCGCTTGTAGACGGCGACCGAACTCGTGAAGACGAACTGCTGCACGCGATCGTGGAACAGCTCGACGAGCGGGTTGAGATCCGTCACCGCATACGCGGTGTTGTCGAACACGATGTCGAAGTCGTCGCGCCGCGGCGTCAACACCTCGGCGAGGACGCCGGCAACCCGCCGGTCACCATGAAGGCGGCGGGCGCCGTCGGGGAGCGGTGCGACGTGGCTGTTGAGGACCGTGACCTCGTGACCCTGCCGGGCCAGCTCGAAGACGAGTTCCCGCCCGATGTACCGGTTGCCACCGAGGACGAGCGCCCGCATCTCGCCGTTCTAGCTCACGGGCGCACCCGCACGACTAGTACGGCGACGTCGTCCTCGAGTGTCTGACTCGTGTGCTTGAGTACCGCGAGCTCCAGGGCGTTCACGAGTCCCATCGCGTCGTCCGGCGCGTCGCGCACCACCTCCTGCACGCGGTCCAGGTCGAAGAAGTCGCCGTCGTCGTTGCGCGACTCGAGCAGCCCATCGGTGAACAGCACCACGCTGCTGCCGGGTTCGAGAATGAGGTGATGCGAGACGACGGCGATCTCGGGAAGGACGCCGAGCAACGATCCCTGGAGTGCCAACTCCACGACCGTGCCGTCCTTGCTGCGGACCACGGGCGGCGGATGGCCGCCGGTGACGAGGTCCAGTGCGACGTGATCACCGACCTCGAGGAGGCCGAAAATCGCCGTGCAGAAGACCGTGTCGTCGAAGGCGCGGCCCACTGCGCCGGTGAGGAGAGCGTTATTGAGGTTCCGCAGTACAGACGCGGGGTCGCGATCGCTCATGGCCAGGGCCCGCAGCGTGTGGCGAACCTGGGCGCTGATTGCTGCTGCTTCGGGCCCGGTGCCCGCCGCGTCGCCAATGGCGAGGGCCCACCGTCCCGGGCCCACGGGCCACATGTCATAGAAGTCGCCGCCCACTTCGATGCCTCGCCCGAGCGGGTGGTACATGGCGGCCACCTCGATCCCGGGGATGTCGGGGAGCACCGGTGGCAGCAGGCTTCGCTGGAGGCGATGGCTGACCTCGACGCGTTCGTGTTGCAGCTGCGCCCGGTCCAACGCCTGCGCGCCCTGCGCGGCGAGGGCCATCACGAACCGGCGCTCGTCCTCGCCGAAGAGGCGCGGTTCGTTGAAGCTGAATCGCAACGCGCCCAGCCGCTGCCCGCGAACGACGAGCGGCACCGCGCACACCGCCACGGTCTCGCGCTCGAGACCGAGCAGGTCGGGGAATTGCGCGTCGCGCTGTTCGCGGGATTCGACCCACACGGGCTCCCCGGTGCGCAACGCGAGGGCGGCCGGCAACTCGGCGTCGGTTGATTCGGCGCGGAGCCGGGCAACCAGTTCCTGCCCGTAGCCGAGGGTTCCGGGGACGACCATGCCGTCGTGCTCACCGACGAGAAGGAGCCCACCGCCCGACGCGCCAAGGGCGGCGACGCCCGCCTCGAGGACGGCATCGGCGACCTCTTCGGGACTGGCGGCACTGACGAGTGCACCGGTGACGGCGAACAGCCGGGCGGCGCGGTCCGACGCGCGACGGGCCTCGGCGACGCGGTCGAGCTCCCGCAGCAGTCTGCGCTCGAAGGTCTCGCCGACCGGTTGCGGCGCGCCGGCGACCGCGGCGCGCAGTTGGGCGATGATCTCGCCGACGTACCACTGGCGGAAGACGCGGTGCTGGGGCGGGGTCTCGAGCGTGAGGAAGCGTTGCGCGCGGCAGTACTCGTCGGCTTCGTCGAGGGCGCGCAAGTAGTCCTCGCCCGCGATGGCGGCGTCGGCCGGCAGCCGCAATTCGAGGGTTGTGTGGCTGGCGCCGGCGTGGGCGGCGCGGAGGGCTTGGCGCTTGATCAAGGTCCGCGCCACCGCGAAGCGCTCGACGACCGTTTCGATCAGCGCGGCCAGATGACTCGGGATGGCGGCGGTCTGTCCCGCCCGGGCGCCGGCGGCCGCCAGCGTGAACTCTCGCACCAGATTGTCGACGTGCGACTTGGCGTCGAGCAGCAGGTCGGTGGGGACGTCGCCGAGCGACACCGAATACGTCGGGCGGTCATCGAGACCGGACGCGTCGGGCCCGCCCCAATCCAACTGCGTCGCCGACGGCACGCCAGATCCAAAGGCCTCCAGCTCAGCCCACACGACCTTGCCGCCCTCGGTCGACTCGACGCCGAATCGGTCGGTGATCGCGTGGACGAGGGACAGTCCTCGGCCTGTCATCGAACGTTCCGACGCCCACCCAACTATCGGAGCGGTCCGTGTGCGGTCACGCACCTCCAGACGAATACCGTGCGGGACTTGGAGGAAGGAAACCTGCGCCCACTCGCCGCCGTAGAGCAGCGCGTTGGTCGCCAGTTCGGCGACGGCGAGCTCTGCTCGATCCGAGAGACCGGCCAGGCCGATGTCGTCAAGCCACGTACGCAGCGCGGCGCGTAGCGACCGCACCGCTTTGTGCTCCGTCAGCTCGATCGAAATGGTCACCAGCACCCGTCCGCCGTTCGGAGCCTAGTGGTGGGCGTGCCGCCGTCAGGTACCGTCGCACTATGACGGTGAACCTCAACGAAGACCCCCGGATCGATCCGCGCATCAAGCGCGTGTTCGGGGCCATCGGTGCGATGCCGGCGCTGGGCGACGTCGCCAGCCGCGACGTGCTGCTGGCCGAGGCCAACGACGACGGCGCGGTCGCGCGCCGGTCGATGCTCACGGCCTTCTTCGACCTCTGCGACACGGAGGAAGTCGCGCCCTCGAAGGGCCTGTCGATCACCGAGCACACGCTCTTGTCGCAGCCGGATGGCAACACGGTCAACTTGCGATTCATCCGCCCTGACGGCGACGACGTGCTGCCCTGCGTGTACTACATCCACGGCGGCGGGATGGCGGCCATGTCCTGCTACTACGGCAACTACAAGGCGTGGGGCCGCATGATCGCCAACAACGGCGTTGCCGTGGCCATGATCGACTTTCGCAACTCGATCGACCCTTCGTCGGTCGAGGAAGTTGCGCCCTATCCCGCCGGGCTCAACGACTGCGTGTCAGGCCTCAAGTGGGTGGCCGGCCACCACGCCGACTTGTCGATCGATCCCAACCGGCTCGTCGTTGCCGGCGAGAGCGGCGGCGGGAATCTCACCCTGGCAACGGGTCTGCGCCTCAAGCAGGACGG
This sequence comes from Acidimicrobiales bacterium, assembly GCA_035649535.1. Taxonomy (GTDB): domain Bacteria; phylum Actinomycetota; class Acidimicrobiia; order Acidimicrobiales; family JACDEA01; genus JACDEA01. The sequence goes on along the minus strand of DASRJI010000009.1, from coordinate 9,137 downwards.
TGACCTCGGGCTGATCAGCGGGCTGTATGCGCTGTGCCCGTACATCGCCGGGCGGTGGCCGACTCCGGAGAACCCGTCGTCGACGGAGAACAACGGCATCGTGCTCGACCTGCACAACAACCGCGGCGCCATGGGCTACGGCATCGAGGAACTCGAGCGCGGCAACCCGCTGGCCTGGCCCGGTCTGGCCACTGAGGACGACGTGCGCGGGCTGGTGCCGACCATGATCAGCGTGAACGAATGCGATCCGTTGCGCGACGAAGGCATCAACTTCTACCGACTGTTGATGAAGGCCGGCGTGGCAGCCCGCTGCCGCCAGGTGATGGGCACCGTGCACGGGACCGAGATCCTGCCGATCATGTGCCCCGAGATCAGCCGCGACACCGCGGCGAGCGTCGCCGATTTCGCTCGAACGACCGGCGTCTAGCCAAGGCCACCTGCATGCATCGCCGTCGAATCGCCGGCATCGCCGGCGCCGTTGCCGTCGTACTCGTGACCGCGCGCGCCGGTACGCCGGCGCACGCCGCGCCGACTTCCAACGAAGCCACGATGGCGAACGAGATACTCACGTACGCCAACGCCGAACGGCAGGCACGCGGTCTGCCGACCCTGACACTTGACACGTCGTACGGGGCCGGCGCGCAAGGCGTCGCTGAGCAGAACAGCCGTAACAACACGCCCAACCAGCACACCAACCCGGCGACGCGTCCCGCACCGGCCGAGATCCTCTACACCGCCGACAACGCCGGGAGCAGCGAAACGGTGCGCGGGTGGATGCGGTCTCCGGGCCACCGGAACATCCTGATGTCACCGAAGGCCACTCGCATCGGTATCGGCGTGGCGTGCCACGGCGTCGACTACGAGTCGGCCGCGTGGCTCGACGGCGACCAGCCGACGACACCGGACAGCCCGGTGGTGACACCCGTCAACTCGGGGACGCACTGCGACGGCTCGTCGACCCACGGCGCGCCTACCGCGCCACCGACGACCGCGAGGCGGACGCCGCCGACGGCCCGTCCGGCGCCGATGGTGACCCAGCCGCCGCTTACGACGACGACGACCGTTGCGCCGACCACCACGGTCGTCGTCGAAACGACGACGACGACGACCGGAGCCGATACGACGGTGAAACTGGCCGCGCCCGCTCGGACCGATGGTGACGACTCGCGGCCGTACGGCGCGGCGGCGATCGCCCTCGTTGGCCTGGGCGCGGCGCTGGCGGGCTTGCTCCGTGCGCGGCGGCGCGCCGGCGGCGGCTGAACGCCAAAATTTCTTCGACGAGGTGTCGATTTCGTCGGTTCCGTTTGTCTCATCGGTGACCACACCGACCAGGAGGAAACGATGAAGTACATGCTGCTGATCCATCAAGGTGATTCGCCGACGCCGCGGTCGCCGGAGGCGTGGGCCACGCTGTCCGAAGACGAGCAGAAGGCCGTCTACGCCGACTATCAGGCGATCAACACCACGCCCGGCGTCACTCCCGGGTTCGGCCTCGATGTGCCCGAGACGGCCACGACCGTGCGGGTCCAGGACGGCAAGACGCTGACCACCGACGGTCCGTTCGTCGAGATCAAAGAGGCCATCGGCGGTTACCTGCTGTTCGAAGCCGACGACCTTGACGCCGCGATCGAGCTGGCGGCGCGGGTTCCCGCGGCGCGGCTCGGCGGCGCCGTCGAAGTCCGTCCGATCATGGAGTGGTAGGGATTCTCGAACAGGTCTTCCGCGAGCATTGGGGTTACGTCCTCGCTGCACTCATCGGCTTCCTCGGTGACTTCGACCTCGCCGAGGAAGCCGCGCAGGACGCTTTCACGATCGCGGCCGAGCGTTGGGCGCGAGACGGCCTTCCTTCGAACCCGCGTGCGTGGCTGGTGACGACGGCGCGTAACCGCGCCATCAACCGCATCCGCCGCGACCGCACGCTGGCCGAGAAGACCCGCCTCCTCGAAGCGATGGAAGGAGTGAAGCAGCCGATGGACGCATCGAGCATCGATGACGACCGGCAGTTTCCCGACGAGCGGCTCGAGCTGATGTTCGCCTGCTGCCATCCGTCGCTGGCGCTGGACGCGCAGGTCGCCTTGGTGCTGCGGGCCCTCGGCGGCCTCACGACCGACGAGATCGCCCGGGCGTTTCTCGTCCCGGAACCGACGATGGCGCAGCGGCTTGTGCGAGCCAAGCGCAAGATCAAGTCGGCGGGGATCCCGTTTCGGGTGCCGCCGGATCATCTGCTGCCGGATCGTCTCGCCGCTGTTCTGGCCGTCGTGTACCTGATCTTCAACGAGGGCTACGGCGGGCGCCGCGATCTGGCCGTCGAGGCCATCCGGCTCGGCCAGGCACTTGTCGAGCTGATGCCCGACGAGCCCGAGGCGCTCGGGCTGCTTGCCCTTATGCAACTCCTGCATGCCCGGCGGGCGGCGCGTTTTGACGACGGCGAACTGGTCTTGCTCGCCGACCAGGACCGCTCGCTCTATGACCTGGACGAGATCGCCGCCGGCCGGGCCGTCCTCGACCGGGCCATCGCCGCACCGCTTCACGGGCCGTACGTCGTGCAGGCCGCCATCGCGTCCCTGCACGCCGACGAGCCGCGCGACTGGCGCCAGATCGCCGCGCTCTACGGCGAGTTGCACCGGCTCACCGCTTCGCCCGTCGTCGAGTTGAACCGAGCCGTCGCCATCGCCGAAGTCGACGGCGCCGAGGTGGCGCTGGCGATCGTCGATCGCCTCGATCTCGGCGACTACCGCTACCTGCACTCGACTCGAGGCGAGTTCCTGCGGCGCCTCGGTCGCATTGACGAAGCGCGCGACGCATACCGGCGTGCGCTCACGCTGGCCCACGACGACGCCGAGCGCCGCCTGCTCGAACGTCGTCTCGAACTCGTAGAGAAAGGAACAACCGATGCTCGGCCGTAAGGACTACACGAAGGACGAAATCGCCACCGGCAAGAAAGCGGTCGCCGACCAGCTGGCCGCGTTCAAGAAGTTGCGCAAGGCCGCGGGCGCGACGGCGGATGCCGCCGAGACGGTGTACTTCAACAACATGGTGCTTGTGCTGGACCGGTACTACGTGCACCGGATCCGTCCCGTCACCGGCAAGGACCACAACCCGCTCAACGAGGTCGAGCTGCTCGTTGATGCGCTGATCAACAACGGCGGTGTCCTGCGGGGAAACAACGTGATCAAGCTGGCACCGGAGCAGTCCGTCCTCGGCCTGAAGGAGGGCGATCCGATTCAGCTCAACGCCGCCGACTTTCAGCGCCTCGCCGCCGCGTTCTTCGAGGAATTGGAACGCAAGTTCGGTTGAGCGGCTTGGGGGGAACAACCGGTGTATGGCGTCTTACAAGGTGAACCGCCACGCCGTCAGCCGAGCCCGAGCGCTTATCGATGCCCGGCAGTACGTACTCGACAACGATTGGGGCGAGGTGCAACCGAGCGCCCGCCAGCAGAACGCGTTCCTCAAGTCGCACTCGTGGGATGAGTACGCCGAGTGGTACCTCGGTCTGACTGAGGGCGCCGCCGACGAGACCAAGGCCAGGTACGCGTTCGTGTACGGCGACTTCCGGCGGGTCCACCGGTCGGGTCTCATCGCGTGCGTATATCGCGCGTCGGAGTGGCGGCATAAAGAGGTCGAGCGCGCTGCGCACAATCTGCTTCAGCACCTCGACCGCGTGTCGGCCCGCGCCGCCTAGCGCGCGCAGAGCAAGATCGGGCATGGATTGGGACGACTGGGCGCGGCGCGCCGAGAAGGCACTGGCGTTCGCGGAGGACGGCAGCTGGCGCGATCTGTTTGCGGCCGGCGCGACGTTCGCCGATCCGAACACGTCAGAGACGGGGGATCTGCGCGCCATCCAACGCGGCACGGCGCGCATCTTCCCTGACTGGCGCCAAGAGATCACTTCGATCCGGGGCACCGACGAGTGGGCGGTCTTCGAGTGGATCGGACGGGCCACCTACGCCGGCCGCGGTAGCGACGATCCCACCGCCGGCGCGCCGATCGAAATGCACGGCGCCACGATCGTCGAGGTCAATGACGCCGGCCTCGTCACCATGTGGCGCGACTACCTAGACCGCAAGGAGCCCGAAGACCAGATCCGGGCGAAACTCCGGTGAGATGCGTTCTGGGCGGATCCGTGCGGGCTAGGCCCGTGTTAATCCGCCCAGAACGTGGGGGCTAGACCCGGTCGAGCTCCAGCATCTTGATGGCGTTGCCGCGGAGGACTCGATAGATGACGTCCTCGTCGTGATCGGCGAGCATCTTCTCGACGTAGGCCTTGGTGTCGGGCCATGTCGTGTCGGTGTGCGGGTAGTCGGTCTCGAAGCAGATGTTCTCGGGGCCGACCTCGTCGAGGTTCTTGAGGCCGATGCGGTCGGCGGTGAAGCAGCCGTAGATGCGGCCGTAGTAATAGGTCGACGGCGGCTCGGGGATGCGATCACGCGTGTGCTGCCAGCCGTCGTGATGCGCCCACACCGCATCGGCCCGCTCGAGCACGTAGGGGATCCAGCCGATCTGGCCCTCGGAGTAGGCCAGCTTGAGCTTGGGGAACTCGACGAGCTTGCCCGAGAACAGCCAGTCGGTCATCGACGCGAACGAGTTGTTGAACGAGAGCGTGACGCCGACGGCGGGCGGCGCGTCGGGCGAGGCCGCCGGGTTCGACGACGACGAGCCGACGTGCATGCACACGGTGACACCGAGGTCGTTGCACACCGCCCACAGCGGGTCCCAGTAGCCCGAGTGGATGCTCGGCAGCTTGAGGCGAGTCGGCATCTCGCTGAACGCGATGGCGCGGACGCCGCGCTCGGCGTTGCGGCGAACCTCTTCGGCGGCGAGCACCGGGTCCCACAACGGGATGATGCAGCACGGGATGTTCATGCCTTCCGACGGTCCGCACCACTCCTCGACCATCCAGTCGTTGTAGGCGCGGACACACGCCAGGCCGAGCTCACGGTCCTCGTTCTCGTGGAACGTCTGGCCGCAGAAGCGGGGGAACGTTGGGAACGGCAATGAGCCATCGACCCAGTTGAGTTTCATGTCGGCAATGCGAGCGTCGCGGTCGTAGCAGCCGTCCCGCATCTCGTCGTAGGTGAGCGCGGTCATTTGTAGCTGTGTGCGATCGAGCTCGAGGCCTTCGGCGCCCTCGCTGACGGCCGACTCCGGAATGGCCACGAACCGCTTGTGGACATAGATGACTTCTCCGTCATAGATCCACGCACTACCCCAATCGCCCTCGGGATCCTCGTGCATCTCGTACTTGGCGCCGCCCTTCTGCTTGAACTGGCCCCACCGCTTGGTCTCGACCCGAGGCCCGCGCTCGCGGTGCTTCTCGGGGAGCCACGTCTGCCATACGTGGGGCGGCTCGACCACGTGATCGTCGACACTGATGATCTTCGGCAGTTCCACGGCGGCCCTTTCTGACGACTCATCAGAATCGTAGGCCACGCGGAGATGGCTACATCGGGCCATCGACACTCCGCAGCCGCACTCGTACGGTCACGAACAAAGTTCACTTTCGTGTCGAGGAGCGTCGGTATCACCAGATTCGCAAGCCCTGAGCCGTGCGACGTGATGACGCGATCCGACGCGGCATCGGTGATCCTCGTCGTCGACGATGAGCCCGACGTTCGCTTCCTCACCAGCTGGCATCTGAAGCAGGCCGGTTACGAAGTCCGCGAGCTCGAGAGTGGGGAGGCCGCCCTCGACGCGCTCGACGGCGTCGACCTGATCGTCCTCGACTACCGACTCCCGGGACTCACCGGGCTCGACACGCTGCGCGCTATCAACGATCGCAGCGGGCCGCCCGTCGTGATGATGACGGCGATGGGGTCCGAGGCCCTTGCGGTCGACGCCATGCGCGCCGGGGCGATCGACTATCTCGCCAAGGGCGGCGACTACCTCGCGCGCCTACCGGAAATCATCGAGCGCTCGGCCCGGCTGCATCGCCTGACGCGGCGCGTCGAGGAGTCACAGCGCTTGGCCGAGGGCCTGCTCGAGGCGGCGCCCGACGCGATCGTTGTCGTCGACGCCGAAGGTCGCATCGAACTCGTCAATCGTCAGACCCGCGCGCTGTTCGGATGGGAGCGCGAGGAGCTCGTCGGCCAGCAACTCGAGGTGTTGATGCCGGCCCGGTTCCGCGACCGCCATCCGGACTTGGTGAAGGGGTACCGCGACGATCCGCTGGTCCGCCCGATGGGTGCCGACCTCGAGCTGGTCGCGTGCCGCCGCGACGGGACGGAATTCCCGGTCGCCGTCAGCCTGAGCCCGCTCCAGACCGAGCACGGTCTCCTCATCTCGGCCGCGATCCGCGACATCACCGATCGCAAGCACGCCGAAGCGGCGCTGGCGCACCAGGCGACGCACGACGTCCTCACCGGCCTCCCGAACCGCATCCTCCTCAAGGATCGCCTGACCCAAGCGTTGGAGCGCACGCGACGCAACGGCACCAAGGTCGCCGTCTTGTTTCTCGACGTCGACCGGCTCAAGGTGATCAACGACAGCCGCGGCCACTCGACGGGCGACGAGTTGCTCCAGGCCATCTCAAGCCGGCTCACGGACGCGATGCGCTCGGGCGACACGCTGGCTCGCTTCGGCGGCGACGAGTTCGTCATCGTCACCGAAGGCATCAGCCCCGCGAACGGTCCCGATGTCGTCGCCCGGCGGATCGCCGCCGCGTTGGTGCCGCCCATCAACCTCGGCGGAACCGACGTGTCGGTCAGCGTGAGTATCGGCGTGACGATCGCCGGACCCGGCGACGACGCCGAGTCGCTACTGCGCGACGCCGACGCCGCCATGTACCGGGCCAAGGACGGCGGCGGCGGTCAGTCGGTCGTCTTCGACGCCGCCATGCGCGTCGCCGCGTCGGGCCGGCTCGATGCCGAGCACTCGCTGCGCCTGGCGATGGAGCGATCCGAGTTCCAGGTGCACTACCAGCCGATCGTCGGCCTCACCGACGGCCGCGTCATCGGGTTCGAAGCGCTGGTGCGGTGGTGTCATCCCGAGTCCGGCGTGGTCCTCCCTGCCGACTTCATTCCGCTTACCGAGGAGACCGGCCTCGTCGTGGCGCTCGGCGCGTCGGTTCTCCGCGAAGCGTGCCACCAACTCGCCGAGTGGCACCACTCCGACGAGCGCTTCGCCGGTCTCTCGATGTCGGTCAACCTCTCGGCGCGCCAGCTGCTCATCCCCGAGTTGCGCGACGTCGTCCGCGACGCGCTGCGACACTCCGGGATCTCGCCGGCCCTGCTCTGCCTCGAGATCACCGAGAGCGTGCTGCTGGCCGACGTCGAGTCGAGCACCCGTGCACTGCACAGCCTCAAGGCGCTGGGCATCCGCGTCGCGGTCGACGACTTCGGCACCGGGTACTCCTCGCTCACCTACCTCAAGCGTTTCCCGATCGACGCGCTCAAGATCGACCGCACGTTCGTCGACGGCCTGGGTGACGTCGTCAGGGAGCGGGAGGACCGGGCGATCGTGGCCGCGGTGATCGACGTCGCCCACGCGTTCGGCCTGACCACGATCGCCGAAGGAGCCGAGACGGAGCAGCAGGTCGTCGCGCTGCGAGCGCTCGGCTGCGAAAACGCGCAGGGCTACTACTGGGGCGAGCCTCTCCCGGCCGACGCCACACTCGACTGGCTTCTCGCGACCGCGGTACACGGCGTGTCGCCGGTTGCCGCCGCTGATGCTCCAGACATGGCGCGCGTCCTGATCGTCGATGACGACCGTGCGGTGCGCGGCCTTGCTCGCCTCCTTCTCGACGGTGAATCGGGGTTCGATGTCGTCGGCGAGGCCGAAGACGGGCGCCAGGGTGTCGCCTTGGCGCGCCACTACCAACCGGACCTGGTGTTGCTCGACCTCGCCATGCCCGGCGTGGGCGGGCTCGAGGCCCTGGCCCTCATCAAGGCGGTGGCGCCGTCGGCCAAGGTCGTCGTGTTCTCGGGTCTCGATGCTGGGGAGTTCGAGGCCAAGGCCACCGCGCACGGCGCGGTGGGTTTCATCCAGAAGGGCGGCGATCCGGACCGTGTCGCCCAGCATCTCCATCAACTGCTCGCGCGCGCCGGCTGACGAGCGCAACTACGGAGGAACGATGAAGAACGGAGTCTTGGTCGTCGATGACGAGGCAGATATGCGCGTCCTTGTCCGCGGCATCATCGACCGAGCCAACGAAGGCCTGCAGGTCGTCAGCGAGGCGTCGTCGGGGAAAGAAGCGCTGGATCGCTGGCGGGAGACCAAGCCCAACGTGATCCTGCTCGACCACCGCATGCCCGACATGACCGGGCTGGAGACCGCGGAGCTGGTCCTCGCCGAGCAGCCCGACCAACACATCGTCATGTTCAGCGCGTATCTCGACGAGGCGACGGTGGAGCGGGCGTTCGCGCTCGGCGTACGCGCCTGTCTCGACAAGCGCGACCTTGCCCGCATTCCGGAGACGCTGTGGGGTCTGGGCGCGGCTTGACCGCGCGTCCGTGGTTCGCGGCTATCGCCATCGCCGCGTTCGTCGCCGCAGTGGCGATAGCAGGCTTCGCGCTGACCGGCGCGTCGGCCGAGCGCGCCGCGGCCCGGACATCGCGCGCGGTTGCGCAAGCGACCGCGGCGTCGATCGACGCGCGCCTGCAGGGCGACGCGGCGTGGCTCGAGGCCGCGGGCCGATCGCCGGCTGACGTGGCGTCACGCGCCGATCCATCACGGTTTGCGAGTCGCGACGGGGTGGTCTTCGGCGTGGCGTCGGAGATCGCGAGCCGCGCCGTCCCGCTGCGAGTGCTTTGGGCGGCGGGCGACAACGGTCGGGCTTTCGCCGCCGCCGACCTGGCCAGCGTGCCGGCGTGGCGAGTGGCGTTGGACGTGGCGCGCGACAGTGGACACACCGCGATCGCCGCCGCCCGCGACCGCGCCGGAGCATGGACCGTGCTGCAACTCCGGGCGCTCTATGCCAACGGCATCGTGCCGTCCGACGTCTCGGCGCGCCGGCAACACACGGAGGGGTTCGTCGTGCTGCTCGAGCCGTCGGCGTCGCTGCTCCCCGCCAGCGCCGATGACTCACAACACGCTGCGATACGCGTGCTCCAAGGCTCGGCGGTCCTGACGACGGTCGATGGCGCAGCGGTGGCGCCCGGTTCGGAGGCCACCGCGACCGCCAACCTCGGCGCCTGGACCGT
>DASRJI010000008.1:0-3097 GCA_035649535.1 Acidimicrobiales bacterium | reverse complement strand
TGTCGTCAGGCACGTTCGTGACCGAGGTGCCGTCCGAGAACGTAGCGGACATGGTGGCGGGGCCATCGGTGGCGGTCAGGTTGAACTGCCACGTCTGGGTCCCACCCGGTGCCGGCGGCGAGCCCTCGAACTCGCCACAGGTGCCGTCGCGATTCGTGCCCTGGCCGGTGAACGTGATGGTGTCGGCCGCGGCCGTTCCGACGAAGCCGAACGTCGCGAGGGCGGCGCCCAAGAGCCCCGCAAACGCCAATCGACCCACGACCCGGCGCCGCGTACGAGGGTCCTTCAGGTTTTCCATGTCAACACCTCGCCTTCTGATCTCGGCGCACTTCGCCCGAGAGTCGAGAACGGCGCACCCTAGAATGCCCAAACCGGGCACTGCAAATGTTTCGGTCGATGCGTGACAAAAGCCGCGCGTTCGGTGGCCGCGTTGCTACTGAGCGCGTTCGAGCCGCCGGCGGACGTCGACCGGGTTCTGGTCGACGCGTCGTTGTCAGTCGTCGAGGTTGAAGATCCGGACCGCGTTCCCGCCGATCATGCGGTCGCGCTCGTCGGCGGGGATGTTGCCCATCGTGTCCTCGATGACCTTGCGCGAGTACGGCCAGTCGTTGCCGTGGTGCGGGTAGTCACTCGACCACATGATCGTGTCGACGCCGACGCGCTCGCGCAGTTCGATGCCGGACCGGTCGGTGATGAACGTGGCGCTGTTGTTGCGCCGCCAGTAGAAGGACGGCGGCTCGCCGATCGGGAGCTCGCCCCACGACCGGTTGCGCCAGAACTTGTCGTCGAGCATCTCGATGAAGTGCGGCAGCCACCCGACGCCGATCTCGATCCACGAGACGTGCAGCTCCGGGAACCGGTCGAACACGCCGGTGAAGATCATCTGCGAGATGTTCCCGGCCGACATCGAGAACACGTGGCTGAGACTGCCGACGGCTTTGGCCTTCGTCGCCTCGCCTTTGCCGCCGTACATCTTGTTCCCGGCCTTCGCGGCCGCCTGCCGCTGCCGCATGCGCTGGTCGCGACTGATGATGTTGATGTGCACCGTGACAGGCATGCCCTCGTCGACGGCGGCGGCCCAGAACGGGTCGTCGGCGGTCGAGACGCTCTCGCCCCCCGACGGCCAGTTCGAGATCACCACGCCGTTGGCGCCGCGTGCCTTGGCCTTGCGCAGCCCGTCGACGGCGGAGTCGATGCCGAGTGACGGGATCTGGGCCATACCGATGAGCCGCGTGGGGTCGGGCGCGCAGAACTCCTCGAACAGGAAGTTGTTGTACGCCTCGACGCCGGCAAGGACGAAGTCCGGGTCCTCGTCGCCGAGGAAGTGGCTCATCGTGCGCTGCGGCGGGAAGAGCACCTCGGCGTCGACGCCGTCGATGTCCATGTCCTCGACGCGCGCCGCGCCGTTGTAGCAACCCTTGCGCGCCTCGTCGTACGTGACGCCAAGCCACCGGAACTGGTCGAACGGCATTCCCGGCGTGGAGACGAGCCCGATCGGGTCGGGGTCACCGCCGACCGCGGTGAGCCACGCGTCGCCGCCCTCTGCGTCCTTGACGAGCTTGGGCGCCTTCTCCTGGTACTTCTCCGGCAGCCAGTTGTCCCAGATGTCGGGCGGCTCGAGGATGTGGCAGTCGGCGTCGACGATGCGGTAGTTGGTCATGCCGGGGTTCCTCCCGTGCGGGGGTCGTGCTGCACTCGGCTCGGGACGATCGCGGTCAGGCTAGCCTGACACGAGCGTCAGGTCGACGTCCGGGCCGAGCCCTTCGAGGTGGGTGACGATGACCGAAGCACTCCTGGCCGGGATCCGTGTCGCCGACCTCGCGGGCGAGCCGGGGGCGATGGCGGGACGCATCCTCGCCGACCTCGGCGCCGAGGTGATCCTGGTCGAGCCGCGTGAAGGCCATCCGCTGCGCGCGTTCCCCCGCCGCTTCCTCGCATGGGGCGCGGGTAAGGCGAGCGTGGCCGTCGACGGGCCCAACGACCCGCAGCTCGACGAGCTGCTCGCAACCGCCGATGCGGTGATCGAGACGCCCGGGTTCCCCGGCGCGTTCGACCTCGACCCGGCACGCGCGCCCGGCGCCGTCTGGGCACGCGTCACACCGTTCGGCGGCACGGGCCCGCACGCCGGCTGGCGGGCCTCGGACCTCGGTGTGATGGCCGCGAGCGGGAACATGTACGCCACCGGCGATCCCGATCGACCGCCCGTTCGATGCAGCGAGCCGGCCGGCTACGCGCACGTAGGCTCCGAGACCGCCTTCGCCGTCCTCACGGCATTGGCGTCGGGTTCGCCGCACCGCATCGACATCTCGATGCAGGAGGTCGTCTTCGTCGCCAACATGGTGGGCCTCGCGTCGTTCCCGAAGACGGGTCATCGGGGCGCGCGGCGCGGCGCCAACATCGGCCGCACCCGTGAGATCTGGCCGTGCAAGGACGGCTGGGTCTCGTTCGGGCTGCGCGGCGGCAAGGCACGGGTCCCGAGCCTGACCACGCTCACCCGGCTCATCGCCGAAGAAGACGGCATCGACGCCACCGCGCTCACCGAGCGCGACTGGACCGACTTCTCGCAGAACACCGCGCCCGACGATGACCTGAAGGCCATCGAGCAGCCGGTCGCGGAGTACTTCGCCCGCCACACGATGCGGGAGCTGTACGAGATCGCGTGCGAGACGAATCTGATGCTCGCTCCGTGCAACTCACCCCGTGAGATCTACGCCAGCGCACAGCTGGCAGCGCGGGAGTTCTTCGGCCCGGTCGGCGACGTCACCCGCTTCCCGCGGTCGTTCGTGATCGTCTCGAGCCGTGACGGCGACGCTGCCCCTGCGCGTCCCAAGGGCCCGGCGCCCGCGGTCGGGAGCGTCGACGCCGCCGAGTTGGGTCGGAAATCGCCGTCAGGCGCGGGGTTTGCGACCCGACGCGGCGGTGAGCGGGCGGCGTGGGACGGCACGAACATCGTCGAGTTCGGGTCGGGCGCGGCGGGCCCGATCGCGACCCGCTATTTCGTGGAGCACGGCGCGACCGTGTTGCGCGTCGAGTCGCGCAGCCGGCCCGACTTCCTGCGGGTGTACGCGCTCGGTCCCGACAACCCGCACGGCCTCGA
>DASRJI010000007.1:0-4181 GCA_035649535.1 Acidimicrobiales bacterium | reverse complement strand
GGCGTGGGAAATCCTTGACCGTTACGAGGGTGTGGAGCACCTCCAACAATGCTCAGACGGGATGGCCTGAGCACTCTTGGAGGTGAGGGGATTCGAACCCCTGTCTTCCAACATCGAACCGGACCTTCTCCGAGCGCAGCCGGTGAGTTCATCTCGGGCCTCGCCGCCGTCACCGGCGCCAGGGCGAGGCCCCAGCCAGCTGAGTTGTCCTTGGCGGCCCGCTGACGTGACCGTGAAGTAAGCCCCACTGGATGACGCTCGTACCCGACCCGCAGGGCTGGGGCCGGACGAACGGCTAGCTACCTAGTTAGGCAGCGAGCAATGCAACGTTGTCGTTGGCATTTGTTTTTTGTGCCGGCTCTTTAACGTGGACTCCGACAACCACGGCTCGCTTCTCCCGGCAAGAATGCCAAAGTCGAAACCAAATCAGCCCCTTGTCAATGTGCAGGGATCAACTCTACCCGTCGATCGTGAGTTCGAGGACGGTGGCGAGGGGGTCGACGACGCGATCGGGGACGTCGATGACGACTTCGCCGATCGGGTCGCGGCCGAACAGCTCTTGCTCGGCGGTGGCGTTGGTGGCGAAGGTCAGCTCCTCGCCGGTGGCCAACACCTTGACGCCGCGCACGTGGTTGATCCGCAGACCGCGGACCGACACCGTGTCGTACGGCTTCATCAGGAGGAACGCGAACACGCGATCGCCGCGGCGAGTCGACGGTCCGTAGAACTGCCACGGCGCCAGGCCGGGTTCGGTGTCGTGGATCGCATCGCCGTTGCGCGCCATCCATGCGCCGACCGCGGCCAGCCGGTCGATCTGGTCGGGCGGCAACGTGCCGTCGCCGCGGGGACTCACGTTGAGCAACAGGTTGCCGCCCTTGGCCGCCGTCTCGCAGAGCGTGTGCACGAGCCGGTTCGCCGACTTGTACTCGGTGTCGCCCGGGTGGAACCCCCACGTGCGGTTCATCGTCATGCACGTCTCCCACCGGCCCTCGGGCGGCTCGGGCGGGATCGACTGCTCGGGCGTCGTGAAGTCGCCCTGGCCTGAGAGCCGGTCGTTCACGAGGCAATCGGGCTGCAGTGATCGAATCAGTGACCGCAACTCCGCGGCGCGCCACTCGTCGGCGGTGCGCTCCCACTGGCCGTCGAACCACATCGCGTCGACCGGCCCGTAGTTGGTCAGTAGCTCTTGCACCTCGCCGAAGAGGCAATCGACGTAGCGCGCCCAGGCCTCCGGCGAGGGACGCCGGCCGAGGTACGCCATGTACGACGCGTCCTGCGCGCTGTACGGCGGGTAGTCGGGGTGATGCCAGTCGGACAGCGAAAGGTAAAACCCGACGCGCAGGCCCTCGGCCCGGGCTGCCTCGACGAACTCGGCGACGATGTCACCGCCGTAGTTGGTCGCGCCGATCGAGAAGTCGGTGTACTTCGACGGCCACAACGCGAAGCCGTCGTGATGGCGCGTGGTGAGGATGGCGTACCGCATTCCCGCTTCGCGGGCCGCGGCCAACCATTGCCGCGGCGACTGCGGATTGGGCGCGAAGTCGAGCGCGCCCGCGTAGTAGTCCTCGACGTCGACGCCCGTGCTGTACGGCAGCACCGGGATCCCGCCGACGAGCGGCCACGACAGCTCCATGCCGCGCTGGCTGATGAAGCCCCAGTGGATGAACATCCCGAAGCCGGCGCCGTCGAACCACTCCCCCGCCATGACGACTCCTACGCGAGAGGCGCGAGAGCGCCGGCGAGAGGTTCGAGAATCGCCGGCGTGTGCGGCGGCGGTAGGTACACGATGCCGAGGTCGAGCCCGGCGGCCGCGTACGCCTCGGCTTGGCCGACGACGGCGCCGATGTCGCCGTCCTCGCCCATCCGCAGGTGCGTGGAGATCGTGATGTCGCCAACGTCACGACCGATGGCGTCGCAGTGACCGCGCAGCACGTCGACCTTGTGGGCGAAGTCCTCGGCCGTCCCGCCCGGATAGTTCCAGTGCTGGGCGAAGCGGGCCACTGACCGGAGCGTCCGCTTCTCACCGGTGCCGCCGATGCAGATGGGCGGGTGCGGCTTCTGGACCGGCTTCGGTTCACACCGGGCGTCCTTGAGCGTGTAGTGCTCGCCGCCGAAGTCCGATGTCTCGTTGGTGAGCAGGGCGATGATCACTTCAAGCCCTTCGTCGAAGCGGTCGAACCGCTCCTTGAGCGAGCCCAGCTCGATGCCGTAGGCGTCGCACTCCTCGAGGTTCCAGCCGGCGCCCAGCCCCAGTTCGAGGCGGCCGTTCGAGATCACGTCGAGGGTGGCCGCCATGTTGGCGAGAACCGCGGGGTGCCGGTACACGATGCCGGTCACGAGCACGCCGACCCGGAGCCGTCGGGTGGCCTGGGCCAGCGCCGTCAGCGTGATCCAGCCCTCGAGGCACGGCCCCGTCGAATCGCTGAAGATCGGGTAGAAGTGGTCGAACGTCCACGCCGACTCGAACACGTCGATCTCGTCGGCCGCCCGCCACACCTCGAGCATGTCGGTCCACGTCGTGTGCTGCGGCGATGTCTTGATCGCGAAGCGCATGGCCACGAACCCTACGCGGTAGCGTGCCGCCCGATATGAGACGGCTCGCGATCGCATTGGCAGTTGCTGCTCTGGTTGGTACGGCGTGCGGCGACAAAGTGGACGACGACGCCGGTCCCAACCCGAACGCGGCACTCCGCCTCGCCGGCCCGGCGACCGGCACGGAGGTTCGCGGCAACGTGGTGATGCTGCGCGTGTCGGCGATCGGCGTGAAGATCGCGAAGGCCGACGGCGACACGTCAGGCAAGACCGCGCACTACCACGTGTTCATCGACCGCCCGCCGGTCGAATCGGGAGATGTGATCCCGAAGGCGGCCGACATCGTGCACACCGCGGTCGCGCCGATCGTGTTGACCGGACTCGCGGTCGGCGACCATCAGATCTACGTCGTCTTGGGCGACGGAACGCATCGCCGCCTCGGCCGTTCGTTCGTGCACACCAGCGTCCATGTGAAGGGGCCGTCGATCAAGGTGACCGGCCCGGCGACCGCCAAGGTCGGCGAGCCGATCGCGATCGAGGTCCACGCCACCGGCGTGAAGCTCGCGCCGGCCGACGGCGACGCTTCGGGTCGCACCGGCCATGTGCATGTGTTCATCGACCGGATGCCGACGGCGGCGGGCGAGCCGATCCCGAAGGCGGCCGACATCATCCACACCGCCGTCGACCGCATTGACGTTCCCGCATTCGCCACGCCGGGCGAACACACACTGTGGGTCGTCCTCGGCGACGGCAACCACGTGCCGTTCGCCCCGCCCGTCATGGACAAACTGACGGTCGTCGTCAGCTAGGTGAACGCACTCACCACACGTACGAGAGGCGATGGGGGTTTGGGGGTCCCCCATCGCACTGCGGCGGGTGGTCCCTGGAGGCCGAAGGCCGAAAGGGCCGGGGCCCGCCGCCAGAGTTAGAGGTACGGCATCGGGTCGACGGGGGTGCCGTTGTTCCGGACCTCGAAGTGGAGATGGGGGCCGGTGGCGTAGCCGGTGTGGCCGACATAGCCGATGACCTGGCCGCGCTTCACTGACTGGCCGGCCGACACGATCATGCGGCTCTGGTGCGCGTACAGCGTGGCGAGCGAGTTGCCGTGGTCGATGATCGTGGCGTTGCCGTAGCCACCCTGCGGGCCGGCCGACACGACGACGCCGTCGGCCGCCGCGTGAATCGGCGTGCCCTCTGCTGCGCCGAAGTCGATGCCGGTGTGCATGCGCACGTCGCCGAAGATCGGATGGACGCGCGGTCCAAAGACGTCGGTGATCGGCGCGCCTGGAATCGGCGAGGACAACACGCCGTGACCCGACGGCGCCGGGGCCTGACCGCTCTGGCGACTCTTGAGGGTGCGGGCGATGGCGTCGGACTGGGCCTTGAGTTGGTTGTACTTGGCCTGGAACTCGCTCTTGCGGCTGCGAACCTCTTTGAGGAGGTTGGCCGCCTCGGCCGCCGACGCCACTGCCTGGGCCCGGAGCCGTTCGGCCGAGGCGCGCGTCGAGTCGAGCGCGGACTTGTCGTGGGCGACGGCGTCGCGTGCGGCCTTGGCTTCCGCCCGGCGACGGGCCACGGTGTCCTCAAGCGAAGCCGCCGACTTCTGGAGCTCGTCGTAGTGATCGACGACCTTGACGTGCGTGGCGATG
>DASRJI010000006.1:0-58233 GCA_035649535.1 Acidimicrobiales bacterium | reverse complement strand
GACGCCGGCGAGAACGAGACGAGCCGCTGGGTCGACGTCGGCTGGGCCGGCCCTGGTCGCGTTCGCCTCACCGCTCCGACGACGTCGAACAACGCGCTCACCGAGTGGCTGGGCGAGCGGGCCGGGCGGGTTCACCACCTGGCGTTCTCACTCCCGGGTCTCGACGCCGCGTGCGAGGTCGCTCCCGAGGACAACCTCGGCGTGCGGCTACAGCTCAGTCCCGGCTAGTCCCTGGCCGGGGCGTCGGAAACCCTCGCGCAACAACCGCTGTGTGCTTCGAGTGCGCAACTCGCGGGCCAGGGCGAATTGGGCACGCGGCGGCGTCTTCACAACCAGGCGCAGCGTGATGCCGTCCTTGTCCATGGCTTGCACGCCCCACATCTCGGGCGGCTCGAGGGTCGACTCGCGCCACGCCGGTTCCTCGGCCAACGCGTTGGCCTCCTCGAGGATCACCGCCGCCGCTCGCTGCACGTCGACGTCGTAGGCGACGATCACGTCGATCAACGCGCGAGACCATTCCATCGAGCTATTGCCGACCCGGCGGATTTCGCCGTTGGGGACGAACCACACCGTGCCGTCGGCGGACCGCAAGCGAGTGACGCGCAGCGTCACATCTTCGACGGTCCCGGTCGACTCGCCCAACGTGACGACGTCGCCCACGCCGTACTGATCCTCGATGATGACGAACAAGCCGGAGATGACGTCCTTGACCAGACTCTGCGCGCCGAAGCCAACTGCCAAACCGGCGATACCGGCGCCCGCCAGCAGGGGCGCGAGGTTGATGCCGAGCTGGTCGAGCACGATCAGGATCGCGACGGCCATCACCACGCCGCGGGTGAAGCTGGCCGCCACATCGCCGACGGTGTCGGCTCGGAGGGACGCACGTGGCGTCTGCGGCCGCACCGGCGTGCGGTGATAGCCCGTCCGCACGAACTTGCGGACGGCCCGGCCGGCGATCCGGCCGGCGATCATGCCGACACCGACGATCAGCAGGATCTTGAGGGGGCGCACGAGGATGAATTCCGTCGTGCGCGCCGCGAACTCGGTCAGACCGAGCTTGACGAGCAAGTCGTAGATGTAGCCGTTGTCGGCCGCCAGCACGGCCCCAGCCTCGCGTAAAGCGCCGGCACTACTGTGCCGCTCGTGCTGAAGCGACGGTCTGCGACAGCGCCCATCGTCGTCGCGACACTCGCCGTCGCCCTGTTTGCCATCCCCTTCGCCGGCCTGCTGGCGCGGGCCCCCTGGAGCCGAACGTGGATCATCCTGCGGACCGACGCCGCGCGCGACGCCCTGCGGTTGTCGCTGATCACGTCGCTCGCGGCGACCGCGGTTGCCCTCGTGCTCGGTGTGCCGCTGGCGTGGGTGCAGGCGCGCGTCGCCTATCCCGGGAAGCGGTTCGTCCGCGCCCTCACAACCGTGCCGATGGTGCTGCCGCCGGTGGTCGGCGGCGCCGCGTTGTTGCTGGCGTTCGGCAAACGCGGCCTCGTCGGCGGGCCCCTCGCTGACATCGGCGTCCACCTCCCGTTCTCGACCGCCGGCGCCGTCGTGGCCGAAGCGTTCGTCGCCATGCCGTTCCTCGTACTGACACTGGAAGCCGCCTTCGCGGCGTCCGACCTGCGCCTCGAGGACGCGGCGCGCACGCTCGGTGCCCGGCCGTGGACGGTGTTTCGCCGCGTGACCCTGCCTCTGGTGCGACCGGCGCTCGTGGCCGGCACGGTGCTGTGCTGGGCGCGCGCCCTCGGCGAGTTCGGCGCCACGATCACGTTCGCCGGCAACTTCCAGGGCACCACGCAGACCCTGCCGTTATTCGTCTACGTCAAACTCCAAAGCACCGACGCCGACGCGGCGATCGTGTTGTCACTCGTGCTTCTCTTTGTGTCGGTAACGGTCCTCGTCGCCCTGCGTGACCGGTGGCTCACGGTTCGATGACGCTGCAAGCCACCGTCGTCGCGTCGTTCGCCGATTTCACGCTCGATGTCGACATCGAGTGCGCGTCGGGCGAGACGGTCGCCATCGTCGGACCGAACGGCGCGGGCAAGACCACGCTGCTGCGCGCCATCGCCGGATTGCAGCCCGTCGACGGCGGACGCATCACGTCGGGCGGCGTGGCGCTCGACGACCTCCCGCCCGAGGCCAGGTCGGTCGGGTTTGCGTTCCAGGACCATGTGCTGTTCCCTCACCTCGACGTCACCGAGAACATCGCGTTCGGCCTACGCGCACGCGGTGCGCGCGCGTCGACGGCACGGGTGCGCGCCGCCGAGTGGCTCGATCGGGTGGGTATGGCGACACACGGTCGGTCCATGCCGCGCGAGTTGTCGGGTGGACAGGCCCAACGCGTCGCCTTGGCCCGCGCCCTCGCGACCGCACCCGACGTTCTGTTGCTCGATGAGCCGTTGGCCGCGCTTGATGTCGCAACGCGCAACGACACACGACGGTTCCTGCGTGAGCACCTCGCCGCCTTCGAGGGGCCTCGGCTCGTGGTCACGCACGATGCCGTCGACGCCGCGGCCCTCGCGGACCGCGTCGTCGTTCTCGACGCCGGCCGCGTCGTGCAAGTGGGCACGCCGTCGGAGATCACGGCCCGGCCCCGCCACCAGTGGGTCGCCGACCTCGCCGGTATCAACCTCTATCGAGGCGTCGCCATCGGTGGCCGCGTCGGGCTCAGCGACGGCGGCGTGCTGGCGATCACCGACGCGTCGACCGACGGACCCGTGTACGCCGCCATTGAGCCGCGGGCCGTCGCCCTCAGCCGGGGCCGGCCCGATGGCTCGGCCCGCAACGTGTGGGAGGGACGAGTCGCTGCGGTCGAGGCGGTCGGCAACCGACGGCGCGTTCGCGTCGACGCCACGCCATCGATCACCGCCGAGATCACCAGCGCGGCGGGCGACGACTTGGGCGTCGTGGCGGGCGCGGCCGTGTGGGTCGCCGTCAAGGCGACCGAGATCGACGTCTACCCGGCCTGAGACGGCTCGAACTCGAGCGCCAACGAGTTGATGCAGTAGCGCTCGTGGGCCGGCGCCGGACCATCGTCGAACACGTGACCGAGATGCCCGCCGCACGCCCGGCACACGACCTCGGTGCGAGCCATGCCGTGACTGTGGTCCGGCCGCAGCTCGACCACCTTGGCCGTGGCCGGCTCGGTGAAACTCGGCCATCCGCTGCCGGAATCGAACTTGGTGTCGGACGTGAACAACACGGTGTGGCACCCCGCGCAGCGGTACGACCCGTCGTCATGGTTCTCGACGTATTTCCCCGAGAACGGTCGTTCCGTCGCCTGGTGGCGCAGGACTTGGTACTGCTCCGGGCTCAGTTGCGCCCGCCACTCGTCGTCGGACTTCTCTACTTTCTCGACGTCCTCCATGGGCAGATTCTTATCCCCCGGCGAGGCGTTCGAGAACGCCGTCGTCGACATCGACGAGCGAGTCGACCACGACGTCGGCCAGACCCCATGCGGGCTCGGCGCGATGCGCCGGCATGGGAACGGCGATGACCTGCATGCGCGCCGCCTTGGCCGACACCATCCCGTTGACGGAGTCCTCGAGCGCCACACACGCGGTCGGGGCCACCCCGAGCTTGGCCGCCGCGGTCAGGTAGATCGCCGGGTCGGGCTTACCGCGCTCCTCGTCCTGGGCGGAGTGCACGACCGAGAACGCCGCGCGCAGACCGCAGCGCGTCAGGACCGCGTCGATGATCGCGTAGGGCGACGACGACGCCAGGGCCAGGCCCCAGCCGCGCGCCTGCATCCGATCGATGAGTTCGAGCGCACCCGGCATTGGCGCGGTGCGAGTCGCGATGGCGGCCACCATCCGCTCGACGATCCGACCGCACAACTCCTCCGGGGAGCCCGTCATCGACGGCGTGCGGGCGTACCAGAACGCGACCGCCTCGTCGACGCGCAGGCCCATAGTCAACATGCATTCCTCCGCCGTGATCGCGAGGCCGACCTCGGCGTAGGCCGCGCACTCGACCTCGTGCCACAAGGGCTCGGTGTCGGCAAGCAGCCCGTCCATGTCGAAGATGGCCGCCTCGAGCATCGGCGCCGACGCTACCGTCGGGCGCGTGACCGACGGGCGACGCCGTTCGTGGTGGGGCTGGGGCTGGGAAGACCAAGCGCTCAACGCCGACCAGGCCGCCAACCTGGCCGCGGCGTTGGCGACCCGGCCGGGCTTCGAAGAACGTGTGCTGCGCGAGGCGCCCGCGCTCGACGCCGTCGAGTTGCCACCTCCGCGTGTCGAGCCACCCGCGGCGTTGGCCGAGATCTGCTCCGTCGATCGTTTCGACCGCGCCGGACACACCTACGGGAAGGCCTACCGCGACGCGGTGCGCGCCTTTGCCGGTGACTTATCGCCCGCGCCCTCGTTCGTCGCGTTCCCGCGTCACGAGCAGGACGTCGTCGATGTCCTGGACTGGTGCTCGAGCGCCGGGGTGCCCGTTGTTCCCTACGGCGGCGGGTCCTCGGTGTGCGGCGGCACAGAGCTGGCGGGCGCCGTCTCACTCGACCTCTCGAAGCTCGACGCCGTCGTCGAGATCGACAACGAGTCGCGGGCGGCACGCGTGCAGGCCGGTGTGTTCGGTCCCGCGCTCGAGGATCAGCTGCGGCCGCACAACTACACGTTGCGCCACTTCCCGCAAAGCTTCGAGTTCTCCACCCTCGGCGGTTGGTTGGCGACGCGATCGGGCGGTCACTACGCCACCAACTACACGCACATCGACGACTTCGTCGAGTCGATGCGCGTGGTGACACCGACCGGCGTCGTCGAGTCTCGCCGCCTGCCGGGATCCGGTGCCGGGCCGTCGCCCGATCGAATGTTCCTCGGGTCCGAGGGGATCCTCGGCGTGATCACCGAGGCGTGGATGCGCGTGCAGGATCGGCCCACGTTCCGCGGATCGGCCGCCGTGCGGTTCGCGTCGTTCGACGACGGTGTGGCGGCGACGCGCGCCGTCAGCCAAGCCGGGCTGTTCCCCGCGAACTGCCGGCTGCTCGATCCCGGCGAAGCGATGACATCGGCCGGCGTCGTCGACGGCAGTGCGCTGCTCGTCCTCGGCTTCGAATCCGCTGATCATCCGGTCGACGCGTGGATCGCCCGGGCCGTTGAGCTGTGCGCCGACCATGGCGGCTCCGTCCCCGAGGGCATCCGGTCGTCATCGGGCGAAGGTGCCGCGGGCGCGTGGCGGTCGTCGTTCCTGCGCGCGCCGTACGGACGCGACGCCATGGTCGCCATGAGCGTGATCGCCGACACGTTCGAGACCGCGTGCACGTGGTCGGCGTTCCCGGCGTTGCATGCGGGTGTGGTCGAGGCCGTCGAACGCGTCCTGGGCGACGTGTGCGGCGGCGGCTGGGTCACGTGTCGCTTCACCCACGTCTATCCGGACGGACCGGCGCCGTACTTCACGTTCCTCGCACCGGGACGGGCCGGCTCGGAGCTATCGCAGTGGGACGAGATCAAGCGCGCCGCCTCCGACGCCGTCATCGCCCACGGCGGGACGATCACGCACCATCACGCGGTCGGCCGCGATCACCGGCCCTGGTACGACCGCCAGCGGCCCGACGGTTTCGCCGCCGCCCTCCGCGCCGCCAAGTCCGCCCTCGACCCCGCCAACATCCTCAACCCCGGCGTCCTCATCGACCCCTAACCACGCGCCAATGCGCACGAGCCGCCCTGGGCGGGGCGCTTCGTGCGCATTCGCCGCTAGGCGGCGGCGTACTTGGTGCGGGCGGTGGTGGCGAGGTGGAGGTCGGCGAGGCCGGGGAGGCGGTCGACGCGGCGATCGATGCGCTCGGCGACGGTCTGACCGTCGGGCCCGTTGAACAGGTGGTTGATCAGGAAGCGACACTCCGTCGGCGGCATCACGCCGGTGCCGACCGGCGCCCAGAAATGCTTGAGCGCGAACCGGGTGATGCGCTGCGCCTTGGTGCTGTCGCTCAGTCGCTTCTCGGCTTCCGATCCGTAGAAGTCGATGTGGCGGCCTTCCTGCTTCATGATCCGGGTGAGCAACTCGGTGAGCAGCGGGTGCTTGGCCTGGGCCGACAGCCGTGCGTAGCCGGCCTGCGTCGACCATTCGTTGATCACGCCCCATGTCATGTGCACTGCGATGTAGGCCCGGCCGACCAAGGCCGACGACAAGGTCGTGAGCGACGGGCGGATGCGGTCGCGCCACCCCAGCCGCTCCCGGACCCGGGCGACCCGTACGGCGCCGGCAGGTTCGTCGTGGGCCTCGAGCACCTTGCCCAGCGCTTCGCCGTGCCAGTACTCCTCGAAGTTCCAGAACGTGAGGAACGTCGTGATCTCCGGGTCATGGTGCGCCGGTGTGAGGAGCAGGTCGCGGAGGTAGCAGACGGTGTGGAACTCCACGTCGTGCATGTACCGCAGACACCGCAGCGTGTCGGCATCCAGCGGCACGTCTCGAAACGTGTCGAAGTCGAGGTCGTCTATCCGCAGCCGGTCCGTGCGCTGCTTGTACTCATCGAGTGCGAATTCCATCAGCCACTCTCCGGTGCATGTGAGCCCGCTGGATGTTTTACACCGCGCCGAACATCGCGCGACAGGGATCGAGCCCCTCAATCTCGATGTCGGTCCGCCGCTGGCGCTCCCACCGCTCACGGGTTAGCCGCAGCCGGATCTGACGATCGGCAACGTCCCGTCGCATCACGATGTCCTCGCCGTTCTCCTCGTATCCCAGGGATCGAGATACGCCGAGCGACGGACCGTTGTCGTGCCAGGCGCCGCTGTCGGCGATGTCGGCCCCGAGGCCAGCGAAGACCAGGTGGACGATGGCGGCGCGCATCTCCTTGCCGATGCCCTGGCCCTGGTGCGCCCGACCGAGCCAGGAACCGGTATGGGCCACCCTCGTCTGGGCGAAGTTCTCGGCGGCGACCGCCTGGGTGCCGACGATCGCACCGTCGACAACGACGGCCATCGGGAGGTGCCAGTTGTCGGCCGTCCACTGCGCCCGCAGCAACCAGTAATGCTGGAGGCTGTTGCGTTCCAATTGCGGGGACTCGACGTCGGTCCACGTGATCGCGAATGGCATCCAATCCGGATCGTGGATCCCTCGCGCCGCCAGCTCGGCCAACGCCACGCCGTCGTCATCATCGGGGTACCGCAACTCGAGGCGCGGCGTCCGCACACGAAGCCCGAACAGTGGCCAGTGGGTCTCCTTCGACGGCATGACCCAGTGTGTACGGTTGACCCGGTGGACGACACCGAGTTTTTCGTTGAGCCGGTGACGCCCGTCGCTCGTTGGCGTAAACGCACGGCGAGCGGCGCGGTCCTCACCGCTGTCGTCCTCGGCCTCCAGGAAGCGCTCAGCTCGCCCAAGGACAGACCGTCCATCGTCCAGCCCGCGCCCGCTGGTCCGCCCAACGACCCAATCGACCTCTACATGGATCCCGACCACCCCGAAGCAACGGTCGCGGTCATCCGGCCCTGGCTGCTCCGCTAACCGACCGGGAACAGCGCGTCGCCCTCGTCATCGCAGGCGCGGGCGCGGTCGGCTTCGTTGCGTTGCGCCTCAATTCGACGGTGCTCCTCGCGATCGGTTTGGCGATGACGGGCGCGATCGCGCTTGGCGCGTTGCGGCGCCATCGGGTCGCGACGGCCTTCGCTGCGTTCATCACCACGTTTGGACCGTGGGGATTCGCCGCACTGTTCGGCATCGCTTACGCCGGCCTCGCCTTCTGGCTGGTCCGCGCTGGTAGACAAGAGGTCGATGCAGATCGCCGAGGCCCTCGCCGGTAAGCGCGTCGCCGTTACCGGCGCTACTGGCTTCCTCGGCACCGCACTCGTCGAGCGCCTCCTCCGTTCCGCGCCCGACACACACGTCGTGCTGCTCGTCCGTGCCGGGCGCCGCAGCCCGGCGGCCGATCGCGTCCGGCGCGAGATCCTCCGCAACGACGCGTTCGATCGGTTGCGCAGCGAGGTCGACGACTTTGACGCCGCGATAGCCGAGCGCCTCACTGTCGTCACCGGCGACGTGGGCGTCGATGGCCTGGGACTCAGCGACGACGACCGCGCCGCGTTCGCGAGTTGCGACGTCGTCGTTCACTCGGCGGCGACGGTGAGCTTCGACTCGCCCCTGGACGCGGCGGTCGAGATCAACCTGCTCGGGCCGACGCGCGTCGCCGAGACCCTCAACGCGGCCGGCAGCACCGCGCACCTAATCGCCGTCTCGACCGCGTACGTGGCAGGGACACGCCGCGGCACCGCTCCAGAAGCGCTGCTCCCCGAGACGCCGTTCGCGACCGAGGTCGACTGGCGGGGCGAGGTCGCCGCCGCCCGACGAGCGCGCGCCGACACCGACGCCGCGAGCCGTCAACCCGACGCTCTCGCTCGCTTCCACTCAGCGGCGCGGCGCGAACTCGGTGCCGCGGGTACACCGCTGCTCGCTGCGAAGACCGAGAAGCTGCGTGAGGAGTGGGTCAAGGAGCAGCTCGTCGAGCTGGGACGGGCTCGTGCCCGCGGCCTCGGCTGGCCCGACGCCTACGCCTACACGAAGGCACTCGGCGAGCGCGCCCTGCTCGAAAATGCCGGCGGCCGCCCCGTCACCATCGTGCGGCCGTCGATCATCGAATCGGCGCTGCTCGAGCCACGGCCCGGGTGGATCCGCGGTTTCCGCATGGCCGAGCCGGTGATCATCTCGTACGCCCGCGGTCTCCTCCGAGAGTTTCCCGGCATTCCCGAGGGCGTGGTCGACGTCATCCCGGTCGACCTGGTCGTCGCCGCCATCCTCGGCGTCGCCGCGCGCGGGCCACTCGCTGACGGGCCCGACGTGTTCCAGGTCGCGTCGGGCGCCCGCAACCCGCTGTACTACCGCCGTCTCGTCGACCTCGTGCGCGAGTTCTTCATCGCCCACCCGCTGTACGACAGCGACGGCCAGCCGATCGTCGTCCCCGAGTGGTCGTTCCCCGGCCGCGGTCGCGTGCAGCGGCAGCTCCAGCGCGCCACGCGGCTCCTCGGCGCGGCGGAGAAAGCGGCCAACGCCTTGCCGATCCGTGGTCGCCAAGCGGAACTGTCGTCGCGCTTCGAGGAGCAGCGCGCCCAGGCCGAGCGGGCGCTGGGCTACGTCGAGCTCTACGGCGCCTACGCGGAGACCGAAGCGATCTTCTCGGTCGACCGTTTGGTCGCGCTGCACGAACAGTTCCCGTTCGGCTTCGATCCGGCGGTCATCGACTGGACGCACTACGTGCAGTCGATCCACCTGCCGTCGATCGTCGTGCACGCCCGCGTCCGCACTACCGCCGACAAGCGCACCGGCCCCGACCGCACGACCCGCGGCCGCCGGGCCGCGTTGGCCCCCGAACGCCACCTCGCGGCGTTCGACCTCGAGAACACGCTGATCGCGTCCAACGTCGTCGAGTCGTACGCGTGGCTTGCGACGCGGCATCTTCCGCGCGACGAGCGCGTGCGCTTCACGTTGAAGACGTTGCGCGAGGCACCCGGCCTTCTCGCCCTCGACCGCCGCGACCGCGGCGACTTCCTCCGTCACTTTTACCGGCGATACGCCGGCGCGCCGGCCAACCAGGTGCGCGAGGACGCGTGGGAACTGTTCAGCGATCACATCCTCCTCAAGGCGTTTCCTGGCGGCATTCGTCGGGTGCGCGCTCACCGCGCTCGCGGCCACCGCACGATCCTCATCACCGGCGCCCTCGACTTCGTGATCGAGCCGCTCCGCCCGCTGTTCGACGACGTGGTCTGCGCGCGACTCGACGAGCGGGACGGCCGCCTGTCCGGCGAACTGATCGACGGTCCGCCGACCGGCGAGGCGCGCGCCATGGTGATGGCCGAGTACGCCGACGCCGAAGGGCTGCGCCTCGAAGAATCGGTGGCCTACGCCGACTCGGCCAGCGACCTCCCGATGCTCGAGGCGGTCGGCCATCCGGTCGCGGTCAATCCCGAGGCCAAGCTGGCGACGATCGCCCGCAAGCGGGGCTGGCCCGTCGAACACTGGGCCAAGGCCGCTGGCGCGCCCCGCCCGCTGCTCCCGATGCGCGGAGCTCGCCTGTGAGAGCGCTCCTGTTCGAGCGTTCGCTGCCTCGCTACGCGGCGGCCCGCGTTGCCGGCGGGTTGTCGCCGGGCGCCGGCGCTCGCGTCGGTCCGCTCTCGCTCGCCGACGTCGACCCGCCGGAGCTGCCGGGCGACGAGTGGCATCGGGTACGGCCGCGCCTCGCCGGCATCTGCGGATCGGACCTGGCGACGATCGACGGCCACAGCTCGCGCTACTTCGAGCCCATCGTCAGTTTCCCGTTCGTGCCCGGTCACGAGATCGTGGGCGACCTCGACGACGGCACGCGCGTCGTCGTGCGGCCGACGCTCACGTGCGTGACCCGGGGCATCACGCCGGTATGCGATTGGTGCGCCCGTGGCGATAGCAATCGCTGCGAGCGCACTGCGTTCGGCCATCTCGAGCCCGGGCTCCAGACCGGGTACTGCAGCGATACCGGCGGCGGCTGGTCGACCTCGTTGGTGGCCCACGCCAGCCAGCTGCATCGGGTTCCCGATTCATTGAGCGACGAGGCGGCGGTGATGGTCGAACCGGCCGCCTGCGCGGTCCACGCGGCGGCTGCGGTCGCCGAGGACACGATCGCCGTCATCGGTGCCGGCACGCTCGGGCTGTGCACGGTCGCCGCCCTGCGCTATTTCGGGGCGCCGCACCTCGTGATCGTCGCCGCCAAGCATCCCGAGCAGAAGGCGTTGGCGCGTGAGTTGGGCGCTGACGTCATCGTCGAGCCCGACGGGCTCGAACGAAGCATTCGCCGGGCGACGCAGTCGCTCCAGCTGCGAGACCAGCTCACGTGCGGCGCTGACGCGGTGATCGACTGCGTCGGCAACGACGCCTCCCTGGCCCAGTCGCTCAGGGTCGTGGCGCCGGGAGGTACCGTCCATCTCGTGGGGATGCCCGGGTCGGTCAATGTCGATCTCACGTCGCTGTGGCACCGCGAGGTCTCATTGCGCGGCACCTACGCGTACACCGACGACGACTTCACCAAGGCGTTCGAGTTGGTCGAGGCGCGCGATCTCGGCCGCCTCGTCTCCGCGCTGTACCCGCTGCACCGCTACCGCGACGCCATCGAACACGCGGCCAATGCCGGTCGCCGCGGCGCCGTCAAAGTCGCGTTCGATCTTCGCAACGAGAGAGGGCGCTGATGCCGCGACCGGGGTTCGTCCTCGACGTCGACCGTTCGACTCCGCCGACCCTGTTCTGGCATGGCGAGGGCTTCCGCCTCGAGCGGCTCCCGGTCGGCAGCCGCGTCCTGTACCCGCCGGAGGCGCTACCCGCGCTCGAGGACAGCGACAGCGCGATCCGCCAAGCCTTGCTCAACCCGATCGACAGCGATCCGCTGCCGACGCTGCTCAAACCGGGAATGAAGCTCACGATCGCGTTCGACGACGTGTCGCTCCCCCTGCCGCCGATGCGCCAGCCCGACGTGCGCCAGCGCGTCATCGAAGCCGTCCTCGAGATGGCCGCCGCGGCGGGCGTCGACGACGTGCAGCTGATCGTGGCCCTCGCGCTTCACCGGCGCATGACGGAAGCCGAGTTGCGCCACGCCATCGGTGACCGCGTGTACGACGCGTTCGAACCGCACGGCCTGCTGACCCAGCACGACGCCGAGGATCCCGACAACCTCATCCACCTCGGCACCACCGAGCAGGGCGAGGACGTCGAGCTGAACAAGCGGGCGGCCACCAGCGACCTGCTCGTCTACGTGAACATCAACCTCGTCGCCATGGACGGCGGCCACAAGAGCGTGGCCACCGGCTTGGCCTCGTACCGCAGCCTGCGACATCACCACAACGTGCGAACGATGACGCACAGCCGGTCGTTCATGGACCAGCACAAGTCCGAGCTCCACTCGTCCAACTGGCGAATTGGCCGCCACATCGCCGCCCAGGGCGTGAAGGTCTTCCAGATCGAGACGACGCTCAACAGCGACACGTTCCCGGACCAGTTCAACTTCCTACAGCGGCGCGAGTGGGAATGGAACTGGCGGGACCGAGCCGGCTTTCTCGCGACGAGTAAGTCGCTGCAACGGACACCGGCGCGTATTGCCCGCAACATCTTCCACTCGATCAAGGCACCGCACGACATCACCAGCGTGCAGGCCGGCGCGGTTGAACCGGTACACGAGCTCACGACCGCCAACGTGTACAAGCAGCAGCTGGTCCCGGTCGACGGCCAGACCGACATCGTGACGATGGGCCTGCCGTACATCTGCCCGTACAACGTCAACTCGGTGATGAACCCAATCCTCGTGATGTGTCTCGGGCTCGGCTACTTCTTCAACCTGTACCGCGGCAAACCGGTCGTGCGCGAGGGCGGCGTCCTGATCATGAGTCACCCCACGCCGTGGGAGTTCCACCCCGTGCACCACCCGAGCTACATCGACTTCTTCGAGGAGGTGTTGGCCGAAACCACCGACCCGCTCGAGATCGAAGCCAAGTACGAGGAGCAGTTTGCCACCGACCCTTGGTACATCCACCTGTACCGCACGAGCCACGCGTACCACGGCGTCCATCCGTTCTATATGTGGTACTGGGGCGCGCACGCGTTGGAGCACCTCGGCGGCGTGATCGTGGTTGGTGGCGAGACGCGATCGGTCCGCCGCCTCGGGTTCAAGCCGGCATCGACGCTGCGGGACGCGCTCGAGATGGCCGAGGACGTCGTCGGGCGCGATCCCAGCATTACGCACCTGCACCTCCCGCCGCTGATGATCGCCGACGTGACGTGAGGTTGCCGTCGCGCTTTCCCTACCGTGCCGCGACCTGGCCCGGCGGGGTCGCCCGCCCCCCCGTCAAGCGGCGCACGGGTATGGCGTTCGAGACGGAATGGGCCCGCCGGTACCCCGTACGCCTCGCCCGTGCCTTGGTGCTCGACGGCGTGACCCGACCGGCGGTGCGGGCGTTGGCCTCGCCGGAACTCGCAGGGCTCGATCGCATCGAGGGCCTCGAAGCGCCCGCGATCTTCACCGCCAATCACGCGAGTCACGTCGATACTGCGTTGTTGCTCGCATCCCTACCGTCGCGATTCCGCCATCGGACAATCGTCGCGGCGGCGGCCGACTACTTCTTCGACACGCGAGCCAAGGGTGCCGCCTTCGCGTTCGTCCTCAACGCGATACCGATCGAACGCACGAAGGTGTCGCGACGGGCCGCCGACTCGGCCGCCGAACTGATCGCCGACGGGTGGTCGGTGATCATCTACCCCGAGGGCGGCCGTTCGCCCGATGGCTGGGCACAGCCGTTCCGGGGCGGCGCCGCCTACCTGTCGCTGCGATGTGGCGCACCGGTCGTGCCCGTCCACATCGAGGGGACCCGGCGCATCCTCCGACGCGGCGCCAAGACACTCAAGCCGTCGACCACCACGGTCACGTTCGGCACGCCTCTTCGCCCCACCGCCGACGAGGATGCGCGGCGCTTCACGTCGCGCATCGAGGCGGCCGTCTCCATGCTCGCCGACGAGCAGGGAACCGACTGGTGGACCGCGCGACGCCGCGCCGCCGCCGGGACGACGCCATCGATGACCGGACCACCGGCCGGCGCGTGGCGCCGAACGTGGGCGCTGGGCGAGAACCGCCGCCGTCCCGGACCGAGCGAAAGCCGCTGGCCGAAGCTCTAGAAGCGACCGGAGCGCAGGCGGTAGATCGCGTACCCGCCGCCGCCGAGCACACCGAGGATCCCGACGATGAGTAGGGCGACGGCGGCGCCGTTGGTGCCACCGCCGCCGGTCTTGATCGACACCTGACCGCCGGTAGTCGACGTCGTGTCCTCCGACGTCGTTGTGTCGAGGCCCAGCGTGTCGGTGGTGATCGTCGCCGTCGACGTGGTCGTCGCGCGCGACGTCGACGTCGGCCGTGAGGTCGATGTCGTCGGCTTCACCGTCGTCGTCGCCTTCGCCGTCGTTGTTGTCGCGGTTACGTGGATGGTGCCGGTCATGTACGGGTGGATGCTGCAGTGGTATGCGATGTCGCGCGTGGGCCCGCTAATCGGTCCCGATGCTCCACCGCTCGAGTCGATTGCGACATCGAACGACGCACCGTCGTTCGCTACTGCGCGGTGGTCGGTGCCAGTGTCGTTGATCCATTGCACCGTGTCGCCAGCGTTGACAGCTTGGGTCGCGGGCGAGAACGCGTATGGCATCGTCGGATTTACCGTATTGACGACGTGTACGTCTTTCTGGGCCGCTTCGACGCGGAAGGCCGCGAAGCCGATCGCGGCGAGCACCAACAAACCAGCGACAGCGAGCCGTATCCAGCGCATGCGTCGAGCGTAGTTAGTTGCCTGCGCCACGCAGGCGATAGAGGGCATAGGCGCCGCCGCCAAGGACGGCGACGATCGCCACGAGGATGCCGGCGATCGCCGCGCTGCTCGTACCGCCGCCCTTGCTCGCCTCCTTGATCGCGAGTGGCGCCGCGGTCGTCGAGCTGGCGGGCTCGCTCGTCGTCGTATCGAGCACGCTGGTCTGCGTATCGAACGTTCCGGTGGTCGCGATGGTCGTCGCTCCCTTCCGCGTCGTCGTCACGCCTGCTCGAGTCGTCGCCGGTGACGCCGCAACGGTCGTCGACGTAGCCGCCGGAGTCGATCCGACTACTTGGAGGGACCCTGTCATCGAGTCGTGGATGGTGCAGTGATAGGCGATCGTCCGTGGTCCGCCCGAGATCTGGACGGGCTGTGATCGCTGCTCGATACCCGCGTTGACGTGGCGCGTGAACTCCGCAGAGACGATGTTGTGCTCCTCGGTAGTCCGATTCTCGAAGAGGAAAGAGAGCCCGCTATCGATCTGCGCACCCGCTGGGTCGAACGCGAACGGAGGGCCGGTGATGTTGATTTGCTTGTTTGCGTTCTGGCCGGCCGCTGGGGCGATCGTTAGCCCGCCCAGGAGCAGCACCGCGCCGACGAGGCCCAGCCGTAGCCATCGCATGGGGCGAGCGTAGCCACGCCCGTCCACCCAGACGTGTCGGTGCGAGAGCAACGAAAACCGCAACCTGACACCGACACGTGGGTCTGGAGGGCTAGTCGAAGCGGAGGACGCGGGCGGGGTCGACGCGGGCGGCGTGGCGGCCGGGGACGACGGCGCTAAGCGCGGCGGCGAGCACGGCGATCGGGCCGATGACCGCGAACATGGGCCACGGGAAGATGTACTCGACCGCGGTGCCGAGCGTCCGCGTCACGGTCTGCAGCACGGTGACCGACAGGACCACACCCAGCGGGATCGCCAGCGCCAAACCCGTGAGCCCGAGCGTCATCGCCTCCACCAGCGCCATCCGCCGCAGCTGGCGTCGCTCGGTGCCGACGGCCCGCAGCACGCCGATCTCGCGGGTCCGGCGCAGGACCGCCATCGCCAGCGTGTTGGTGACGCCGAGCATGCCCATGATGAGCGCGATCAGCACCAGCGCATACACGAGGTTGAAGAACTGGGTCTGACCTCTGAGGTAGTCGGCCTTTTGCGCACTGGTCGACCGCACGAACACCAGCCCCGGGGCCCGACGCTCGATCGCCGTCTTGACCGCGTCGACGCGGAACCCGGGCTTCACTGTTGCCGCGATCGCCGTTGGCACCTCAACGCCGAACAGCCGCGTGCCGTCGCCCGCACCTACGAGTACGGGCGATCTCGACTGCGACGACACGTAGACACCGGCGACGACGAACTCGCGAGCGCCGCTCGACGTGTCGAGGCTGATCGTGTCGCCCCGATGGACGCGTTGGCGCCGTGAGGTGCCGTCAGGGATCGCCACCGCGCCGCCGCGTGTCAATGCGGCGCGCGCCGCCCTGTCGGACCCCTCGCGCCACGCAACACTCTGGACCGCGAAGAACGTCGGGGCGTCGAGCACCATCAAGTCGACGTTCGCCGCCGTCGGCGTGCGTTGGTACGTCCGGGTGAACCACAGCGGCGTCGTCGCGTCAACGCCGGGTGTCGTCGCGATCGTCTCGCGCAGTGGTGCGTCGAGACGTCCCGCGCCATACACCGCGAGATCGGCGGGAAACTGCCGAGCCAATGCCGACGTCAAGTTGCGGCGAAGCGACAAGTGCACCGCTCCCGTCGCGAACACCATCGCCAGCACGACCATGACCAAAGCCAGCGTGTAGGCCGATCGGCGCGGCTCCTTGCGCAGGTGCAGGACGCCCACGGTGCCGACGCCGCGCGCCAGGCGCCGCGTCAGCAAGCCGGCGACGCCGGCAATCGGGCCCATGATCGCGGGGACGACCAGGACGGCACCGAACAGGATGAAGCTCGAGCCGACGTCGACTCGCTTCTGGCTGGACGCGAACACCACGACGAAGCCGGCCACGATCGCGGCCAGGCCGGCGATCCAAAGGCGGCCCGCACCCGGTCGCTCATCCCCTGCACCGCGGATGGCGACGACCGGCGCCACCGCGGCGGCGCGCTGCGCGGGCACCATCGCGGCGGCCAGCGTCACCCCGACGCCGACGAGCAGCGCAACAACCGCGGAGATCGGACGCACGGTCATCGTCAGACTGGGAAGCCCGTACGCCGCCCGCGTGAGCCGGATCGTGAGGTTGGCGGCGAGCAGCCCGAACACCAAACCGGCGGGCGTAGACAGCAGGACGAGCGCCAGCGCATCGGTAAGGACGGTGCGGCGAATCTGGCCGCGACTGGCGCCGACGGCGCGCATCGTGCCGTGGACGGCCGCCGCCTCGGCGACGTTCATCGACAGCGTCAGGAAGATCATGAATCCGCTCACGAACAAGGCCACGCCGGCGAGACCGCCGAGTGCGGCCTTGCCGCTGCCGATGACGTCACGGAACGCGTCGGCAAAGACGCCCGAGCTCGTCAGCTGGACCGCGGCGCCGAACGCGGCGCCGTGATCGGCGATCCACTGCGCCGCATCGGTACCCGACGCAAGTCGGATGGTCCCGAAGTTGACGACCTCGCCCCGGCCGACGAGACGCCGCGCGGTCGGGTACGAGGTGGCCGCCGACCGGTCGTCGTGAGGACGGCCGTCGCGACGGACAGTGATTCCCACGACGCGGAGCCGGATCCGGCCCGTCGGGGCGACGAATTCAACGCTGCTCCCTCGGCTCGCGTGCATCTGCGAGGCCACCGCTTCACTCAGGACGACCTCGTCCTTGTCGTCCGCGGCGTCCCGGCCGCGGGTGATGATGTCGCTGCCCTCCCGCTTGCGCTTGGGCGGAGAGGCCGAGCCGTTGCGCAACAGGCCGCCGTAGAGAAAGAGACCCTCCTTGTCGTCGGGCGCATTGGGGATGTGCACACCGACGCCGGTGCCGCCGGTGACGTCCACGACACCCGGCAACGCTGCGGCTTGGCCGAGCACCGCAGCCGGCATGTCGGTCTCGTACCCGCCGGCCGCACTCATCTCGATCATCGGCGTGTCGGTGGTGCGGACGAACCGGTCCATCCCCTCGTCGATCGTCGAGTTGGTGATCAGGACGGCGAACAACACGCCGACACCCAGCGCCACGCCAACTGCCGTCAGCGCGAACCGACCCGGCCTGCGCCGGATCGATCGGAACCCCATCGGGCCTGCTAGACGAGAGATGGTGGCAATTGTCCTCGAAGCCCGCGCCCTCGAGAAGGAATATGCACTCGACGGGCTCGCCGTGCACGCGCTCCGCGGCGTGGATGTCACGGTTGAGAGCGGCGAATTCGTGGCGATCATGGGTCCGTCCGGCTGCGGGAAGTCGACCCTTCTCCATATGTTGGGAGCGCTCGATACGCCCACACGCGGCGAGGTGTTGGTCGAAGGCGCGTCGCTGAGCCAGCTGGCCGATGACGAGTTGACGCGCATCCGGCGTCACCGCGTGGGCTTCGTGTTCCAGTTCTTCAACCTTGTCCCCGTCCTCACCGCGCTCGAGAACGTGGCGCTGCCGGCGGTGATCGACGGGCGGCCCACCGCGACGGCCAACGAAAGGGCCGACGCGCTGCTCGACGGGCTGGGCCTGAGCGCGGCGCGCGGCAAGCTGCCCTCACAGCTATCCGGGGGCGAGCAGCAGCGCGTCGCCATCGCCCGCGCCCTTATGAATGAGCCCGCCGTCCTGCTCGCCGACGAGCCGACGGGCAACCTCGACCATCGGTCCGGCGTCCAGGTCGTCGATCATTTCCGCGCGCTGCACAAGGGCGGCCAGACGACGGTGTTGGTCACGCACAACCCGGCAGTTGCCGCGGTCGCCGACCGCACGGTGTTCCTCCGAGACGGGGCGATCGTCGGCGAGGAGCGGGGCGGCACCGCCGACGCGTTGCTGACCCGCCTCGTCGGCTTGGACGACTGATGCGCGACCTGGCCGGCAAGGTCGCGGTCATCACCGGCGCGGCGAGCGGCATCGGGCGGGCCCTGACCGATCGGCTCGCCGCCGAGGGCGTGCGCCTCGCCATCGCCGACATCGAAGCGGCGCCACTCGAGACGGCGCGGGCCGAGCTCGAGGCGGCCGGCGCCGCGGTCATCGCCGTCGTTACCGATGTGACCGAGGCGGCGCAGGTCGAGGCCCTCCGTGACGCCACGCTGGCCGCGTTCGGTGCCACGCACATCGTGATCAACAACGCCGGCGTGAGTACCAGCGGCCCGGTGTGGAACCTGGACGAACGCACATGGGCGTGGGTCCTCAACGTCAACCTGTGGGGAGTGATCCACGGCGTCCGTACTTTCGTACCCGGCCTCGTCGCCCAGGGCGAGGGTCATGTCGTCAACACGTCCTCGATGCAAGGCTTGGCGCCGACGCCGGGCGGCGGTGCCTATGCGGTGTCGAAGCACGCAGTCGTGGCCCTGTCCGAGGTCCTCCAAGCCGACCTGCGCGCCGCGGGCGTCGACGTTGGCGTATCGGTCCTCTGCCCCGGTCCGGTGCAGACGCGGATCTACGACAGTGAACGGAACCGTCCTGATCGGGCGACCAAGCCGGCCGGCGCGCGCAGCAGCGACCAGGTGAAGGCGTTCCTCGACGCCAAAGGCATGGCGCCGTCGGCGGTCGCCGATCTCGTGCTCGACGCCATCTACACGGAACGCTTCTACGTCCTTACTGACCGCAGCCGCGTGGACGCCGTCGTCGAACGGGCCCGGGCCATCGCCGAAGGAGATCCGACCCGATGAACCTGCGACTCGCCCACACCGCGATTTGCGTTTCCGACATCGACGCCGCCGTCGCGTGGTACGAGTCGGTGCTCGGACTCCAAGTGCTGTCGCCGCCCTTCTTGATGGACGGCGACTCGATCGCTCGCGACATGGGCGAGCTGTTGCCCGACCCGCCGGCGGTGAAGGCCGCCATCATCGGCAACGCCGAGGGTGACCACGTCATCGAGGTGATCGAGTATCCGAATGCCGCATCACCGGCCAACGGTCGGCACTTCACCGACGTGGGCCTCTCGCACGTCGGCCTGGTGTGCGACGACATCGACGCAACGATGGAGGAGCTGCAAACACACGACGTCGAGTTCCTCACGACCGGCGCGGCCGACATCGCCGGCCTGCGTACGTCGTGGTTCCGCGACCCATGGGGCGTCGTGTTCATCCTGTTGCAGAAGCGCAAGCGCCCCGACCGGGCGTATTGGCAGCAGTACGGCTAGCGAACCCCGTATTTCGTCTTCAAGTAGGTCTCGATGCGCTGACGGTCGGCGGCGGTGAGAACGCGGTCGTACACGATGAACTCGGCGATCACGCCCTTCCAAGGCTCGACGCTGTGCGCAATATCGGGGCGCACGCCGCCGAGCGCCATCGTTGGCTGGCCGCCGGTCACGAACGATCGGCCGTCGGCCCGCTCGTCGCCGTTCACGAACCCGTCGAACCGGTTCTGCGTCCAGACGTCGCTGGTCACGTAGGTCGCCTGGGCGGTCAGCGTGAAATACGGCTGGACCGCCCCGCCGAACGACACGTAGTTCGTCGTCCCGCGGCTATCGAGCCCGACGGCGCGGTCGTAGCCGCCATCGTCATTGCCGTAGAGCTTGCGCAACTCCTTGGCATCGGTGTCACTGCTGAACACCGTGAAGATCGTGAGATCCGGGTGACCCGCGGGACTGATGTCGAACGCGATGGCGAGGCCGTCGTCGACACCGTCGAAGCGCACCGCAGGATGGCCGTTGATCCCCTGCTCCACGACTTCGGGCTGTCGCCCAGCGGCGGGCTGCGTGGCGTTGCGATGGTTGTCGGTCTGGTCGGTCCAGGTACTCAGCCGGCCTGGCGCGCTGAGGGCTTCGGCCCGCAACCAGATCTGCGGACCGCTGACGCCACCCGGACTACCACCGGTGCTCGACGTCGTCGTAATCGTCGTCGGCTCGCTCGACGTCGTCGTCGTGGTCGCTTCTTTACCGCCGCCGCTGCTGCATGCAGTGAGCCCGAGCAACAGCACAACCAGAATCCTGTGTCCCCGCACGGCGCGAACGTAGCGGGCGGGTCAGTCGACGAGACGGAGACCGGCAGGGGCGAAGGACTCGACGCCGTCGGCGGGAAGGTCTACGACGAACTCGGTGCGGAGCGCCGGGAAGAGGTGCTCGGAAAACAGGACCGGGCGACGCCGCGTGTCGTAGGTCGTGCGCTCGCACCGCAGCAGCGGCGCCCCCGCCGGCACCTCGAGTAATCCCGCGTCGCGTTCGGTCGCCGCCGCCGCACCAATCGTCTGGGTCGCGCCCCCCAACTTCACGGGCAGCAACTCGTAGATCGGCGAGCGTTCGACGGCGTCACGCGACAGCTTGGCGCCAAGACGCTCGGGCACCCACACGGTGACGACGGCGAAGGGCTCGCCGTTCGCCCGGTTGAGCCGGCGAACGCGCAACACGTCGTCGACACCAAGGACGTCGCGCACGCGCCGCGGCGACCGGACGAAGCCGAAGTCGAGGACGTGGCGCTCGGCGTGCACGCCATGATCGGCGAGCTGGCCCTCGATGGTGGCCAACCGCCCAAGCGTCTGGCGCACGGGATCACCGACGACGAACCAGCCGTACCCCTGGCGCGCGTCGGCGACGCCGTCGTCGCGCAGGGACTCGAGCGCCTTGCGAACCGTGACCCGGCTGGCGTCATAGGCTCGACCTAGCTCGGCTTCGCTGGGCAGGAGGTGACCAGCGGTGAACTCACCTGAACCGATCCGCTCTCGCAGATCTTCGGCGATCGACTTGTATCGCAGCTCTCTCACTTGTTATATACTTGTATCATGACTTCTGGAGTGACCGCCAGCACCCCGCTCGAGTTGATCGACGAGGTCTACGCCCGCCTGGATGATCGCGTCGCCACCGGCCGGCGCCGGCTCGGCCGACCGCTGACCCTGGCCGAGAAGATCCTCTTCAACCACTTGGCCGATCCTGAGCATCAGGAAGTCGAGCGGGGCCGCAGTTACGCGGAGCTGTATCCCGACCGCGTCGCCATGCAGGACGCCACCGCGCAGATGGCGCTGCTTCAGTTCATGACCGCGGGGCTACCGCAGGTCGCGGTGCCGAGCACCGTGCACTGCGACCACCTTATCCAGGCCCGAGTGGGCGCGGTTGCCGACCTGGCCGTCGCCGAGGACACGAACCGCGAGGTCTACGACTTCCTCGAGTCGGTCTCAGCCAAATACGGCATCGGGTTCTGGCGACCGGGCAGCGGCATCATCCACCAGGTCGTCCTCGAGCAGTACGCGTTCCCGGGCGGGATGATGATCGGCACCGACAGCCACACACCCAACGCCGGCGGTCTCGGCATGGTGGCGATCGGCGTCGGTGGCGCTGATGCCGTCGACGTCATGGTGGGCTCCACGTTCGGTGTGCGCTGGCCCAAGCTCATCGGCGTTCGCCTCACCGGCGAGATGAGCGGTTGGACGTCGGCCAAGGACATCATCCTCAGAGTCGCCGACGTCCTCACCGTCGCGGGCGGCACGGGTGCGATCGTGGAGTACTTCGGTCCCGGCGCGGCGACGATCAGCGCGACCGGCAAGGCCACGATCTGCAACATGGGCGCCGAGATCGGCGCCACCACGTCCCTGTTCTCCTACGACGACCACGCCGCGATCTATCTGAAGTCCACCGGCCGCGAGGCCATGGCCGACCGGGCCGACGCGGTGCGCGAGCACCTCCGCGAGGACCCCGAAGTCGACGGTGATCCGCAGCAGTTCTTCGACGAGGTCGTGGAGATCGACCTGTCGACGCTCGAGCCGCGCATCAATGGGCCGCACTCCCCCGACCGGGCGCGGCCGGTGAGCCGCATGGCCGCCGACGCCAAGGAGAACGACTGGCCGCTGGAGATCAGCAGCACGCTGATCGGCAGCTGCACCAACTCGTCGTACGAGGACATCACCCGCACCGCGTCGCTCGCCCGCCAGGCGGCGGCCAAGGGAATGCGGGTCAAGACCGCGCTGCTCGTCACGCCGGGCTCGGAGCGGGTGCGGGCCACGATCGAGCGCGACGGGCTCCTCGCCGATCTCGAAGCGATCGGCGCGACCGTGCTCGCCAATGCGTGCGGTCCGTGCATCGGCCAGTGGCAGCGCGACGACGTCACGCCCGATCAGGTCAACGTGATCGTCACGTCGTACAACCGCAACTTCCCGAAGCGCAACGACGGCAGCGCCAACACGCTGTGTTTCGTCACGTCACCGGAAACGGTGATGGCCTACGCGCTCACCGGCACGCTCGACGGCGACCCGATCGCCGACCTCGGTCTCGATGCGCCGGTCGGCGAAGAGCTCCCGTCCCGTGGCTTTGAGAGCGGCGAGGCCGGTTTCCTCGCGCCGCCGGCGGATGGCAGCAGCGTGCAGGTCGTGGTCAACCCGACCAGCGACCGCCTCCAACTGCTCGAACCGTTCGCGCCGTGGGACGGCAACGACTACATCGACCTTCCGGTGCTGTTGAAGGCCAAAGGCAAGTGCACGACGGACCACATCTCGGCCGCGGGTCCGTGGCTCAAGTACCGCGGCCACCTCGAGAACATCAGCGGCAACCTTTTCCTCGGCGTGGTCAACGCGTTCCGCGACGGTCTCACCGGCGAGGGCAAGTGCTTCATCCACGGCGAGGTCGAGTCCTACCCGCAGATCGCCAAGGAAGCGGGCGAGTCCGGCGTGGGCTGGGTTGCCGTCGGCGACCAGAACTATGGCGAAGGCTCGTCAAGGGAACATGCGGCGATGGAACCGCGGTTCCGTGACGCCAAGGCGATCCTGGTGCGCAGCTTCGCCCGCATCCACGAGACGAACCTCAAGAAGCAGGGCGTGCTGCCCCTCACGTTCGCCGACCCGACGACCTACGACGAGATCGGCGAGGACGACAGGATCTCGATTCTCGGCCTGGCCGAGCTGGCCCCCGACAAGCCCGTGCAGTGCCGCATCACGAGGCCCGACGGCACGACCGTCGACTTCCAAGGGCTGCACACGATGTCGGGCGAGCACATCGACTGGTTCCGGGCCGGCGGCGCCCTCAATCTCATCAGAGCCAAGAACAAGAGCTAGCTACAACGACTTGCGGAGCTCCTGGGCCTTGAGGCCGAGGGAGATCATGTGGAGTTCCTCGGCGATCTCTTCGGCCGCGTCGAGGAGCGAGTCGGCGTGCTCGCGATCGCCGGGCTGGTCGCGGCCGACGAGCATGCGGGCGTAGGCGACCTGGGTCCGGGCGACGAGCGGCCACGCCCCCATGCGGCCATTGCGATCCAGCGCGCCCTGGAAGTGCGCGTCGGCGTCGTCGAGACGACCCATGCACGCGGCCAGCACGCCGAGGTAGTGGGCGATCGAGCCCCAGCAGCTCGCACCCAGCACCAAGGTCACGTTGTTCTCGGCCAGCGGTAGGAGCGCGTCGTAGATCGGCCGGGCTCGTTCGGCGTCGCCGGTCGCCGCACACACCTCGGCCATCGACGCCATATGCACCGTGAAGAACATGTCCCGGGGGACGTCTTCAGGCGCGGCCACGTCGGCCAGGGCGGCGGCGGCCTGCTCGAGGCGGCCAGACTCGACCAGCGCGAACGCCAGGCCGGCGCGCCACGCAGGTACGTCCGGCATGCCGGTGATCAACGCCCGCACCGGCGCCTCGATCTCATCGGCCCGACCCTGAAGCGTGCGAAGGACCGCGATCTGACCGCCGAACACCGGCGCCGGATACGCCATCTCGGTCTGCATGCCCAGGGCGAGCGCCTCTTGCGCCAGCTCCTCGGCCTCCTCGAATCGGCCGGCCAGCGTCGACCGCATGGCGCGGTGCAACGTGGTGATCCAAACGAGGTTGGGCTGACGCAATTCCTCCGCCAGCTTGAGCTGCGGCTCGATCTCGCTGTCGACGCCGTCGATGTCGCCGAGCTCGAGCAGCTCCATCACGCGGAACAGGTGGCACGTGAGCAGCAGCTCGCGGTCGTTGAGCTCGAGGGCCATGTGCAACAAGCGGGTTGCCTGCTCGAGTCGCGCCGGGGCGTTGTACGGCGTGCGCAGCGCGTTGTACTCGTGGAAGCGGGCGACGGCGATCGTCTCGGGATCGCCGATCCGCTCGGCCATCGCCACCGCTTCCTCGATGAGCGCGGCGCGGCGCTCCAGCGGCGAACCGAGATACAACAGCCGGGCGAGCGACCCGAGCAACTCGACTCGCAATGAACTGTCCTCGGGACCGAGGCCGGCGAGCGCCTCCTCGAGAACATCGATCGCGTCGCGGTCCACCATCCCCGACTCGAAGAAGTACAGGAGATGGCCACCGCTCTGGCCGACCGCCGCGCGCGCCAGCAGCGTCACGTCGCCCATGCCGCGCGCGATCGCAGCGGCGGCCGCAAAGGTGCGCGGCGCGTGCGCTGTCTGGCCGACGCGCCATTCGATGTCGCCCATGGCGATCAGGAGTTCGGCCCGCTCCGCCGACGGTTCCAGCCCGACGAGGTCGAGGGCTCGCCGATACAGGGCGATACCGCCCTCGTATGCGGCTTGCGACACCGCGTCGTCGGCCGCGCGCCGCGTGTAGTCGATCGCGCGCGCCGCTTCGCCCAGCGGTGCCGCCATCGAAAAGTGGTGCGCGAGCTCGGCGAGCGGCAGCGTTCGATGGCCGGCCGCCGCCGCCTCGAGAGCCTGACCGACGTCAAGGTGCAGCCGAGCGCGACGCGTAGGCGACTGCTCCTCGTACAGCGCCTCACGCACGAGGTTGTGGGCGAACCGGTAGCGACCGGCCGGTCGCTGCATCTCGACGAGTATCCCGGCCCGCTCGAGATCCTCCAGCGCGTCGAGGACCGCGTCGGGCGACAGATCACTCAACGACTCGAGGACGGCGACGTCGAACTCCCGACCGATGACCGCGGCGACGTGAAGGAGTCGATGCACCTCCTCCCCCAGGCGATCGAGCCGTCGCCGCAGCAACTCGCGCACGCCGTCGGGAATCCCGAATCGGCCGGCGTCAACATCGTCCCGCGACTCGCTGAGGTGGCGGAGGACTTCGCCGACGAAGAACGGGTTGCCGTCGGTCTCGGCGTGTACCGCGTGCGCCAGCGAAGACGGCGCGAGCTCGTTCCAGGTCTTGAGCAGCGTGCTCACGTCGGCCTCGGTGAGCCCGTCGAGCCGCAGGCGATGGGCGCGGCGCTCGCGATCCACTTCGGTAAGCGCGTCGGTGTCGCGGCCGGTCGCCAGCACGAAGATCGGCGACTCGATGAGTCGCTGGGTGAGGTGGCGCAGGAGAAGCCGCGAGGGCTTGTCCGCCCACTGCAGGTCATCGAGGATCAGCAGGACCGGGCTGTTGCCGGCCGCGGCCGAGACCATGGCGACGACCGCCTCGAAGAGGAAGTAGCGCTCGGTGTCCGAGTCCCGGCCGCGCGGCACCTCGAGTTCGGGCAGGCGTTCGGCCAGTTCGGGTACGACACGAACCAGTTCGCGAACGCGAAAGCTCAACGCGCGCAGCTCGGCCGTCGACGATCCCTCGACGTACAGGCGCAGCGCTTCGACGAAGGGCCGGTACGGGACGGGCGCGTCATCGTCGCACCGGCCGTACAGGACGAGGGCGCCGTGCTCGGCGACCCGCGCCGCGAACTCGGCGACCAGCCGCGTCTTGCCGATGCCAGGCTCGCCCGCCACCAGCGCCAGCTCCAGCCGTCCGCCGCACACCTTGTCCCAGATCTCCTGCAACCGGCCGATCTCGTCGTCGCGGCCGACGAACGGGCCGTCGGTCGCCAGCATCGCCGGGCCCGGACGCGGCGATTGCGTCGGCGCGCCGGAAGCGCCAGAGCCGCCGACCGACGCGGCGGGAGCCGGCGCCGGCCGCCACTCCAACTCCGGGCGCTGGAGCAGCATCGCCTCCTCGAGCATCGCGAGCTCGCGGCTGGGCTCGATACCCAGCTCGTCGCCGAGCACTCGTCGCAGCTCCTGATACGCACGCAGCGCCTCGGCCTGGCGGTCGGACCGGTACAGGCTCAGCATCAGTTGGGCGCGCATCCGCTCGCGGAGCGGGTGGGCGGTGACCAGCGCCTCGAGCTCCCCGACGAGGTGGTGGTGAGCGCCGAGCGCGAGATCGGCTTCGACCCGGTCTTCGGTCGCGACGAGCCGCGCCTCGTCGAGCCGGGCCACGTCGGTGAAGAACGCCTCGGTGTCGAGGTCGGCGAGCACCGGGCCGCGCCACAAGGCCAGCGCGTCGCGAAGCAACGACGCGGCGGCGGCGTGGTCGCCCCGACTCCGGGCGATGCCCGCGGCCCGCACCTGGTCCTCGAAGCGGGTGAGGTCCGACTCGTTCGCCGCGAGCGTCAGCGCGTAGCCCGGGCTGCGAGTCTCGATCCGGCTGGCGCCCAGCGCCTTGCGCAGTTGCGAGATGTAGACGGGGACGGAGTTGACCGCCCGCAACGGCGCTTCGGTCCCCCATCCGGCCTCGACGAGCTGGTCGACGGACACCACCCGGCCCGCGTTGAGCGCCAGGACGGCCAGGATCGCTCGCGGCTTGGCTCCGCCCAGTTCGACGGACACGCCGTCGAGCCGGACATCGAGCGGCCCCAAGAGGCGGATGTCGAGGCTCCCGGTCACGTGGATGGGCAGCGTAGAGGCCTTGACGACCGATTTAAGCGGTTCTTAAACCCGATCGCGCACTATGCGAGACGTCGTCGTCATCCGTCGGGGGGCGGGTGGCGACGGTGATGGCACCGAGGGGGGCCGGTAACCAACTGGGGGGACACATAGCGATGGGGAGCCGAGACCAATCGGGGGGACGGCTCCCGGTCGAGGGCGATGCGGCGGACATCGAGGAGCAAGACCACCCAACGGGTGGTCTTGTTCCTCGTGAGCCCGACGTCGCTCACGTGATCCTGACCACCGCCGAACTGGAACGGCTACTCCATCCGCAGCCGGCGGCCGACACCTAGCCGTCGGGGTTCTCGGGATCCTTCCCCGCTGGCGTCGCCCGCTTGATCTCTTCGGCGGTCGGCTCGTACCGCTCGCGTGCCTCGGGCGGCAGCAGGTCGACGATCGCCTGCATGATCCGCTCAGTGTCGGCGCGGGCGTCGTCGTATTGCAGCTCGACCGGGCGACCGACCCGCGTGCGAACGACGGGCGGGTTGCCGATGTTGGTGACGTTGGGCAAGCGCGACGACCGAGGCCAGACGTGCTCCGTACCCCAAAGCCCGATCGGAATCACCGGCGCCCGTGTCAGGGCGGCAAGGCGGGCGGCGCCCGTGCGACCTTCGAGCACCGGCTCGAAGAACTTACGGCCGCGCGGGATCGTGCCCTGCGGCATCAACGTCACGACTTCGCCGGCTTGGAGGGCGCGCGCCGCTTCGTCCATCGGC
Source organism: Acidimicrobiales bacterium (assembly GCA_035649535.1). Lineage (GTDB taxonomy): Bacteria > Actinomycetota > Acidimicrobiia > Acidimicrobiales > JACDEA01 > JACDEA01. The sequence goes on along the minus strand of DASRJI010000006.1, from coordinate 30,599 downwards.
TCGCCCGACCCGCTGCCGCGGTCAACCCGGATGCCGCCCAGCGCCTTGGCCAGCGGGCCGATGACCGGCGCGTCGAACACTTCCTTCTTGCCGAGGAACCGGGGCGCCCGGCCGCCCTGGATGACGGTGATGCCGACGGCCGCGGTATCGAAATAGCTCCGGTGGTTGGCGACGATGATGGCGGCGCCGTGATCGGGGATGAGATCGGTGCCGTCGATGTCGAACCGCGCGTACGGGAACAGCTCGGGCCGGGCCGTGAGGCGAATGACGTCGAACGGCTCGACGCCGAGCAGCTTGGGCACGCCCGGCGGGACGTCGAGGTTGAGGATCGGCCAGCGCCGCACCAACGCCATGGCCAGCAGACGGGCGTCGGCGTTCACCGCGTTGGGATGGCCGACGGCCGACAACAGCGGCGTGTCGTAGATGCTGTCGGAGTACGCGTAGCTGTCGGCCAGGTCGACGTCGTGCTCGGCGGCCCAGCGCTTGACCGCGCTCAGCTTGCCGTTGGCCCACACGAACTCGCCCTCGAGCCGACCGGTGTAGATGCCGGCGTCCTCGGCGTAGTGTGTTGCGATCACGTCGTCGAACGCCAGCCGTTCGGCCAACGAGCTCACCAGGTCGTACGGCGTGGTCGTCGCCAGCACGACAGGTCGACCGGCGTCGCGGTGCTCCTGGATCAGCGGTCGAGCGTAGGGAGCGACCAGGTCCTCGAGTTTCTCGGCGGCCGCCTTGCCCGCTTGCCGGACGGCCTCCGCCGACCAGCCCTTGGCGATGAACGCGGCGGCCCGAGCCAGCGCCATCGACGGCAGCGTCTCGCCGACCAGATCGAACATGCGGTACAGCAGGCCCTGGCCCGGTAGCGAGCGCTGCGGCGCGATGCCGGCCTGCTGCAGCGCTTCGGTGATCAATGGCCCGCTGGCGCCTTTGAGCAAGGTCCGGTCGAGGTCGAAGAAGGCGGCACCACGTCCCATAGCCTCCGAGGCTACTCCCCCTTGACTGTAACCCTCGGTAACGTTACCATCGGTAACCAATGGGCCGGAGAGCGCGCACTGATCGCCGTCCTGCGTTGCTCGACGCCGCGACCGAGGCGATCCGCCGTCACGGCCCGACGGCGTCGATGACCCAGATGGCCGCGCAGGCCGGCGTCACCAAGCCGATCCTCTATCGTCACTTCGGCGACCGCAGCGGGCTCATCCACGCCCTGGCCGAGCGGTTCTCGGTCAACCTCCTCAGCGAGCTCCAGGCCGCGCTGGCCAGCGGCACCGAGCCCCGTCAGCTCATCGTGCAGACCGTCGACACCTACATCGCGTTCATCGAGCGTGATCCCGACGTGTACCGGTTCCTCGTCCAGCACGTCGAGAACGACGCCACGCTGATCGGCTTCATGCAACAAGTCGGTCAACAGGTGGCAATCGTGCTGGGCGAACAGCTGCGCGCCGCCGGGCAGGACAGCGGCGCCGCCGAGCCGATCGCCCACGGCATCGTCGGCATGGTTCATTCCGCCGGCCATTGGTGGGTAGAGCATCGGACGATGCCGCGTGCCCGCTTGGTCGACTACCTCGCCGATGTTCTCTGGTCCGGCGTCGCCGGCCTCACCCTCACGGAAAGTCGAGTCTCATGATCTTCGCCAAGGTCAGTGCCGACAGCAGCACGCTGAACGACTGGACGTTCCTCGTGATCCTGCTGTCGGTGTACGCCGCCTGCGTGATCGCGCTCGCGATATTCGGACGCGGTCCGTTGCTCGCGCGCATTCCGAACGCGCTCGAACGGCTCACGCGCATCCCAGGGTGGGCGGCGGCGGCCATGGCCACTGCACTCTTCGGTGTGTTCACCGCGGGCGAAGGGTTCTACAGCGACGTGGCGTGGCACATCGCGCTGGGCCGCGACAAGAGCCTGTTCACTGCACCACACACTGCGATCGTCGTGGGCTTGGGCTTCATTGCGTTGTCCGGCGTGCTCGCGGTCACCTTCGCCACCGTCCAACGGGCCGAGGTCGGGTTCCGCATCGGCGCGCTACGCGTGCCGTGGTCGGCGCTCCCACTCCTCGCCCTCGGCGGCGCCGCGGTCAGCGGCTTCCCGCTCGACGACCTGTGGCACGCGAAGTACGGCATTGACGTGACCATGTGGAGCCCCACGCACATGCTCATGATCCTCGGCGCGTCGTTCGTCGGCCTGGCCGCATGGCTGGTCCTGGCCGAAGCGCGCGTGTCGCCCCGCACCTCAGGATGGGCCCGCGGCTCGCACGCGGTCGCCGCCTACCTGACGCTGCTCGGCCTGGCCGCGTCGCAAGGCGAGTTCACGTTCGGGGTCCCGCAGTTCCAGCAGCTGTTCCACCCGGTGCTCGTGATGATCGCCGGTGGGTTCGCCTTCGTCGCCATCCGCCTGATCCTCGGGCCGTTCTGGGGGATGGGCATCGCGATCGCCAACGTGGTCATGTTCTCGAGCGGCCTCTCCGACAGCAGCGGTCCGGTCGTGACCCGCACCGGCGGCATCTACTTAGCGTCGGCCCTCGCCGTCGCCATCGCTGCGCGCATCTTCGGGACCGACCGGCGGTTGCGCTTCGCCCTTGCATCGGGCGTCGGGGTAGCGACGATCGGCCTGGCGGGCGAGTACGCATGGAACCTCGGGGCGCGCCAAGCGTGGAACACCTCGCTGTTCCCCGAAGTGGTCCCCCTTGCCCTCCTCGCGGCGATCGGGTCGGCGATCGTGGCGACCGCCTTCGGCGCCGCCGTCCGTGGCGACCGTGACCGCCCCCTTTCAGGGCGCATCGTCGCCCTTGGCGGGCTCGCCGTGCTGGCCAGCCTCGTGATTCCCTTCCCACGCGCCGGCGGCGACGGCGCGACCGCCGCGATCCGCTTGGAGCGCACCGGTGGCGAGAACGCGCTTGTCCACGTCACCCTCGACCCGCCGTCAGCCGCCAACGACGCGCGATGGTTCCAGGTCACGACATGGCAGGGCGGCGACCTCGTGCTCGCCGAGATGAAGCACGAAGGCGACACCCCCGGCGCGTACGTGTCGGACAAGCCGGTGCCGGTTGACGGGCCCGGGAAGACGCTGATCCGACTCCACCGCGGGAGCCGCATGGTCGCCATCCCCGTGCACATGCCGGCCGACGCCGAGATCAACGCGCGAGAGATCCCCGCGGTTGACCGTACGGCCACATTCGTCCGCGAAGGCCGCTACCTGATGCGCGAGAGCCACGGCGGTGCGGCGTGGTTCGCGATCGTCGTGTACGTGCTGCTCGCCGGCGTCGCCGTGGTGTGGGTCGCCGCCTTTGTCATCGCCGCTCGACACGTGCCGCGCGATGAAGCGCCCGCCCCCGTGGACCGCGAGTACGCCCTTGTAGCTTGACGGCGTGACCGCCGTGACGGCCGCTGCCGTCATCACGCCCAACGAAGTACTCACACCCGGCACCGTCGAGATCGACGGCGACCGCATCGTCGCCGTCACTCCCGGTGGCGCCGGCGCGATCGACGTCACGCTGGCGCCCGGCTTCGTCGATCTGCAAGTCAACGGCATTGGTGATGTCGATGTCGCCGACGCGTCGGGAACGGATTGGGACTACCTCGACGAACGACTGGTGTCACAAGGCGTGACCGCGTGGTGCCCAACGCTGATTACCGCGCCGCTCGATGCCTACTCCGCGCCACTCGCGCGGATCGCCGACGCGGCGGCGCGCGTCGGCGACGGTCCCGCCATCCTCGGCGTCCACCTCGAAGGCCCGTTCCTCGGCGGCGCACCCGGCGCCCACCCCGTCGACCTCATCCGCCCGTTCGATCCCGTCTGGCTCGACGCGCTGCCGCCGGTGGTCAGGCTGATCACGCTCGCGCCCGAGTTGGACGGGGCCGCAGCCGTGATCGCCACGCTGGTGCGGCGCGGCGTCGTCGTATCGCTCGGCCACTCGACGGCGACGTACGAGCAGACCCTCGCCGGTGTCGCGGCCGGCGCCCGGCTCGTCACCCACTGCTTCAACGGCATGGGCCCGCTCCACCATCGTGAGCCCGGCCTCCTCGGGGCCGCGCTCACCGACCCGCACCTCGCCGTCGGCCTCATCGCCGATCTCGTGCACGCCCACCCCGCCGCCCTCGCCCTGGCCTTCGCGGCCAAAGGCGCCAGCGGCGTGGCGCTCGTCACCGACGCCGTGGCCTGGTTACGACCAATCGACGACGCGCCGCGTCTCGCCGACGGCACGCTCGCCGGCAGTTGCCTGGCGATGGACGACGCCGTGGCCAATGTCGTCCACGCGGCCGGCGTGCCCGTCGCCGACGCGATACGAGCCGCGTCGACGACACCCGCCGACGTGATGAACGCCGCCGACCGCGGCCGGATCGCGGTCGGGGCGCGCGCCGATCTGGTTGCCCTCGACGCCAACCTCGACGCGGTCACGACATGGATCGGTGGTCGCGTGGTTTACGAGCGGTAACTTGGCCACATGGATGCGCCCGCGTCTCGCGACCGGCGCATCACCACGCTGGATGGCGCGCTGCTCTCCCCGAGCCGGATCGGCGATGTCAACCGCTCACGCGTGCTCCAGGCGTTGTGCGATCACGGTCCCCTGTCGCGCGCGGAGCTCGCCAAGATGGCCGGGGTCACCCGGGCCACTATCGGCAACATCGCCAACGCGCTGATCGACACCGGGTTGCTCGAGGAGCACGAACCGCCTAAGGCCGGTGCCGTCGGCAAGCCGGCTCGGCCGCTGTGGTTCACGCCCGGCGCGGGCTTGTCGGCCGCGGCGGCGATCACCGCCGGCGCGTTCGACGTCGCGCTCATCGATGCGCGTGGTGAGGTACTCGACGCATCGAGCGGTCAGTTCGATGCGGCAGCCAAGACCGACGGCGAACTCCGGGACAAGCTCATCGGCGCGCTCGACGCCGTCATGCCGACCGGTGCCAGCGCGCTCCTTGGCATCGGTGTCGCCATACCTGGAGTCTGCGACACCGAGCGCGGCGTCATCCTCGGATCGGGCCAGGTCCCGGGTCTGCGCGGCCGCGGCCTCGTGCAGGCGCTGACCGAACGCTTCGAGCAGCGCGTCCTCGTCGACAACGACGCACGCGTGCAGGCCCTCGGTGAGAAGTGGTTCGGCGTCGGGCGGGGCGTGCCCTCGTTCGCGTCGGTACAAACCGGCCACGGCATCGGTGTCGGCGTCGTGCTGGACGGCGTCGTGTACCGAGGGCCGCGCGGCGAGGCCGGCGAACTCGGCCACACCGCGGTAACCCTCGACGGCGAGTTGTGTTCGTGCGGACTGGTCGGCTGTTGGGAGACGATCGCCAGCCTGCGTTGGCTCCAACGCGAGGCCACGACGCGTGGCATCGACAACGCCGCCGGGCTCGACGCCAGTCAGCTCGTCACCGCCGCTCGTGATTCGGCGGCGGCGTCGGCGCTGCTCGACGAGTACGCCGACCATCTCGCCATCGGCCTGGCCAACCTCGTCCACGTCCTCACGCCGTCGATGTTCATCATCCACGGCGACGTTGTCGGCGGCGGCGAGGAGTTACGCCAGCGCATCGAGAACGCCGTGCGCGCCCGCGTGCTCCCCTACTTGCGCGACGACGTCCGCATCGTGTTGTCGGACCTCGATCAGCGCGCCGGGCTGGTGGGCGCCGCCGCCCTCGTGCTGTCGGAAACCTTCCGGCTGATCAGCTAGCGATCGGCACTTGCGCGGCCAGCGTGCCACCGTCCCACTTGATGCTCGACCGCGGGTTCATCGCCTTGACGAGCGACACGACCGGCCGGTTGTCGCCCAGCATCGATGCCGTGAAGACGGAGAAGCCACGGTGGCGGGCGCGCATGGCCAGCTCGTTTAGGAGGACGCTGGCGACATGGTGCCGCTGCCAAGCGTCCTCGACGACCACCGCGATCTCGGCCACGTTCGGGTAGCCGGCGGTGCGGTCATAGCGAGCGACGCCGATGATCTCGTCGTCAACCACGGCCACGATCGCGTCGCGATCCCAGTGGTCGACTGCGGCGAGGTGCTGGAGCACGGATCGGCGCGGCTTGGCGACAGGTGAGAAGAACCGTCGGTACACGGTCTGCGGCGACAGGCGGTAGAAGAGTCGTTCCAGCCGGTCGACGTCGGTGGCTTCGATCTGGCGGATGATCACGTTTGGTCCAACGCCACCGGCGTCGGAACCATTCGCTCATCGGACGTGACCTTCGCCACGGCGGGCTCGAGGATCGCGCTGGCCTCGGCCGGGTGACGGATGACCATGCGGGCCACGGCCAGTGTTGCCGCGGCCGGGACCACCGCGAGCACGACGACGAGCACGGCGTCGCCGCCCGGTACGGCGAGCAGGCCGACGGCCAGCCAGGCGGTGGCGCCCAGCGGGGCGCGCCGTGGCACCGCCGCCGCCAGCACGGCGCGCGTACCGATGGCGAGGAACGGGATCACAACCGAGACCGCGACGCTCCCGACGGCGAGGGCGGCGACGGCGAGCGTCGGCGAAGAGACGGTCATGGCGATCATGAGGGTGGCAAATCCGCCGCATACCGTCGCCGACAGCCCGAGGGCGACGGACCTCGGCGGCCGAGCGCTGAGCGCATCGGTGCGCTGGCCGAGCACGACATTCCCGACGACACCGATCAACTCGGCGACCGCGGCGAACAGCGCCCGGCCCGGCACTCCGATGTGCAACGCGCCACCGAGGTGCGCGAACACCAACACGTGCAACGGGAACTCCGTCACCGCCGCCGCCGCGATGAGCGTCAATGCGGTCCGCCCGCCCGGTACCGCGGCGAACCGCTCCGCGGCGCGGTCGGTGTCATCGGGGCCGGTGTCGTCGTCGCGGAAGGCGCGGGCCCGCAGGGCGGCCGCACCACTCACGAGCGCCATCGCCACGAACGCGATGCGCCAGCCGGCGACGATGGCGGCGACGCCGACGATGACGGGCGCGGCGACGTTGCCCAAGCGCGCTGCCAGCCGATGCACTTCGCGGTCAGCGGGCCGCAGCAATTGCGGGTGGGCGGCGGGAACGCTGGCGCCGGCGGCGCCGTAGATCGCCAACCCGGTCGCGGCCACGACCGGCGAGGTCGCCGCACCGACAACCAACGCACCTGCCCGCACCCGCGCACCGAGCGTCGCCACGCCTCGGGCCCGGCCGGCCCGTACTGCCGCGCCCACGGTTGCGCCGACCAGGGCAAAACCAACCCCGCGCGCCAAGGCCACGGTCGTAAGTCCCGCGGTCGACAGTCCGAGCCCGCGGGCAATTTCCGGCGCCAGGACCACGAACGCGTAACCGTGCAGCTGGTCGACCGCGGCCACCGCCGCCAACGCCCCCCGGTGTGCGCTCAACGAGCGGCGTCCATCACGACCTTCGCCGCCGCCCGCTCGAGCGTGTCATCAAGCGGTTCGAGTTTGTCGACGCCGTGCCGCCGCGCCAGCGCCGTCAGGATCAGGTGATCAGCGAACGCCGGATTGCGTGGCAGCACAGGTCCATGCAAATAGGTGCCGTGCACGTTGTGGTGGATGGCACCCTCAACCTTGTCGGTGGCGTTGTTCCCGCTGCCGCGAACCACGGTCCCGAGCGGGAACTGGCCAGGGTCCAGTGTCGTCTGGCCGCTGTGGTTCTCGAAGCCGACCAAAGGGCCCCACGGACTGTCGATGGTGACGTTGCCGATCAGGCGCTCGGTCGACCCGATCGTGTCGGCCTTGAACAACCCGATGCCTGGAATCTCGTGACCCTCGAGCGTCTCGAACCGACGGCCGAACAACTGGTACGTGCCGCAGACCACAAGCATCACGACGCCCGCCTCGGCCGCGTCGTTGAGCGCGTCGGCGCGCGACTGGAGATCCAGCCCGACGGCGACTTGACCGCGATCCTGGCCGCCGCCGGCGAACAGGATGTCGACGTCGGCCGGATCGAACCGCTCCCCCACGCCGACCTCGACGACCGTGGGCATGAAGCCGCGCCACTCGGCTCGCCTGACGAGCGTCAGGACGTTGCCGCGGTCGCCGTAGATGTTCATCTCGACCGGATACAGGTGGGCGATCGTGAGCGAGGACGTCACTGCCAGAACCGCTTGATCGCCGCTTGGCCGTTGAGCTTTTCGCGCAGCTCGAGCGTGGCCGTGTAGTTCGCCAGGACCTCGGCCGACTCACCCGGCGGCGTGCGCCGCAGCAACTCGGCGAGGCCCTCGTCGACATCGGGCACCACGTCGGCCTCCACGCCCGCGTACTTGAACCGCAACGCCATGTCAGCGGCGCGCACGCCCGTGCACAGCACGAAGGCACCCGGCGCGATGTCTTCGATCGCAACGTCCCACAACCAGCTCAGGTCACGACCGTCGGCGAAGCCGTCGTTGATCGCGAGCATCAGTCGCGTGTCGTTGGGCTCGGCGAGGAACGTCTGGATGATCTGGTTGAAGCCGGTCGGGTTCTTCACGAGGAGCAACTGCAACCGCCGGCCGTTGACGTCGACCCGCTCGACCCGGCCGAACGGCGCGGTCACGTGCGTGAGCGCCTCGGCGGCGTCCGTGAGTGACAGCCCTCGGCTGCGCGCCCCGCAGAGCGCGGCGACGGCGTTGTACGCGTTGTAGAGCCCGGGCAGCGGCAGCTGGACCGACAGCGCGCTGCCGTCGACCTCGACGAGGAGGTGGCTCGCCTCGTCGTCGACCGCCTCGAACGATCGCAGTGTGACCTCAGGTATCGGGCGCTCGACGTGACCTTCCGGACAGCGGTAGTGACCGAGGTGGCTATAGAAGCTCTTGTCGTAGTCGAGGGCGTGACCGCACTGCGGGCAGTGATCGGAGTCCGACGCCGCGTCGTGGTCGAGCTTGGCGATGCCGTCGACGTCGACGCCGAACCATCGCACCTCAGGGCGCTCGCAGTACCGGGCCAAGCTGGCGACGAGCGGATCGTCGGCGTTGAGGCACACGGTCGCGCTGCCGTCGAGGCCGGCGAGGGCCCGTCCGATCACGTTCGCGGTGCTGTCGAGCTCGCCGTAGCGATCGAGCTGATCACGAAACAGGTTGAGCACCATGACCGTCGACGGCCGCAACTCGGCGCACACCGCCGGCATGCTGGCCTCGTCCACCTCGAACACCGCGATGTCCTCGGCGAGCCGTCCCCGCCACGCCGAGCGCTCGAGCAGCGCCGACGCCACCCCGCGCGACAGGTTCGATCCCGAGCGATTCGTCAACACGCGCGAGCCGTTCGCCTCGAGAATGGCGACGAGCATCTTGGTCGTCGTGGTCTTGCCGTTGGTGCCGGTGATGACGATGACGCCGCCCGGTAGCTGCGCGGCGAGCCGCCCCACCATGTGCGGATCAATGCGCTCGGCGACCAAGCCGGGCAACGCCGAGCCGCCACCCCGCGTCATGCGGCGCAGGCCAAGGACGGCTTTGCCGACGCCGTTGGCGACAACGGCGCGCGCGCCGGGCGAGCGATCAGGATGATTCGGCACTTCGGGGGGTCAACAGTACGCTCCCCTATGGTGCGGCGATGACACGCTGCGAAGAGTGCGGCTACGACTGGGACGCCGATCCGATCGACATCGCCGTGTTCGCCGATCGGTACGCCAAGCCCCTGACGCGGTTCCTCCCTGCCGATGACCCCGACGTCGTGTTGCGGACGCGCCCCGAACCGACGGTGTGGTCGGCGCTCGAGTACGCAGCGCACGTACGCGACGCGTTCGGGTTCTACGGCGGGCGCATCGGACGCGCACTCAGCGAGGATCGACCGCAGTTCTCGCCACGCGATCCCGACGCCGTGTGCGAGGAACGCCGCTACAACGAGGAGGACCCGGCGGCCACCCTCGTCGGGCTCGCGGCGGCGGCCAACGATCTCGCCGCGCTGCTAGCCGACCTCGACGACGCCCAGTGGGAGCGCGTCGGCGTCGGCATCGACGGGGACGAGCGCACCGTCCGTGTGTTGGCGCGGCGCGCCGCCCATGAGGGCAGTCACCACCTATTGGACATCGGCCGCGTGTTGCGGCACGTGCGTCAGACCTTGGAGCGGTAGAGCACCTGAAGCTCGGTGAAGCCGAGCAGGCCCCACGGGCCGTTCTCGACGCCGATGCCGCTCCACTTGGCCCCGCCAAACGGCTGGTGCGGCGCCAGTGCGAGGTGGGCGTTGGCCCATGCGGTGCCGCACTCCAGCTGCGACGCGACTTCGGCGGCGCGCGCCGGGTCGGCGCTCCACACCGAGCCTGACAGGCCGAAGTGGGTGGCGTTGGCCCGCTCCACTGCGTCATCGAGGTCGCGGTAGGAGATCACCGGCAGCGCGGGACCGAACTGCTCCTCGTCGACGATGCGGGTGCCGTCGGCGATGTCAGCCAGGATCGTCGGCTCGAAGAAGTACCCGCCGCCCTTCATCGCGCTGCCACCGGCGGCGACGCGCGCACCGGAGGACACCGCATCGGCGACGAGTTCTTTGACCCGCTTGTACTGCGGCTTGTTGTTGATCGGGCCGAGCTGGGTGCCCTCGGCCATGCCGTCGCCGACCTTGGCCGCCTTGGCCTTCTCGGCCAGCGCGTCGACGACGTCGCTGTACATCGCTTCAGGGACGTACACCCGCTTGATCGCCGAGCACACCTGACCGTTGTTGGCGAAGGCGCCGTCGAAGATCTTGCCGGCGACGGTCGCCACGTCGGCATCATCGAGGATGATGGCCGGGTCGTTGCCGCCCAGCTCGAGCGTCACCCGCTTGAGGTCGGGTGCGGCGGCGGCGGCGACCTTCTTGCCGGTCGCGACCGAGCCGGTGAAGCTCACCTTGCGCGGCACCGGGTGGTGCGTCATCCATGCACCGAGTTCATCGCCACCGCTGACGACGTTGAGGACGCCCGGCGGGAACACCCCGCGGAGGATCTCGCCCATCTTGAGCGTGCTGAGGGGCGTGAAGGGCGACGGCTTGAGGACCATCGTGTTGCCGGCGAGCAGCGCCGGCGCGATCTTCCACGACGCGAGGATCAGCGGGAAGTTCCACGGCGTGATCGCGGCGACGACACCGAGTGACCGGCGAACGACTTCGGCGAACGCGGTGTCGTCGTCCTGGATCACTTCGCGCGGCAGTTCGAGATCGGCGTAGTACTGGAGCCAGACGCCGGCGCCGAACACCTCGATCGTGGCCTCGCCGATCGGCTTGCCTTGCTCAGCGGTGAGCACCGGCGCCAGCTCGGCGGCCGAACCCATCAGCACACCTGCGGCGGCCTTCAGCGCCTCACGGCGGGCCCCCTCGTCGAGCTTCCAGTCGCGATAGGCCTTGGCCGACGAGTCGAATGCGGCGTCGAGCTGCTCCTTCGTCGCCGCCGGCGCCTGGGCGTGTGCCTCACCGGTGGAAGGGTTGATCACGTCGAACGTGTCGGCCGTCGGCACCGCCTCGCCGCTGATGGTCATCGTGAAGTCGCTCATGGGCGCAGGCTAGTTCCGACGACGGATTCTGGGCGGATTCGCGCGCCGTGAGCAGGCGCGAATCCGCCCAGAATGGCGGGCCCGGCAGATCGCCGTCACGACGCGACGACTCGTCGCCTCCATCTGCAACCGGTTGGGATGCATGACGTAGCTGAGCGGTACGACGACGGCGCCGTTGACCCACGCCCGGCCCGGCGGCTGGCACGGATCGTGGCCGACGCTTGATGCGTAGGTGTCCACGAACGCGTCGCCGGCAGCGCGGGTGCGCGCCCGCAGCATGGCATTCAGTTCGACCAGCTTGGCCCGTAGGTACACGACGTCCTCGGGAAGGAACGGCAGGTACGGCCAGCAACCCGAGCCCCGGTCCGGGAACATGTGCGGGTAGCCGACCACGAGGACCCGCGCCGCTGGCGCTCTCCGGTGGATGGCGGCGAGCACCGCGTCGATCTTCGGTGCGGTTGCCGCGATGTCGCGTGACATCTGGTCAACGCCACCGGCCGTGTATCCGTCAGCGCACGGCGGCGGTCCCACCGGTGGCGGGACGGGATGGATGCAGTTGATGACCGCGATCCCGAGACCTATGTCGTTGCCGCCGATCCCGACCGTCACGATCGCGGCGTCGGCAGCTAGCGCGTTGAACTGCGGTGGGTTCGTCCCACCGAGCTGAAGGCCCGTCTGCGGCGACGTGAAATGCGTGGTCGACGCCGAGCCGCAGCTCGCGTCACGGAACGCACGGACGTGCAGCGCCGCAGCAACGAGCGCCGGGTAGTCGTGGTCCGATCGGCCGCAGTCGATCGGATCGCCGGTCGGGTTGGGCACCAGCGGCCCCGCCGTATACGAGTCGCCCAGCGCTACGTACGTGTTGGCCGAAGGCGCGCTCGACGCGCTCGGCCCGGTCGAGACGATGAAGCACGAACCCACGAGCACGACTGCCCAGCGCCGGCGCACGCCGCGAACTTACGTGGGTGGCTCAGGTCGTCGCCCGCAGGACGGCGTTGTCGCTGCGGAGCCAACGCGTCGCCAGCGCCAACAGGACGACGACGAGGGCCGCGGTGACCGTGCCGACGTCCGCCTCATGAACCCACGAGGGCGTGCCGGTGAGCGCGTCCTGCATGCCGCGGAACTGCCCGAAGAACGGTAACCATCGCAACCACGCTGCGGGTGACTCGATGAACGGAAGCGTGACGGCGGCGGCGACCATGGGCAAGGCGGCGAACGAGGTCCAAACCGCCGACTCCGTCACCCCGCGAACGAGCGTGCCGATGAGCGCGCCGGTGGCGATCAGCAGCGCGGCGACGGTGAGCATGTCGACCATCGTCAGCACCAGCGCCGCCGCGCTGTGGTTGAGGTGGTAATCGGCACCGGCGACTTGGCCGCCGACGATCGCCGCCGCGATCGCGATCACCGACGTGGTCGCCGCCTGGGCGAGTTGGTGCGCGGCCTTGCCCAGCACGATGGCGGCGCTCGAGAGCGGTAACACGAGCAGTGCCTCGGCGGTGCGTCGATCCTTCTCGATGGCGAGCGCGTTCGACGACCGGGCGATGAAGGCGAGCAGTGCGAAGCCGAGCAACGACCCGAGCGTCGCCAGCTTTCTCACGTCGCGGCCGCGGATGCTGCGGGGCTGGGCCTGGAGGAGCGCCTGGCGGGCGGTGACGACCTGCTCGGCCGGTAGCAGCGCGAGCGTCTGCACCAGGTTGAAGTTGGCCGCCGACGCGGAAGTGATTGCCAGGGCGAGGCGCGACCGTTCGCGCTCGGGGTCGAAGCTGAGCGTGACACCGCCCGACGCGGTGGCAACCACGGCCAGGTCCGCCTCGTCCCTGCTCACCCGCTGCCGCGGCGACGCGGCGACGTCGACGCGGTAGCCGGGAAGGCTCCGCAAGAACTGGCCGAACGGCGTGGCCGCGACCGCCGCCGTCGTCGACACGCGCAGCTGGGGTTGCGCGGCCGAGCCCTGGTGTTGCGACAACACGCTCGGCGTGACGAACGCGATGGCGACGTACAACACGGGCAGGAGCGCGATACGCAGGACGACGGCGCGCTGACGAAGGAACTGCACGGCGTCCCGCGCGAAGACCTGGCCGATCTGGGTGACGAGCGTGGGCGGATCGGTCACAGCGCGGTGGCGCCGACGCGCTGGGAGTTCAGCAACGCGACGAAGCCTCGGCGGAAGTCGGGCGCGCCGGATGCCTCGGCGGCCACGTCGGCGATGACCGCCTCGACGAACACCCGCCCCTCGTATAGACCGATCACGCTGTCGCAGAGCCGCTCGGCCTCATCAAGGCGATGGGTGCTGAGAATCACCGTCCGCCGTCGCAGCGAGTCGGACGCCAGTGCCGTCTCGACGGCGAGCGACGCGTCGACGTCGAGATTGGCGGTGGGCTCGTCCAATAGCAGGACGGCCGGATCGTGGATCAGGGCGCGGGCGATGGCGACCTTCTGGCGCGTGCCCTTCGACAGCGCCCCGCAGCGGCGCTCGACGTACTCGCCGAAGTGCAGCTCGTCGCCGAGGGCGTCGATCGCCGGATCCGGCCGGCGCACCCCGTATGCACCGGCGACGAACCGCAACACCTCGCGGACCGTTAGCCGCGCGTCCAGACCGCTGTCCTCCCCGACATAGCCAATCCGATGCCGGTGCGCCGCCCTCGCCCTGGTCGCAAGTGACTCCCCCGCGACCACGACCTCACCCGCGTCGCAACTGAGTAGCCCGGCGACGATGCGAAGCGTCGTCGTCTTTCCAGCCCCGTTCGGGCCAAGCAGCGCGTAGTGGCGACCACCGCGGCACGAGAAGTCGACGCCGCGGAGGACGTCGCGAGTCCCGAGACGCTTGCGAAGGTCGACGACGCGGATCGCCGGGTCGTCGGTCATGCGTCAGACGCCAAGACGTCCCAGTGGCCGCGCCACTGGGACGTCTTGGTCGGGACTGTGGTGGGGGTCGAACTACTAGCCGTCGCCCCCGCCGCCACCACCGCCGCCGCCACCACCGCCGGTGGCGATGAGTGCGGTGAACACGGCGACGAGCAACCCGATGGCGAGGTTCGCCATGTTCGGGTCGATCGCAAACAGCCGGACGAAATTGAGGATGTGAGACATCTAGCCCCCTCGGGTCGATGATACTTATAAGTAGCATACGTACCCGTGAACCGAGTTGCAACGAAAAACTGGCTTGTCCCGGCGCCCACGCACGAATCCTTCGGGTTGATCTAGACGGCTTGTCTATAGACTACTCATCGCTGGTCTGATCGAGTGCGCTGCCGTCAACTTTCGCAGTTGTGGGTCAGCACGAATTTGCGAACGAGTTTGGACGCCGCGTCCGTCTGCGCCGCCACAAGTTGGGCTTCTCGCAGGAGCGACTCGCCGAGGCCGCCGGCCTCCACTGGAGCTACGTCAGCTCAGTTGAACGCGGCGAACGCAACCTGACCCTCGCCAGCGTCCTCAAGCTCGCCCACGGCCTCGGCGTCGACCCCGGCAAGCTCGTCGCCGGCCTCACCGTCGACTAACGCAACGGCGAAGGTCCCGCCACGTGGCGCGACGGGACCTTCGTTCGGGCGCTGTCGAGCGGGGTCTAGACCGAAGCCACCTTTCCCCGGGTGAGGGAACTGCCAGGTTCCCACACTCGACGATTCGGTGGGCCGTAGAAGACTTGAACTTCTGACCTCTTGCGTGTCGAGCAAGCGCTCTGCCAACTGAGCTAACGGCCCCGGAACGGTCGAGATTACTGCACGGCGTTAAAGGGTCTCGGCGAAGCTGACCTCGCCCTCGCCGCGGAGGACGTTCTTGAGCAGCTTGCCCGAGGCGTTGCGCGGGAGTGTCTCGGTGACGATCTCGACGTAGGTCGGGACCTTGAAGTTGGCCAGCGTCGCCGCCACCCAGTCGCGAACTTCAGCCTCCGTGATCGTCGCACCGGGCTCGACCCGCACGACGGCCTTGACCTCTTCGCCGAGGGACTGGTGCGGCACGCCGATCACCGCGGCCTCGGCGATGGCGGGATGCTCGGACAGGCGGTTCTCGATCTCGACGCAGTACACGTTCTCGCCGCCACGGATGATCATGTCCTTGGCCCGATCAGTGATGTAGAGGAACCCTTCCTCGTCGAGGTAGCCGATGTCACCCGAGTGCAGCCAGCCATCGGTGACCGACTCGGCGGTGGCCTCGGGCTTGTTCCAGTAGCCCGGCATGATGATCGGGCCCTTGATCCAGACCTCGCCGAGTTGACCAATCGGCGCATCGGTGCCGTCCTCGCGCACGATGCGCACGTCGACCACGGGCATCGGCCGCCCGACGGAATCGGGACGAGCGAGGAAGTCCTCGCCACCGATCGCGGTGGCGACCGACGACGACTCCGTCAGGCCGTACGCGTTGCCGAGCGTCTTCACTGCGCCGAAGGTCTCCTGCACCCGTCGCTGCAGCTCGGCGGCCGACGGCGACCCGCCGTAGGCGACGGTCGCGATCGACGACAGGTCGTAGTTGTGTCGGTCGGGATGTTCGACGACGCGCCACACCATCGTGGGCACCGTCGCCCACACCGAGATCTTCTCGTCCTCGATGAGCTGCATCGCCTTTTCGGGCTCGAACTTTCCTTGCGGAATCACCAGCTTGATGCCCGCCAGCAGGCCCACGACCATCCCCGAGTGGCAGCCCGACACGTGGAACATCGGCGACGTCAGCAGGCTGGCCGTTTGGCTGCCGGCGCCCGATGACAGCGCGTCGGCCTGCGGATTGCGCATGGCGCCGGCGACCGCGTTGTACATCGTGTTCTGAAGGTTGGCGATCATCGACCGGTGCGTCGAGATTGCGCCTTTGGGCTTACCGGTCGTCCCGCTCGTATAGAAGATGACGGCCGGGTCGTCCTCGTCGATGGGGCCGTCGGGCAGCGCATCGGACGGACCGTCGAGCAACGCGCCGAAGTTGTCCTCGACGATGTACACGGCGTCGAGGCCCAGCGACTCGACCTGGTCGGCAATGCGATCGAACCGGCCACGGTCAGCGACGAGCACACGGGCGCCCGAGTCCTCGAGGCCATAGAGAATCTCGTCGGCCTTCCACCACCCGTTGAGCCCCACCAGGACCGCGCCGAGGTTCACGGTGCCCCAGAACGTGTACACCCACTCCGGGTTGTTGGCGGACAGCACCGCGACGCGGTCGCCGCGCGTCACCCCGAGCGCCGCCAGCGCCGACGACACCCGGTTGGCACCGGTGGTCAATTCGCCGAAACCAATGCGGCGGTCGCCGTAGACGATGTGCGTGGCGCCATCGCCATCGCCTCGCATGGCCGCCATCGGGACGATGTCCCGCAGCGACCGCATCCGCTCCTTGAACACCTTCATCTCGACACCGCGCACGGTCTCGCGCGTGACCTCGAAGGCCCCGCCCGGCCCCGTCAACATCTGTTCGACTTCAACTCCCGTAGGCATTTCAGGCGCCATCCTGCGGATGGCGAAATGCCAACGGAACTGTGTCCAACTGCGCTCGCTCACTTCGTTCGCTCACGACCGGGGATTCTGACAGGAGCGCACGGGGTACGTAGCCGGGCGCGGCGGCCCTGCCGCGTCGGCGGACGCGGCGGGGCCGACCGCGTCTATCTTGCAAGCACGGTGTCGCCGGACGCGGAAACGACTTCGGAGCCGGTCGTCGACCTCGCCACGGTCCTGGCCGATGCTGCTCTCGCCTTGCACGGCGAGCCCACGCTGTCTCGCGCCGTCACCTGGGCTACCGCCGCCACGTGCGACCTCACGTCGTGCACCGACGCGCACTACGTCCCGTTCCCCGAGGACAAGCTGCCGGGGCTCCGCGATCCGTTGCAGCTGACGGACCTCCGGCGGCGGCTCGACCCGGCGATGCAGCGCGGTCTCGTCGTCCGCATCGACGACGTCGCCGCCGACCCGCGTTTCGGCGTCGGCGCCGCCCTTGCCGACGGCATGGGCAGCCTTCTCGCGGTGGCGGTGCGCGCCGCCGTCGGTACGTCGCACGGCTACCTGCTCGTCAGGCACGCCGAGCCCGGCCACTTCACCAATGCGCACGAACAAGCCGTGGTCGTCCTCGCCAATCACCTGGGTATCGCCCTCGACCGCCACGTGATGCTCGCCGACCTGGCCGCCGCCCAGCGCGCCATCGTGCACGAGCTACAGGAAGCGGTGCTTCCGCCCCCGCCCGCCGTCGCCAATACCGAACTTGGCCGCTATTACGTCGGGGCCGAGAGTGCGTTCTCCACCGGTGGCGACATCTACGACTGGGTGATCCTGCCCGACGGCGACCTCCAAGTCGCGGTCGTCGACATCATGGGCAAGGGCGTGTCGGCCACCAAGGACGCGCTGACCGTCACCCACGCGCTGCGCCTGCTCGCGCTGGAGGGCTGCCCGCTCGGCGAGCTGGTGGCCAAGGCCGACCCCATCGTCACCGCGCAGAGCGCCGACCTGGTCGCCACGCTGATGGTGGGGCGCTACTCCCCCGCCACCGGCCGGCTGCGCCTCATCGGTGCGGGCCATCCGCCTGCACTTGTGGTGCGCAACGGGGTCGTCGACGAGATCACCGCCGGGGGCATTGCGCTGGGCTGGCCGGGCGCCGGATCCTTCGAGGTCGTCGAGACGACGCTCGACCGCGGCGACACGCTGATCCTCTACACCGACGGGCTCATCGAGAGCACCCGGGACATCCTCAAGGGGCTCGAGAACCTCCGCGCCGCGGCGGCCGAGACGAGCGGCTATCCGGCGGCCAGCCTTGCGCGCGCCCTCGTCGATCGCGCGCTCGCTGGCGCGGTCCGCCAGGACGACTCGCTGGCGCTCGTCCTTCGGCGCCGGGTCCCCCCGAACGATCCGGTGCGGCCCGCGTTGGCACCGTTCGAATACCGCTTCACCCCGCACGCGGCGGCGATATCGCTGGCGCGCAACCTGCTCGAGGACTGGCTCACGCGTGTGCCGCTCGATGCCAGCGACACCGCCGATCTCGTGCTGGTCGCGTCGGAGCTGTGCACGAACGCTGTCCGGCACGCCCGCGGCCCCGGCGGCGTCGCCCTGCGCGCCCGCACCGACGGCGCCGACGTCTTGCTCGAGGTCGAAGACGACGGCGGTGAGCTCATCACCGCGTCGGTGAGTGAGGAGCCGCCCGACGCCGAGGCCGAGGCCGGCCGCGGCCTGTTCCTCGCGGACGCCCTCACCGACGAGCTCACCACGCACTCCGACGGCGACGTCACCGTGATCCGGTGCCGCAAGCGAGCCGTGATCGCCGCCAACTGACCTCCGTTTGCTGGTGTTAGCAGGGGGTACGTACCCAGCAAGCACCTACGAAGGAGACACACTCAGATGGGCGTATTCGAGCAGGCAAAGGGCAAGGCCAAGGAAATCGTCGGCGACCTGACCGACAACGACGATCTCAGGCGTGAGGGCGAGGCCCAGGACAAGAAGGGCGAGGCCGAGCGCGAGGCCACCCAGGCACGAGGCGAGGCCAAGGTGCACGACGCCAAGGCCAAGGCCGCCGAGGCCGAACAGGCGGCGGCCGAGGCGGCCAAACGCTGAATCCAAGAAATTCTGGAAATTTCGTGGTTTCGAGGTTTGCGGCCAGACCACACGGGTAGGAAACGTCTGTCCCGCCCCCCGGGAGCCCCACAGGTTGTGGGGGCCATTTCGAGTGGCCCCCACAACCTGTGTTTTTTTGTGCCTGAAATCAGGAAACGGGGGCGGGATTCTCCGCGTATTGGGCAGCCAGGCGCCCAAGGAGGGCCCGGCACTTGTCGGCGCACTCCCGCACGATGTCGGCCACCGGCCGCACCTCGTCGATGCGGCCCGCCACCTGACCGCCGAGGGCGATGGCCGCTTCCATGTCGCCGCCGAAGTACAGGTCCATCGCCCGGCCGAACAGGACCATGGCGTTGGACTCGTGGTCGAACTCGAGGGCGTCGGTCCGGTTGGTCCGCAGGGCGCGCAACGCGGGCGACGTGTGTTGGTTGAGGAAGACCGTGTCGGTCTCCGCCGCGTCGACGATGGCCTGCTTCCAGTTGTCATGAACGGGCGACTCGGCCGACGACACCATGCGCGTCCCCATCTGCACGCCCTCGGCACCCAGCGCGAACGCGGCGGCCATCGTCGGCCCGTCGACCATGCCGCCCGCCGCGATGATCGGCACGTCGACCTTCGAGGCGACGAGCGGGAGCAAGACCATGGTCGCGACCGGCCGCGGGTTCTTGAAGCCACCGCCCTCGCCGCCTTCGACGATCAGTCCGTCGACGCCCGCCTCGATCGCTTTGAGCGCGCCGTACAACGTCGGCACGACGTGGAACACGGTGAGTCCACCCGCCTTGAGCGACGCGGTGTACTTCATCGGGCTGCCGGCTGACGTGGTCACGAACTTCACGCCCTGGTCGATCACGAACTCGACGATCGAGGGGTCGCGGACGAAGGCCTGAGCGATGTTGACGCCGAACGGCTTGTCGGTGAGGTCACGCATCTTGCGGATCTCGTCGCGGATGATGTCGAGCTCACCCGAGGACGTCTCGATGATGCCCATCGCGCCCGCGTTGGACACCGCCGACGCCAACTGCGACCGGGCGATCCACCCCATCGGGGCCTGAACGATCGGGATCTCGACACCGAGCATCTCGGTGACGCGATTCCTGAACGCGGTCACCCCTTGCGGTACATCGTTACGACTGCGGCGCCGCCCAGGCCGAGGTTGTGTTGCAGGGCGACGGTCGCGCCCTCGACCTGGCGCTTGTCCGCTTGCCCGCGCAGCTGCCAGTTGAGCTCGGCGCACTGCGCCAGCCCGGTCGCGCCGAGCGGATGGCCCTTGGAGATCAGACCGCCCGACGGATTGATGACCCACTGTCCGCCGTACGTCGTGGCCTCCTCGTCGACGAGCGTGCCCGCCTTGCCCTCGCCGCACAGGCCGAGTGCTTCGTAGGTGATCAGCTCGTTGGCCGAGAAGCAGTCGTGCAACTCGATGACGTCGACGTTTTCCGGCCCGAGGCCCGACTCGTCGTAGACCTTCTGGGCGGCGCGGCGCGTCATGTCGGCGCCCGCCAGGCTGATGCAGCTGCGATCGCTCAAGGTGGTCTCGTTGTCAGTCGTCATGGCCTGGCCGACGATCTCGACGGCTTGGGCCTCGAGTCCGTGCTTCTTGACGAAGGCCTCACTGGCGAGGATGGCGGCGCCGGACCCGTCGGACGTCGGGCAGCACTGCAACTTGGTGAGCGGCTCGTAGATCATCGGGGCCGCCTGGATCTGCTCGAGCGAGTACTCGTCCTGGAACTGCGAGTACGGGTTGTTCACCGAGTGCTTGTGGTTCTTGTAACCGATCTTGGCGAAGTGCTCGGGCGTCGAGCCGTAGCGCTCCATGTGCTCACGGCCGGCGTTGCCGAAGACCTGGGCCGCGGGCGGCGACGGCGCGAAACCCCGCAACTCGATCATCTGGCCCAGCTGCTTGCTCATCGGCGGGCGCCGGTCGGGGAACTTCATCCCGAGGCTGCCTTTCTCCATCTTCTCGAAGCCGATCGCCATCACGCAATCGGCCATCTCGCCGGCGATGAGCTGGCGGCCGAGAAAGAGCGCGCTCGAGCCGGTCGAGCAGTTGTTGTTGACGTTGACGATCGGGATGCCGCTCATCCCGATCTCGTAGATCGCTTCCTGGCCGGCGGTGGAGTCCCCGTAGCAGTAGGCGGCGATCGCCTGCTCGACCTCCTCGTAGCCGATGCCGGCGTCGGCCAGCGCGTTGGTGCCCGCTTCTTTCGCCATGTCGGGATAGTCCCAGTCACGGCTTCCCGGCTTCTCGAACTTGGTCATCCCCACGCCCACCACGAACACTTTTCTGGCCATGGGCGCAAAGCCTACGTGTCGGTGCCAGAGCAACGGAATCCGCAACCTGACACCGACACGTGGCTGTTAGGCCTGTGCGGCGGGGGCGCCGCCACGGCCGTGACCGGGACCGCCTGGGCCGCCGGTCTCGGTACCCGTCACCTTGAAGTCCTTGTCGAGCTTGACGGTGACGCAGGTGCCGTCGGACTTCTGCATGTGCACCTCGTAGGCCGCGCCCTCGGCGTCGGTCTCGGACCGCTGGACGGTGGCGTCGGGCACTGCGGCCTTGGCCGCCGCCTCCGCCTTGGTCTTGGCATCGCCGGTGAGCAGCTCTTCCTTGGTGCCGTTGGCCCCGACGTGACCGCCCTGGCTGGGATCGCGGCTCGGCGCCGCTGGCGCCGCCGGGGTGGTTGTGGCGGTTTGAGCACTGGCGCCGCCACCAATCAGCGACGCGCCCAGTGCACCCCCCACAAGTGTGCTGCCGACGAGCGCGGCGCCCGTGACGGCCTTGCGAATGGAAATCACTGTTCTTTCTCCTGATTCGGTATGGCGCCGACTCGTTCGGGCCACGTTCAGGATCGGATGCCAACCCGCGGCTTCGGTCAGCCCCCGCTGTGAACCACCTGCGAATGCCGCGGGCTACCGGTAGTCGGGGTTGGGGAAGTCGAAGCGGCAGCCGGCGTCCCACTCGGATCGCTGGTTGCCGTGGGCCGGGATGCCGCCGGCGTCCTTCAACATGCGAGCCAGGTGCATGAGGTTCCACGTCATGAACGTGGTGTTGCGATTGGTGAAGTCGTTTTCAGGACCGCCCGAACCGGGATCCAGGTACGACGGTCCCGGCCCCGCTTCGCCGATCCACCCGGCGTCGGCTTGCGGCGGGATCACGTAGCCCAGGTGCTGGAGCGAATACAGCACGTTCATCGCGCAATGCTTGACGCCATCCTCGTTCCCGGTGACGAGACAGCCGCCAACCCGCCCGTAGTACGCGTACTGGCCGGCGTCGTTGAGCAGATGCGAGTTCCCGTAGAGCCGCTCGATGATCTTCGTGCAGACCGAGGACTTCTCGCCCAACCAGATCGGCGTGCACAGGACGAGGATGTCGGCCGCCATCACCTGCTCGAACAGCTGCGGCCACTCGTCCTGATCCCAGCCGTGCTCGGTCATGTCGGGCCACACCCCGGTGGCGATCTCGTGGTCGATCGCCCGGATCGACTCGACGGTCACGCCGTTGGTACGGAGGATCTCCTGCGAGATGTGCGCCAGGCCTTCGGTGTGCGACATCTCGGGCGAGCGCTTCAGCGTGCAGTTGATGAATAGGGCGCGCAAGTCGTCATAAGTCGGCATGCGGCCTAGGTTCGCGCTATGGAACAACGTGCGCTCGGCAGTCAGGGTCTCGAGGTGTCTGCGCTCGGGTTGGGCTGCATGGGGATGTCGCAGTCGTACGGACCAGCGGACGAGGAAGAGTCGCTTAGGGTCATCGACCGGGCCCTCGAAATCGGCGTCACGTTCCTCGACACCGCCAA
This sequence comes from Acidimicrobiales bacterium, assembly GCA_035649535.1. Lineage (GTDB taxonomy): Bacteria > Actinomycetota > Acidimicrobiia > Acidimicrobiales > JACDEA01 > JACDEA01. The sequence goes on along the minus strand of DASRJI010000006.1, from coordinate 7,954 downwards.
CGTCTACGGCCTGGGCCACAACGAGCAGCTCGTCGGGCGCGCCCTCGCCGGCCGCCGCGACGCATTCGTGCTGGCGACCAAGTTCGGGATCGCCGGCATCGACGACGGGAAGATGGTCATCAACGGCCAACCCGACTACGTCCGTACGTGCTGTGACGAGTCCCTCGGCCGGCTTGGCGTCGACACCATCGACCTCTACTACCTCCACCGGGTCGACAAGAGCGTGCCGATCGAGGAGACGGTGGGCGCCATGGCCGAGCTGGTTGTCGCCGGCAAGGTCAAGCACCTCGGTCTGTCCGAAGCCTCGGCGGCGACGATCAGGCGCGCCCACGCCGTTCACCCGATAACCGCATTGCAGAGCGAATGGTCGCTCTTCCATCGCGACGCGGAGACCGAGGTATCGCCGACGCTCCGCGAGCTCGGCATCGCCTTCGTGCCGTTCAGCCCGCTCGGTCGCGGCTTCCTCACCGGCAGCATCGAGTCACCCGACGACTTCGGCGAGGGCGACATGCGACGCGGCAACCCGCGGCTGCAAGGCGACAACTTCGCCCGCAATATGCAGCTGGTCGACCGGGTCAAGGACATGTCCGCGGCCAAGGGCTGCCTGCCCGCGCAACTGGCGCTGGCCTGGCTCCTCCGACAAGGCGACGACGTGATCCCGATCCCCGGCACCAAGCGCGTGCGCTACCTCGAGGAGAACGCGGCCGCCGTCGACGTGGACCTCACGGCCGAGGATCTGGCCCGCCTCGACGAGCTCCTGCCCGCAGGCTCGGCCGTTGGGCCTCGGTACGCCGACATGAGCCACCTCGACCGCTGATGGACGACGTCTACGCCGCCCTCACCGCACAGCACGCCGAGCTGGACGGCGTGCTCGCGGGCATAACCGACGCCGACTGGTCGGCGCCGACGCCGGCCTGCCCGGGGTGGACTGTGGCCGATGTCGTCCTGCACATGGCCCAGACCGACGAAGCGGCCGCCGCCGCCGCGCAGGGCCAGTTCTCGCGCTTCGTGTCGCACGCGGCCGAGCAGCGGGGCGAGGTCGACAACGCCGCCGACGCCGCAGTCGAGCGCGACCGCGGCACCCCGCCGGCCGATCTCTACGCTCGTTGGCAAACCGCGGCGCTCGACTCCCGCAACGCGCTCATCGCGTGCGACCCGAGCGAGCGCGTCAACTGGGTCGCCGGCGAAATGGCGGCGCGCACCCTGACGACGACGCGCCTGTCCGAATGCTGGATCCACACCGGCGACGTCGTCGAGGCGCTCGGTCGCGCACGCCAAGCGAGCGATCGGATGTGGCATATCGCCCGCCTCGCCTGGCGAACGATCCCTTACGCGTTCGAGCGCGAGGGGGCCGCGGCCCCCGGTCCGGTCGCAGTCGCGCTCGACGCACCCGACGGCTCAACGTGGTCGTTCGGCGCCGACGATGCGCCGACGTGCATCTCGGGCCCCGCCCTCGACTTCTGTCTCGTCGCCGCCCGCCGCCGCGAACCGCCGGACACCGCGCTGACCGCCGACGGACCCGACGCCGCCGCCGTCCTGGCGTTGGTGCGCACCTACGCGTGAGGAAGTCGTGGACCACGACGATCGCCCTGTTCGCGTTGCTCATCGGCGCGAGCTGCACGAGCGGCGGCGGGAAGTCGGGGGACGCGCGCGCGTCGACGTCGTCCTCGACCACCGCCCGGCCATCGACGACGACCACCGTCGATCCGAAGAGTCCGCGCGAATTCACATATGACCGGCAGCTCGAGCCGTTCCTCAAGTGGACATACAAGGCCTACGTCGAGGGCGAGGGCACCGCGGCGCGGTACTGCGTCCAGCTGACCCTGACGTTCGGCTACAGCACCGACCAACGCGCTACCTGCGGCATCGACCGAGGGCTGGACCTGTTCGAAGGCCCGACGGTCAACGAGGTCTCGACCTACTTCGGGACCGCGTCACGCGGCACGGCTCGAGTGCGGCTGGCCGACAAGCTCGATCGCGTGGTTGACGTCCTTCCGGACGCGCTCGGCGCCTTCGACTTCCGCGCCTACGTCGCCATCGTCCCGAGCGGTTACCGAATGACCGGTGCCGCGGGTTATGACGGCGGCGGCCGTCAGTTGCGAACCACGACGGTGCACCCCGTCACGACGCCCTGAACCGTCATCCGCACATGGACGGCGTCCGGATCCGCCAGCGCAGTCGCGAGTGGGACTCGCAGTAGGCATACATCGACGGCGCCGACCTCGATTCGACGCGGCCGTCCGCCCGGATCGTCCAGTGGCGAGAGGAAGAGGTCGAGGGCTTGTTGCGGGGTGACCCGCTCGGCGAGACCGATCGGCGCGCCGCTCGCAGTACGACGCGTTGCCGCGGCGCGCATCGCCCGCCACGGGTCCGCCGAGCCGTACGGCGCGTCGCTGCTCCCAGCGACGCGGATTCCGTCGCGCAGCAGCGAACCGCAGCGCCACAAGTGCGGCTGATCATCGACGTCCACATCGGCGAGGTAGCGGTCGCCTCGCTCGTGGACGAACCCCGGTTGGGTCACAACCGTGATTCCAAGGGCGCGGATCGTCGCCCGCGCGTCGTCGGGCATGACGGCACCGTGCTCGATGCGATCACCGCGGCGCGCGCCCGCGATCTCGACGGCAGCCAAGGCAAGAACAAGACCGAGCCGGCTCGCGCAATGAAACGCGACCGGGCCGGGGCGCGCCGAGCGGATGCGGTCAGCGAGCTCATCGATCGGCGGCGGGTCGTGATCGGCGACGACGATCTTGCCGTCGCCGAGCAGACGCACCCGTTGCGACACGGGACCGATCGACGTGAGGCCCGGCGTCGCATCGGTGACGCCGGTGACACCGAACCCAGCCAGCTCGTCGCTCACCCGAGTCAAGTCGGGCAGCTCACCGGCCAGGCGACTGCGGAGCCACGCATCGGCGCCGTAGAGGCGGCCGTCGTCGACGTCGATCCCGAGGGCCGCCAAGCCCGCGGAGTTGATGACCCACATGGCGCCCGATGCGTGCTGCACGCGCACCGGGCGCGTCGGGACGATGCGGTCCAGGGCAGCGCGATCGAGCGGGCCGTCGACCGACTCGTGATAGCCGACGGCGCGAAGCCACTCGCCCGGCGGCAGTAGTCGATCCGTGCGCGCCAGATCGGCGACGGTCACCGACTGCGCGGCGGCGGCCATGGCGTTGAGATGCACGTGGTGATCGTGGAGACCGGGGATCAGCGCGCCGCCGGCCCCGTCGATCTCGTCGTCGCGACCGTCGTCGACCGTGACATCGGCGATCTCACCGCCCACCTCGACATTGCGGAGGATCAACTGGCCACCTCGGCGGCCACGCCGGCCAGATTGCAGTCGAGAACCCACCGGCCGCCGAGCGTCAGTGCGGTCGTCACCGCCGCGGCGGCGGCGATCCCGGTCAACGGGTCGGCGGCCGCGTCGCCAAAGAACCGCGGCGCATCGCCGTCCCACTCCACCAACCCGCCAGCAACCGCGCAGTCGTCGCCGAACCCGATCCAGTTGCGGTGCGGCTCGTCGCGGCCGTGGCCGGTGATCGACAGCCACACCTGCGGTCCGGTGCGCGTGACGGCCGCAGCATCGATCCCCATCTGCTCGAAGGCGCGCGGTCGCGAACCTTCGATCACGACATCGCCGGTCATGACATCGGCCCGCTCGAGCACCGTCGCGCCACGCGAACCGAGGATGCGGGCGCACAACGGCCCGGCCCACAGGGACGACCAATTGGCGACGACGGGCGGCGCGGACAAAGGCGGGGCGTCGCCGACCCTCGTCGCGCGCACCGGCAAGCCGTGCCACCGCGCACCGGGACGCCGCTCGCCCAGCACCGCCGCCGCCATGCCCAGCAGCCGGGCCCGCCCGACCACGGCGGCCGCGGGCCGCGTTGCGACCACGGCCGCCACACCGGATTCGTCGACGTCGGCCTCCAGCCATGCGGGGATGGCCTCGACGTCGTCGGCCCGCGCCAGATTCACGGCAACCCACGCGTCGCTCGCCCGCAGCAAGCGGCACGTTCGGTGCGCGGTCTCGCCCCGCTCCGCCATCAGCGCGAGCGCATCGACGCTGGCACGATCGCCAAGCGCCCGGATGGCGGGAAGGAACCGCTGCATGTCGGCACGTACGCTACCGACGTCGTGACCGAGTCCTCGCTGGCCGCCCGCGCCCTGGCGTTGCTGCTCGAAGCGACCGAATCGCAATCGGTCGAGCACGCGCTGATCGCCGAGTCGGCGACGTACTCACTCCTGCAAGCCGGCCCCGAGCACCAGGCGTGGTTGACGGCGCGCACGCGCCGAGACCGCCTCGACGAGGGCGTCGAAGATCCAGTGCTCGTCCGCCGGGTCGACGACGTCCTCCAACTCACACTCAACCGCCCGCACGTGCACAACGCGTTTTGCGCCGCCATGCGCGATGCGCTGCTGGACGGGCTCGACATCGCGCTGCTCGACCCGTCGATCACCGCCGTCCACATCGACGGCGCCGGGCCGAGCTTCTGCAGCGGCGGTGATCTCAACGAGTTCGGGACGCTGCCCGACCCGGCGACGGCGCACCTGATCCGCGTCGAGCGCAGCGCGGGGCGCGCAATCCATCAGCTGCGCGAGCGCACCACGTTCGTCGTTCACGGGTCCTGCGTCGGCGCCGGCGTCGAACTGCCGGCATTCGCCGGCCACGTGGTCGCCCGGCCCGACGCCACGTTCCGGCTGCCGGAGGTCGGCATGGGCCTGGTCCCCGGAGCCGGCGGCACGGTCAGCGTCCCGAGGCGCATCGGCCGGGAACGCGCCGAGTGGCTTGCGGTGACGGGGGCGACCATCGACGCGCCAACCGCGCTTGACTGGGGCCTGATCGACGAGATCCAAGACGGAGGGAGCACTCGGTGAAGGACGTTCTGGGCTACGAGGGAAAACGCGCGGTGGTTACCGGCGCGGCCTCGGGCATGGGAGCGGCAACCGCCGCGCTACTCGTCGAGGTGGGCGCCGACGTCGTGGCCCTCGACGTGAAGCCGGTCGAGCTGGCGGGCGCCACGTCGCTCGTCGTCGACCTGAAGGACCGCGCGTCCATCGACGCCACGGTTGCGTCAATCGGCGCACCCGTCGACGCGGTGTTCAGCGTGGCCGGACTCCCGGGAGCACCGTTCTCGGATCTCGACACCGTCACCGTCAACTTCATCGGCGCGCGCCATCTCATCGAGTCGCTGCTACCGACAATGAAGCCGGGCGCCGCCGCGGTTTGTGTGGCATCCAACGCGGGATTGGGCTGGCAACAGGAGCTCGAGACGCTGATCCCGTTCGTGACGTCGCCCGACTTCGAGTCGGCGGTGGCGTGGTGCCAGGACAACGAGAAGGCGATCTACCCCGGCTACCTCTTCTCCAAGAAAGCGCTCAATGCGTGGGTCGCGTGGCGTGGCACCGCGCTCATCAAAGACGGCATTCGCCTCAACTGCACGAACCCCGGGCCGACCGATACCGCCATGATGCCGACGTTCGAAGAGCAGGCCGGTAAGGAGATCATCGACGCCTTCGTAGGTCCGTCCGGTCGCCGGTCGCTGGCCGAGGAGCAGGCGTGGCCGCTGTTGTTCCTCAACAGCCCGCGGTCGAGCTATGTCGCCGCCGAGACGCTCCACGTCGACGGCGGCTTTCTCGGCGCGATGACGACTGGGCAGCTCTAGTGGCCAACGCGATGGAAGGGGTTCGGGTCGTCGAACTGGCGTCGTGGACGTTCGTGCCGGCGGCGGGCGCCGTCCTGGCCGACTGGGGCGCCGACGTAATCAAGGTCGAACATCCCGAGACCGGCGATCCGCAGCGCGGCCTCGTCACGATGGGGATCATCCCCGGCACCAAGGGCGCGGCGGGCTTCAACTGCCTCATGGAGCAGCCCAACCGCGGCAAGCGCAGCATCGGCCTCGACGTGGCCAACCCTGAGGGCCTCGAACTGCTCTACAAGCTGGTCGAGACCGCCGACGTGTTCCTCACCAACCTGCTGCCCGACTCGTGCGCGCGCCTCAAGGTCGACGTCGAGTCGATCCGCGCTCGCAACCCGAAGATCATCTACGCCCGCGGTCACGGACAAGGCATCCGCGGCGAGGACGCCAACCGCGGCGCGTACGACGCCGCCGCGTACTTCGCCCGGTCCGGCGTGGCCGACGCCCTCAGCGCGGGGCCGGGGGTGTTCCCGCCCACGCAGCGACCGGCGTTCGGCGACGTCATGGGCGGGCTCACGATCGCGGGCGGCATCTCGGCCGCGCTGTTCAAGCGCGAGCGCACGGGCGAGACGTCGATCGTCGATATCTCGTTGTTGCACGTCGGGATGTGGAACGTGTCGTTCGACGTGCTGCTTTCACAGGCGCTCGGGATGCCGTTGCCCAAGGGCGGCGATCGCACACAGTCGCCCAACCCGTTGACCGGTGTCTACAAGACCGCCGACGATCGCTTCCTCACGTTGGTGTTCCTACAGGCCGATCGGCACTGGCCCGAACTCTGCGAGGCGATCGAACGTCCCGACCTGCTCGATGACGCTCGTTTCAAGGACGCACCGTCGCGGTTCGAGAATCGCCAGGCGTGTGTGCTGGAGCTCGACGCCGTCTTCGGCTCCCAACCGCTCGAGCACTGGAAGAAGCGGCTGGCCGGCATCGAGGGTGTGTGGGCGCCGGTGCAGACGACCTACGAAGTCTTCGAGGACCCGGCCGCGGTCGCCAACGGCTACATCGCGACGATCGACGGCAACGACGGCACGCCCACGCCACTCGTCACCAGCCCCGTGCAGTTCGACGAGGCGCCGACGACCATCGCGTCACCTGCCCCCGACCACGGGCAGCACACCGAGGAACTCCTCCTGGAGCTCGGCCTCGACTGGGATCAGATCATTCCCCTCAAGGAGTCGGGGGCGGTGCTGTGAGTTCGGCCTTGATGACGCGGCGGAGGAGCTTGCCGGTCTCGTTGTAAGGAAGCTCGTCGCGGAAGTCGACGATCGTGGGGGTGCGGGCGGAGCGGAGGCGCTCGCGGACCCAGGACTGGACATCGTTTGCGGTGAGCAGGGCTCCCGGACGCAGGACAATCGCGGCGGCGACCGTCTCGCCCCACTCCTCGTCGGGTACACCGACGACGGCCGCGTCGATCACGTCGTCGTTGAGTAACAGGCAGTCCTCGATCTCACCGGGCGACAGGTTCTCGCCGCCGCGGACGATGACGTCGTCGAGCCGGCCTTCGACGTAGAGATACCCGTCATCGTCCAGCCGCCCCGCGTCGTTGGTCGGGAACCACCCGTCGTCGGCGAGAGCTCCGGCGCGACCGAGGTACTCGCCCGAGATTTGCTCGCCGCGCACCCAAATCTCTCCGTCGCGGACCTCGACCTCGACGCTGGGCAGCGGCTTCCCCACCGAGCCGAGCCGGCGGGGGTCGCGATGATCCTCTGGCGTCAGCACCGCGATCGTCGAGGACGTCTCGGTGAGGCCGTACGCGTTGACGAAGTCCACCGCGGGGAGCCGCGCCATCGCCCGCTCAATGACCGTCACCGGCATACGGCCACCTCCGTACGACAAGTGGCGCAGGCTCAAGATGTCGCGCCGGTCGCCGTCGAGGACATCGAGGATGCGGCCAAGCATCGTCGGCACAACCATGGCGTGGGTGACCGCTTCGTTGGACGCGGTGTCGACCCATGCGTGCGGATCGAACTGCGGCAAGTAGACGATGCGGCGCCCGGCGAAGACATTGGTGAGCACCGCCGACAGCCCGGCGACGTGATAGGGCGGGACGCTGACCAACGCGGCTTCGGCCTCGCCGGCACCCATGAACTCAACCGTGTTGAGCACGTACGCCGTCAGGTGATCGTGACGCAGCACCGCGGCCTTCGGATCGCCGGTGGTCCCGCTGGTAAAGAGCAAGACGGCGGCGTCGTCGGCGATATCGGCCGCGCCGAGCACGGCGCGGCGGGCGTCGATGTCCGCCGGCGTCAGCCGGTAGTTGA
>DASRJI010000005.1:0-38910 GCA_035649535.1 Acidimicrobiales bacterium | reverse complement strand
CACCGTGCTGGCCCGCCGGTAGGCCTTGATGGCGTCGGTCACCCGCCACAACGAGATGTCGGCGCCGTCGGCGATGATGAGCCGGGCGATCACCTGGCCCGGCTCGGCGACATCGAGCACGTCGGCCAGCTTGACGGCGGGGGCGGCCACACCGGCGTTGCCGATCACCGCCGTGAGGTCAGGCGCCGTCGCCTTGAAGGCCCGGTTGGCCCGAGCGTGGAGCCCGCTGACGATGAAGTGATCAACGTCCTCCAGCGTGATCCCAGCCGACTTCAGCCCGGCGTTGAGCGCCGCTTCGGCCAGCGGCACGAGCGCGGTCTCACCGAAGCGCTCCTCCCACTGCTTTGAGTAGCTGTCGCCCGGAGTCCGCCAGCGGTCGAGGAACTCGCCAGTAGCCGAGCCGAACCCGATGCGCTCGGCGATCACGCCGTCGCCCTCGCCGTAGAGAAAGGCGGCGGCCGCGTCACCACCTTGGGCTTCGTCGGCGCCGCCCGGCAGGCCGGTACGAGTGTCCGAGAACACAACCAAGCTGCCGCCGGTGGCGTGGCGCACCGCGCCCGAGCCGGATCGCACGGCGCCGATCGCGTCGTAGGCGCCGACGCCCTGGTCCAGCGCCAGCGCGGCGTGGATCGCGGTCGCGTTGGTCTTGTCGAGATAGGGCGGCGACGTCGTCACGAACACGACCTCGTCAACCGCCGCCGACGTGGTGGCCAGCGCGGCACGGGCCGCCTCGACGCCCATCGACGTGGCGTCCTCGTCATACGAGGCGACGGAGCGGGTGCCCTTGCCCACCGGCGAGCCGAGCGCTTCGCCGATCCGGGCGCGATCCAAAAGCCAATAGGGGATGTACGTGCCGTAGGCAACAATGCCGAACATGGGATCCGACGTTAGCTACCTCGACACCCTTCGTTCGGACGCCGCTGCGCTGGCCGCGGCGGCGCGGGCCGCAGGCCTCGACGCCGCCGTCCCGACGTGTCCCGAATGGGACGTTCGCAAGCTCGTGCACCACACCGGTCGGGTATTCACGTCGTGCGCGGCCGTCGTGCGCGAGCGCGGCCCCGTCGATTTCGCCGCGCTGCCGGCCATGCCGAAGGACGACAACATCGTCGACGTATTCGACGAGCGGGCCGCCGCGCTCGTCTCGGCCCTGGCCGATCTCCCCGAGGACGAGCCGATCTGGAACTGGTTCGGCGTCGAGCCGCCGATCCCCGGCTTCTACCACCGCCGCATGGCGCAGGAAGTGGCGATCCACCGGTACGACGGGCAGACGGCGGCAGGCACCGCGTCACCGATCGACACCGCGTTGGCCGTCGACGGCGTCGATGAGATGTTCTCGTTGATGGCCAACGACAATCCCGCCGACCTGGGCGGCTCGCTGCACCTCCACGCCACCGACGCCGAGTGCGAGTGGGTGGTTCGCAGCGTCGACGGCAAGCTCGTCGCCACACCGGAGCACGCCAAGGCTGACGCCGCGGTCCGCGGCTCCGCGTCGGACCTGGTGCTGTTCCTGTGGAACCGCATTGACGTCACGTCCCTCGACGTCGTTGGCGACCCCGCCGTCGCCCACGCGTGGAAAGACCAGGTGAAGATCTAGGCTCGTGCCGTGATCGTTCTCCTTGTCCTCATCGCGATCGTCGTACTCGTCGGGCTGTTCCTGCTCGCTCAGTACAACGGCCTCGTCCGCCTGCGCAATCGCATCGAGAGCGCGTGGTCGCAGATCGACGTGCAGCTCCAGCGGCGCTACGACCTGATCCCCAACCTGGTCGAGACCGTGAAGGGCTACGCGTCGCACGAGAAGGGCACGCTGGAGGCCGTCATCCAAGCGCGAAACGCCGGCATGAACGCGCAGGGCCCGGCCCAGCAAGCGCAGGCCGAGAACGTGTTGACCGGCGCGCTGAAGTCACTGTTCGCGTTGTCGGAGGCCTACCCCGACCTCAAGGCCAACCAGAACTTCGCCGCCCTCCAGGAGGAACTGTCCGGCACCGAAGGCAAGATCGCCTACGCCCGGCAGTTCTACAACGACTCGGTCCAGTCCTATAACACCAAGACCCAGACGTTCCCGACCGTGATCATCGCCAACAGCTTCGGCTTCAAGCAGCGCGAATACTTCGAAGCCGACGACGCCGGCCGCGGCCCGGTCAAGGTCGACTTCTCCTGATTCTTTGATTCGTTGCCGGCGTAGGAAGCTGGGAAAGAATCAAAGAACGCGTTAGAGCGGGTCGTGGCCCTCGAGGGGGACAACCAACTCGGGGCCGTCGTTCTGCACGCTGTTGACGAGCGGTTCCACGGGCCAGGCTTCGACTTGATCGGCGGGTAGGGGGACCAGCAACGCGCGCAGCGCGTCGGTGTCGGTGGTGGCTGGGTCCAGCCACTCGTCCCACGACTCCTCGGGGAGGATCACCGGCATCCGGTCGTGCAGCCGCGCGATCAGCTCGTTGGGCTCCCCGGTGATGATCGTCGCCGATCGGAGCCACTCGGCGTCGGGATCGTCTCGCGGCTTCCACACGTCCCACAAGCCGGCGAACGCCATCGACGTACCGTCGGCCCGTCGGATGAAGAACGGCTGCTTGCGCGGCTTCTTCTCTCCCGGCTCGCCGAGTCGCTGCCACTCATAGAAGCCGTCGGCGGGGATGAGGCAGCGCCGCAATTCCAGCAACCGGCGGAACGCCGGCTTGGTGGTCAACGTCTCGGCGCGCGCGTTAATCATCCGCGCCCCGCCGGTGGCGTCCTTCGACCAGTTGGGGACCAGGCCCCACTTGAACGTGCCGAGCTGACGGGTCTCACCGTCACGCGACGGCGCCACCGCGTAGATCGGATCGGTCGGCGCCACGTTGTACTTGGCCGGGAGGTCGTCGGCCTTGATCGCGTCGACGTGAAACTCCTCGGCCAGCTGGTCGGCCGGCGTCGCCGATACGTAGCGCCCGCACACGACAGTTGAAAGTACCGTTCGTTCATGCCCTACGCGGAAGGCCGGACGTATTACGACGCCGACAGCCACCTGATGGAGCTGGGCGACTGGCTCGCCACCTACGCCGACCCGGACATCCGGGATCGCCTGCGGCCCCTGTACCTCGGCGGCGCCGGCAAGCAAGCCGACGACGCGGTTGCCGCCGCCGAGCAACGCAAGGGTGACGCCGCAGCCGCCGCCGCCCTCGAAGGTGCGCTGATGAAGGCCAAGGGATGGAACGCGCTGGGCGCCTTCGACCCGGCCGAACGCAGCCGGGCGCTCGATCTCCTCGGCTTCGACAAGCAGCTCGTGTTCTCGACGTTCGCGGCGACGCAGTATGCGAGCGACGACCTCGACCTTCTCTACGGCGGCACTCGCGCCCACAACCGGGGCATTGCGGACTTCTGCAACGACGACCCGCGGCTGATCGCGGTCGCATCGGTTCCGCTCACCGACGCGGCGCGTGCCATTGAGGCGGTGCGAGAGGCGATCGCGTTCGGCTGTGGCGCGGTACTCGTCCCGTCGGCTCCGCCCAAGGACATCTCACCGACCCATCCCGACTACAACGACGTGTGGGCCCAACTCCAGGACGCGGACATCCCGTTCATGCTGCACATCGGGGGCGGCGGTCGCCCCTTGCGCCGCGCGTTCCACAACAACGGCAAGGCGCCGACCACCGACTTCCTCGGTGGCGGCGAGAACATCCGGGCCAAGGACTACATGGTCATGCACCAGCCGCCCGAGACGTTCCTCGCCATGATGGTGCTCGACGGTGTGCTCGAGTCGTTTCCTCGGCTCAAGGGCGGCTGCATCGAGCAGGGCGGCATGTGGGTCGTGCCCTGGCTGCGGCGGCTCGACATCGCCCAGGACACGTTCAAGAAGACCGAGCCCGCGCTGGCGTCGCTGCCGATGAAGGCGAGCGACTACGTCCACCGCCAGCTGCGCTTCACGCCGTTCCCCACCGAACCCGTCGGGTGGATGATCGAGAACGCGGGCGACGATCTCTTCCTCTTCTCCAGCGACTACCCGCATCCCGAAGGCGGGCGCGATCCGCTGCGCCATTTCGAAGCGTCACTGGCCGACGTCTCCGATGTCGCCAAGGACCGCTTCTACAGCGGCAACTTCGCCGACATGATGAACGCCTAGAGGTTCGAGAAGTCCGGGGGCCGCTTCTCGCGGAAGGCGGTGATGGCCTCGATGGTGGCCGCGTTGCCGGCGAGGCCGGCGAGCGTCGCGTTCTCGGTGCGACGGGCCCGCTCGACGGCGTCGGCGCGCGAGGCGAGCAGCACGCGCTTGTTCGCGATGAGTGAAAGCACCGGCATCGCCGCGATTTCGCCGGCGACCTCGAGCGCGGCGGCAAGAACGTCATCGGCCTTGCGCCAGGCCAGCCCCAACCGCACCGCTTCGTCGGCGTCGATCCACGACGAGCGGAACAGGAACGCCGACGTCTCCTGCCAGCCGATCAACGCGGGCAGCAGCGCGGTCGAGCCCGCTTCCGCGGCGATGCCCAGTGACACGAACGGCGCCCGGAGCCGCGCCGTCGGCCCGACCAGCACCAGGTCGCAGTGCAACAGCATCGTGAGCCCGACGCCGACGGCGACGCCGTCAACCGCCGCGATCAGCGGCTTCTCGAACGACACCAGCCCGGTGACGAACGGATCGAAGCCGTGGGGCAGGTCGTCGTCGTACGTCGGTCGCTGCCCCATCTCGCCCAGGTCCTGACCGGCACTGAACGCGCCCGCCGCACCCGCCAACACGACAACAGCCACGCTGTCGTCGTCCATCGCCGCGGCCAGTTCGTCGCGCACCGCGTCGTAGAGCGCGTCGGTGAACGCGTTCTTGGCCTGCGGCCGGTTGAGGGTGACCGTGCGGACGCGGCCAATGTTCTCGACCAATACGAGATCGCTCATGTTGTCTCGACTCTCTCGGGATGACCGGACCACGTCCACGCGTAGGTCGGCCGGCTGAGCCCGACCATCACGCCGCCGAGCGCGGCCGGGTGAAGGAACAAAGTGTGATTGCCGACCTCGGTGATCGGCGCCTCCGCCTCTTTGCAACGCTCGGCCACCGACGCCAGCTGGTTGCTCTCGGCGAAACACATGTAGAGGCTCTCGCCGAACTTGCCGAAATACCGGCCCATCGTCTTGTCACGGTCGTGCGGGTTGATGACCTCGAAGCGGTGCAGGCGGTCAGGATGAAACAGCGTGAGGAAGCCGCGGTAGCCGTACTCCTTAGACTCGATCGGCACCATCTCGCTCGACGGGTGGAAGCCGAACCCGTCGGCGTACTCGGCGACGGCCGCGTCGGCGTTGGCCACGAGGTTCGTGACTTCGTAGAGGTAGTCAATGGCGCCGACCGACGGCAGGTCGTCCTCGGCGCTGACGACGAGCCGCAGCCCGTAGCCACCGGTCGCGTCGGCGTCGAGGAACGCCTGACCGCCTTCCACCGCGACCTTCTGGCCGCGCTCGACGAATCGCAGCACGAGCTCGTCGACGTCGACGGTGGCCGCCCCAGCCGCAAACAGGTGGGCGCCGCCGCGCTCGGCCAGCGCGTCGGCGACGGGGCCGGCGCCGTCGGGCTCGAGAAACTCGACCCAGCCGTCGCCGACCCGGTAGCGCGACCGCCGGGCCGCCAGGGCGGAGACGACGTCGTCACCGTCGTGCTCGGCGCCGAGGAGGATGCCCCACCGGCTCGCCGCGGTGCCGATGTCGGGCGTCGCGACCTGGATGCGATCAATACGGGTCAGCACGCGATCGAGTCTGTCAGGATGCGGTCGTGCCGGAGGCGCGCAATGTGGAACAAGCCCGGGCGCTGGTGCTCGAGAAACCGCGCGAGCTCGCGCCGCGGCAACTCCCGATCCCCGATGCGGCGGCCGACGGCGCGGTGTTGCGCGTGGAGGCCTGCGGCCTCTGCGGTACCGACCACGAGCTGTACACCGGCGCGCTGCCGCTCGGCTTCCCGTTCATCCCCGGCCACGAGACGGTCGGCGTGATCGAGGCCATCGGCGACGACGCACGCGCCGCCTGGCACGTCGACGTCGGCGATCGGGTCGCGGTCGAGCCATTGCTCGTCAACCGCGAGTGCTACGGCATGCTCCCGCTCGACCGCGAGTCGGGACTCTGGGGCGGCTATGCGACGCACCACTACTTGGCGGCGGGCACGCGGGTCCACAAGGTGCCCGCCGGCCTCGACCCAGTGCTGGCCACGATGTTCAACCCGCTCGGCGCTGGCATTCGCTGGGCCGTCGACGTGCCCCAGACCCAGAGCGGGGCCGTCGTGGCCGTGCTCGGGCCGGGCGTGCGCGGGCTGGCCGCCGTCGTCGCGGCGCGGGAAGCGGGCGCCGCCTTCGTGATGATCACCGGCCGCGGCGAGCACGACGCGCCACGCCTCGAACTGGCCCGCGCGTTCGGCGCCGATCTCGCATGCGACGTCGAGGTCGACGACCCGGTCGCCGCGCTCCGCAAGGCGGTGGGCGCGGGCGCCGACGTCGTCGTCGACGTCACCGCCAAGGCACCCGCTGCCTTCGCCCAAGCGGTGGCGCTGGCCCGACGCGGCGGGACGGTGGTGGTCGCCGGCACGCGCGGCGTGGGCGTCGGCGCGCCGGGCTTCGAGCCCGACCACGTCGTGTACAAGGAGCTGCGGATCCTCGGCGCCTTCGGCGTCGATTCGAGCGCGTACGAGCGCGCGTTCGACCTCCTGACGTCGGGCAAATACCCGTTCGCCGACATCCCGCGTCGGGTCGCCGACCTCGACGGCGCCGAGGATCTGCTGCTGACGATGGCGGGCGAAGCGGGCCCGCCTCCGATGCACGCCGTGATCGCGCCCTAGTCTTCGCCGCCAAATGTTCGACTACGCGCAGGCAGCAGTTGAGGGCGCCTTGGCCGCGGGGGCGACGTACGCCGACGCGCGGGTGGTCCTGCGCCGCAGCCAGCGACTCAGCTGCCTCAACCAGCAGATCGAGGCCATGAGCCAGGACGAGGACGGCGGCGTCGGCGTACGCGCGCTCATCGGCTCGTCCTGGGGCTTCTTCGCAACCCAGGACCTCACCGACGCCGCGGCGCGCGCCGCCGGTCAGCACGCGGCCGACATCGCCCGGGCGTCGGCCATCGTCAGCGGCCCGCCGCTGCGGCTCACCGACGTCCCGGTGAACGAGACGCACTGGGAGACGCCGCACACCGAGGATCCCTTCGCCGTGCCGCTCAGCGGGAAGGCCGATCTCCTGGTCGCGGTTTCCGCCGCGATCCAGGCCGTGAAGGGCGTCAGCCTGGCCCGGGCCAACGTCACGTTCTGGGACACCAACAAATGGTTTGTGTCGAGCCAGGGCCACCGCATCAGCCAGCACGTCGTCGAGTCCGGCGGCGGGATGAGCGCGACCGCAGTCGGCGAGGACGAAACACAAGTGCGCTCCTACCCGCAGTCGTTCGGCCAGTTCGAGACCGGCGGCTACGAAGTCATCCGCCGCTTCGACATGCCGGCTCACGCGACGCGGATCGGCGAGGAGGCCGTCGCCCTGCTCACCGCGCCCGCGTGCCCGGCCGGAACGACCGACGTGATCCTCGAAAGCAGCCAGCTCGCGCTGCAGATCCACGAGTCAGTCGGCCACGCCATCGAGCTCGACCGCATCCTCGGGTGGGAAGCGGCGTACGCGGGAACGTCGTTCCTCGAACTGCCGAACCTCGGATCGATGCGCTACGGCAGCGAACTGATGAACATCACCGCCGACGCCACGCTGCCGGGCGCGCTCGGGAGTTTCGGTTACGACGACGAGGGCACGCCGGCGCAGCGCGTCGACATCGTCAAGGAAGGGACGTGGGTCGGCGTGCTGTCGGGTCGCGACTCGGCGGCCATCGCCGGGCTACCGCCGGGCGGCATGGTGCGGGGCGACGGCTACAACCGGATGCCGATGGTGCGCATGACCAACGTCGGGTTACTACCGGGCGACTCGTCGCTCGACGAGATGATCGCCGACACCGATGACGGGATCTACATGGCGACCAACCGTTCGTGGTCGATCGACGACAAGCGGCTCAACTTCCAGTTCGGCTGCCAGATCGCGTGGGAGATCAAGAACGGCAAACGCGGGCGCATGCTGCGGAACCCGACGTACACGGGCATCACCCCGCAGTTCTGGGGCTCGCTCGACCGCGTCGGTGGCGAAGCCGAGTGGGTGTTTTGGGGCACGCCGAATTGCGGGAAGGGCCAGCCCGGACAAGTCGGCCACACGGGCCATCCCGCGTCGCCCGGCCGCTTTCGCGGCGTCCGCGTAGGAGTGAAGGGATGAGCGTCGCCGACGATCTCTGTGCACGCGCCATCGAACTGGTCGACGGCCGGGCCGAGGCGCAAGCAACAGCGAGCGCGGGACGGTCCTCGCTGACCCGTTTCGCCAATTCGTTCATCCATCAGAACGTCGCCGAGGACCGGGCGTCGCTGGGACTGACGGTGGTGGTCGACGGCCGGTTGGCCAGCGCGAGTACGACGTCGATCGACGACGACGGCATCCGGCGGTTCGTCGACGCGACGATCGAGGCGGCGCGGCTACGCCCGGTCGACGCCGACTGGCCGGGTTTGTCAGGCCCGGCGGCCATGCCGTCGGTCGACCACTACGACGAAGCCACCGCGGTGGCGTCGCCCACCGAGCGGGCCGCGATCGTCAAGGCGTTTGTGGACGCCGGCGGCGAGCTCAAGGCCGCGGGCTATTGCGCGACGAGCAACCGCGACTACGGCTACGCCAACACGGCCGGTCACACCGCCAGCGGACGCGACACCATCGCCACGTTCGAGGGCATCCACCAGTTGGTGCCGGGCGTGTCGGCCGGGTTGGCGACCGATGCGAGTGTTCGCCTCGCCGACCTCGATGGCGCGGCGGCCGGCGCCCACGCGGCGGCGACGGCGCGCGCCGCCGCCGATCCGGTCGAGTTGGAGCCGGGCGACTACGAGGTCGTACTCCAGCCCGAATGCGTCGCCACGCTGCTGGTCTTCCTCGGCTTCGACAGCTTCAACGCAAAAGCCCACCTCGAGGGCGAGTCGTGCATCCAGCTCGGCGCCGTGCAGTTCGACCCGTCGGTCGCCATCTGGGACGACGTGCTCGACGGGCGCGCCGTCGGGATCGGCTACGACGCGGAAGGCACGCCCAAGCGGCGCGTCGACCTGGTGACGGAGGGTGTGTCGGTCGGCCTGGCCCACGATCGGCGGACGGCGCGCAAGGCGGGGACCGAGTCGACGGGTCACGCCATCCCCGGCGGCGAATCGTGGGGTGCGTTCCCGCAGAACCTGTTCATGGCCGGCGGTGACGCCAGCGTCGACGACTTGATCGCCGGCGTGGAGCGAGGCCTGCTCGTGAGCGAGCTCAATTACTGCCGCATCCTCGACACCAAGACGATGGTGGCGACCGGCCTCACGCGCAACGGCACGTTCCTGATCGAGAACGGCGCGGTCACGAAGCCGATCCGGGGTCTCCGTTTCACGCAGTCATTCCTCGGCGCGCTGGGACCGGGCAACGTACGCGCCCTCGGCGCGGCGCGCTACGCGGCGTCGAACGAGGAAGAGGTGTTGCACGTGCCGAGCGCGCACCTCGGCCGGTGGCACTTCACCGGCGGCGCCAAGGGCTAAGCGGCTAGCGCGGCGCGGCCGCCTCCAGCGTCTGCTGGATGACGGCCTGACGGTCGCTGCCCCACGGCAGCGGGAAGATGATCGGCACCTCGACGCCGTTGTCCCGATACGCGTCGACCGTCGCGGCGACATGCTGCGCGTCACCCATCACGTCGATGCCGTCGACCATGGCGTCGCTCACCGCGGCCAGCGCGCCTTCGCGGTCGCGCGCCGCGTGGCGTTCGCGAACCGCGGCCACCGCGTCGCCGTACCCGGCGCGCGTGAAGTTGGCGGCGTACGCGTCGACGACCGCGTAGGAGAACAGATCGCGGCGCGCCAGCTCGATCCCGTCGCCCCGCTCACAGACGCCGACGTGCACATAGCCGTAGATCGTCGCGTCACCACCCTTGCGCACCTGCTCGACGGACCACGGAACGTGCGTCGCCGGGAGGTAGTTGAGGAGCACGCCGTCGGCGACCTCGCCGGACAGCTTGAGCATCCCCTCGTTGAGCGCGCCGATGACGATCTTCGGCCGCCGGTCGCCCATCCGCACGCCGAGCTGGAAGCGCGAGATCTTGTAGAAGTCACCCTCGAAGTCGACGCGCTCACCTGACAAACAGGCGCGGAGCAACGTCACGAACTCGCGGACTTGGGCCAGCGGGCGGTCGCCGTACCCGGCGCCGTGCCACCGCCCGGCGACGACCGGTGAGGAGATCCCGATGCCGAGATACACGTCGCGGTCGGGCGCCAGCGACTGGAGTGTCGCCGCGGCCATGGCGAGCAGGGGCGGGGTCCGCAGTTGCAGGGCGAGCACACCCGTGCCGAGCGCCAGCGACGGCGCGGCGCCGGCGACCCCACCGAGCATGGTGAACGCCTCGGGACCGGTGACTTCCGCGGTCCAGAACGAGGAGTACCCGAGCCCTTCGGCCTGGCGGGCGACGTCGAGCGCGGCCGCCGGGCCCAGCGCTCCCTGGAGCGACGCGAACGTGACGCCAACCGGCTTCGGCACGGGACGAACCGTAGTTGTGCCACCATGCCGGACCATGGACGAGCAGCAGACTTCAGCCCTCTCCAAGTCGAGCTACGAAGCTCGGATCGCTCTTTTCGAGGCGATCCGCGATCGCAGCAACGGGGCGACGTCAGCCCAGCTGGCCCAACTGGCGGAGGCCTGGGCGTGGCTGACGTCGCCCGGACAGAGCCACGGCGGCGGCACGAGCCGCAATAACTGATCTGGGCGGTACCGGGCGTAGACTGCGCTTTCGGCGGAACGAGAGGGGTACATCGTGGCGAGTCATCGACGGCTACGGATCTGGTTGGGCGGCGCGGCGGCAACGGTCACGCTGGTGGCGGTCGGCCCCGGCGGCCTGGCCCTCGGGGCCAACCCGAACGACAGCAACCAGCATGGAGCGCGGGGCGCCAACAGCCCCGGCAGCGGGCCCGGCTCCAACGGTCAGTCAGTGATCGGGCGGGGCGCGGCGAGCGGCCCGGACGGGCACACCGGCAAACAAGGGCAGAACGGCGCGGACGGGCCCGAACTTGATCGCGGCGACATCAATCGCGGCGACCTCGACATCCCGCTCGGCCGCGGCCGGCGCAGCGTGCGCGGCACCAAGGGTCTCCAAGGTCGCATCACCCGTCAGGTGCACCGCGCTCTGGCCGAGCAGGGCATCCAGAGCTAGAGCGTTTAGAACCAGTCGATAGCGCTGCGGCGGTAGCGGCGGAAAGCGGCGATCCCGCCCAGCACGCCGAGTGCGAGCAGCGTCGTCACGACGACGGCAATCGGCGGACCTTCGTTCTTCTTCGGGCTGGCCGCGACCTCGCTCCCCGAGCGAGGCGTTGTCGGGAAGGCACCGAACGTCGGCTGGGTCGAGGTCTCGCCCAGCGACGTGCTCGTTGACGCACCGGGATTGATCGGCGCCAGCGCGACAGTCGTCCCTGATCGATTGGTTGTCGCCGTCGGCCGCCGGGTTGTCGTGGTCCGGTTGGCCGATGTCGGGCCGGGTTCGCCCGCGAGGACCTGATGCTCGCGGGCGATCCGAACGGGCAGGAAGAAGTCGGTACCCGGCCAGTTGGCTACGACGACCCAACGGCCGGTGCGCTGCCCGATCGTCCACGACGCCTCGTACTTGGCGTTCAACTGCGGGTGCACGGGCCCGGAGGCATGGCCGTCGTTGTCGGCGAACTGCACGGCGCCGCTGGGCTTGCGGTCGCCGGGCGTGGCCGTCGAGATCGACAAGCTCAACGTGAACGTGACCAGCTCGCCCTGCTTGCCCGGCTCGGGGTCAGCGGTGAACGCGCCGACGGCCAAACCCAACTCGTCGTTGCTGGCAGAGAAGGCGTCTGCCTTGCCTGGGTACGCCGCGGTCAGATAGTGCGGCGTGACGCCCAGGTCGCGCTCAAAGGGGTCAGTCAGGGCGGCGTTGGTGTGGTCGGGGTCAACCTTCCGCAGGGGCTGCGTGAAGGTGTTCCCGTCGTACTTGATCGTGATGAGTGTCTCTGAGGCACAGGTGCCGCTCGTGCAAACCGGCGGAGCGGCGCTCCCGTCGGTATTCGTCACGCTCACGTAGAACTTGGTGATGCCGGTGGGCTGCCCGGATTGATCCAGCCACAGAAGCTTGGTCTCGGTCCCCTCGGTCGCGCGCGCGGGCGGCGGCGTCAGGAACACGCTCGCGGCGAGCGGAATCACCGCGAAGAGCGCGAATCGGAGCCGGCGCGACCGCATGGGGTGACAAGTCTAGGAGGGCGCACCACGTCACTTGACGCACCCGTCACGATCCGAAACCTCTCCAAAACCACCGCGTCGGGCGGATTGACCCGATTCCAGCACCCGTTCTTGGAATTTTGGAGAGGTTGGGGCCGCGAAGGGGCTGGTGGGCGTGCCTAGATGCGGGCGAGACGGCGGCCGACCATGGCCGCCATCTTGCGGGCGACACGCTGCGGCGAAAGTCGCGCGGTGGCGACCAGCACCTTGTTGGAGCCGCCGGGAATGTGCACCGCCCGGCCGCGGCGGAACGCCTTGAGCGCGCCGGTGACGACCTCGTCAGCGGTCTGCGATGCGAACGACGGCAGCTTCGACGTGTCGGCACCGCCCCGCTCCTGGAACTCGGTGATGGTGAACCCGGGGCACAGCGACAACACGGTGACGCCGGCGCCCCTCACCTCCTCGTGCACGGCCTGGCTGAAGCTGTTCACGAACGCCTTGGTCGCGCAGTAGGTCGCCTCGAACGGCCCGGGCTGGTAGGCAGCCAGTGACGCGACGTTGATCACGCCGCCGGTTCCGCGCTCGATCAGACCCGGGAGCACGGCGCGCGTGAGCCGGACCAGCGCCACCACGTTCAGTTCGATCTCGTCGATCTCGCTCGCAATGGGCAGGTCGACGAAACGACCGAACGTGCCGACGCCGGCGTTATTGACGAGCACGTCGACGGGCCCGGTCGCGGCGGCGAGGCGGGCCTCGACCGCGGCAATGCCCGCGTCGGCACTCAAGTCGGCGGTGAGCACCTCGGTCTCGGCCCCGTGCTCGCGCTTGAGCTCCTCGGCCAGTTCGTGCAAACGACCCGCGCTGCGGGCGACGACGACGAGGTCGTAGCCGCCCCGCGCGAGTTGGCGAGCGAAGGCCAACCCGATGCCACTTGATGCTCCGGTGACCAGGGCGCGCGGACGAGGCATGTAAGTACGTTATGCACCCATGACGACTGTCGAGACGACGCTGGGGTCGGTCGCCGGGACGACCCACGACGACATCCACGTGTTCAAAGGGATCCCGTACGCGGCACCGCCGGTAGGCGCGCTGCGCTTCCGTGCGCCGCAGCCGGCTGAGTCGTGGACAGGCGTGCGCGACGCGACGCGCTACGGGCCCACCGCGCCGCAGACGCCGTCGCCGATGGAGCAGATGTTCGGCGGTCCAGTGCCCGAGCAGAGCGAGGCCGACTGCCTCACGCTCAACATCTTCACGCCGGCGCCCGACGGCGCCAAGCGGCCCGTGATGGTGTGGATCCACGGTGGCGCGTTCGTCACCGGATCGGGCTCGACGCCCTGGTACGACGGGACGTCGTTCGCGCGCAACGGCGACGTCGTGCTGGTGACGATCAACTACCGACTCGGCGCGCTCGGCTTCCTCCACCTCGACGAGCTCGGCGGCGACGCATTCGCCGGGAGCGGCAGCGGCAACGTCGGCATCCTCGACCAGGTCGCGGCGCTCGAGTGGGTGCGCGACAACATCGAAGCGTTTGGCGGCGATCCCAACAACGTCACCGCGTTCGGCGAGTCGGCCGGCGCCATGAGCGTCGGCACACTGCTCGGCCTCCCGTCGGCCAAGGGCCTGTTCGTGAAGGCCATCCCGCAGAGCGGCGCCGCGCACCACGCACGCGAGCCCGAGGCGGCCACCGACATCGCCCGTCAGTTCCTCGCCGAGGCCGGTCTCACCGCGGATGCCGACGGCGTCGCCCGGCTGCAGGAGCTTCCGCTGGCCGACGTGATGGCGGCGCAGGCCGCTTTGCTCCCGAAGACGGCGGCGAGCGGCGGGCTGGCGTTCGCGCCGGTCGTCGACGGCATCGTGTTGCCGCAGGCGCCGATCGACGCCATCGGCGCCGGGAGCGCGACCGACGTCGCCATCCTGATCGGCACCACGCGCGACGAGATGAAGCTGTTCGGCATGCTCGATCCGGGTCTCAACGACCTCGACGACGCCAAGATGCTGCGGCGAGCCGCCGCCGCCCTCAAGGACGAGACGCGTGCGGCAGCCCTGCTCGACACCTACAAGGCGAGCCGCCCCGACGCGTCACCAGCCGAACTCTGGAGCGCGATCTCGACCGATCAGGTGTTCCGCATCCCGGCTACTCGGCTCGCCGAGCGCCAGTCGGCGCTGGGCAACACCGTGTACATGTACCGATTCGACTGGGCGACACCGGTGTTCGGCGGCCAGCTCGGCGCGTGCCACGCGCTCGAGATCCCGTTTGTGTTCAACAACCTCGACGCGCCCGGCTCGAGCATGTTCACCGGGCCGGCGTCGGACGAGATGGTGGCGATGGCCGAGGCCATGCACACCGCCTGGCACACGTTCGCCCGCACCGGCCAACCCGGCGGCGGCTGGCCGCAGTACTCGGCCGGCGATCGCAAGGTCATGCGGTTCGACCTGGCGTCGGACGTCGTCGACGATCCCGACCGCGCCGAGCGCGAGGCCTGGGAGGGCTTGCTGTAACCAAAGCCTTACCACTGCGCCTCCCGGCGCCGTGTCTCGTCGTCCTCATCGGGACATCGGGCGCGGGCAAGTCGACGTGGGCGAACAACGCATTCCGCGCCGGCCAGGTCGTGTCGACGGACCGGCTGCGCGGCATGGTCGGCGAAGACGACCACGACCAGCGCGCCGGTACCGACGCCTTCGCGGTGCTCGATCTCATTGTCGAACGGCGCTTGAAGCGCGGCCTGGTCGCGGTGGTCGACTCGCTAGCCCTCGACGGCAAGCGCCGGCGGGCCTACGTCGCCGCGGCGCGCAAACACGGCGTGCCGGTGCATGCCGTGTTGTTCGAGACACCGCCCGATGTATGCCGCGCCCGCATCAAGGAGCGCGGCCTGCCGGCCGTGCCGGCGCAGGTGTTCAAGAAGCAACTGGCCGACTTGGAAGGTGTCCGGCGCACGATCGCCGACGAAGGCTTCGATGGCGTGCACGCGCCGACGGACGTGATCGAGCTGGTGGCGCCCGACGTGCTCGCCGCACCGGCGGCCGCCGCCCGACAACGAGAGGATCCCATGACGCTGCGCTTCGGTTTGCAGATTCCCAACTTCACGTGGTCGGGCGGTCCCGCCGAGCTGCGTGATCGCCTCGCCGCCATCGGCCGGGCGGCCGACGGCGCCGGTTTCGAGAGCTTGTGGGTGATGGACCACTTCTTCCAGATCCCGCAGGTCGGGCGGGAGTGGCAGGAGATGCTCGACAGCTACACGACGCTCGGGTACCTCGCCGGCGTCACCGAGCGCGTGCGGCTCGGCACCCTGGTGACGGGCGTGACGTACCGCAACATCGCCCACCTCGGAAAGATCGTCGCCACGCTCGACGTCCTGTCCGGTGGTCGGGCGATCTGCGGCGTCGGCGCCGCGTGGTTCGAGCGCGAGCACCTGGCCTACGGGTGGGAGTTCCCGCCGCTGGGCGAGCGGTTCGCATTGCTCGAGGACGCCCTCCAGCTGCTGCCGGTGTTGTGGGGTCCGGGCTCACCGGCGTTCGACGGCAAGATCGTGAAAGTGCCCGAGGCCATGTGTTACCCGCGGCCGTTGCAGGAGCACGTCCCGATCATGGTCGGCGGCTCGGGCGAGAAGCGCACGCTGCGACTCGTCGCTCAGTACGCCGACGCGTGCAACCTGTTCGGCGACGCCGACACGGTGCGCCACAAGGTCAAGGTGCTGCACCAGCACTGCGCGGAGGTCGGACGCGACCCGAGTGAGATCACGATCACGCACTTGTCGCGCGCCGTCGTCGGGTCTGATGCGAAGGACCTCTCGACGATCACCGACGCGTTGCGCCCGGAGCGGGCAAACGCCGAATCGTTCGCGGCGTCGGTCGGCGCGGCGACCATCGACGATCACACCGGCCGATTCCGCGCGCTAGCCGAAGCCGGGGTGCAGACGGCGATCGTGAACCTGCCCAACCTCGACGGCGCCGAGCAGGTGGCGCGCTTTGGGGCGATAATCAGCGCGTTCGAATGATCAAGCGGGTCTTGCTGGGGATCGCGCTGTGCCTTTGTGCAGCCATGCCGCTCGCGCCGCGCGCCCTGGCTGCCGGCGACGAACTGGCGCCGTCGGAGGACAACGGCGCCGCCGGACGCAACTCGTTCAACAACGCCGGCTACCAACCGCCACCGCAGGCCTGTCATGGTCAGAAGTCAGCGGCCGGCTCGACCGTGATCCGCAAACTCCCGGCCGGGCCGCGCCGCGCGGACGGTTCGCTCGCCTTCACCGCCGGCGTGTGCATCTATCTCCCGCCCGACTACGCGACCAGCACTCGGCACTATCCGAGCCTCTACCTGCTCCACGGTGGCGGTGGCGATCAAGGCAACTGGATGACGCTCGGTGAGGTCCAGAGGACGATGGATGAGGCGTACGCGCGCGACCACCGCAACGCGTTGATCGTCGTCAGCCCCGACGGAACCGACGGCCAGTGGTACGACGCCATCGACGGCAGCCTCCGCATCGAGGAGTACGTGTTGCGATGGGTGGTTCCGTACATCGATCGTCACTACCGGACGATCGCCGACCGCCGCTCCCGGGCGATCGACGGCCTCTCCAACGGCGGCTACGGCGCCATGCATCTTGCGGCCAAGGCGCCCGACCTGTTTTCGGTCGCCGGGGCCATGTCGGCGAATCTCGGCGGGCGCAGCTTCGGCGGGTGGGGCAACGCCATGGACGATCCGGCCTACGGCCACGGCCAGACGCCAGCCGACCTGGCCGGCAACCTCGACGACGTCGACCTCACCTTCGACTGGGGCGCGTCGTGTTCAAGCGATGTCACCGTCGACCTGTGCACTACGTGGGCGTTCGAGCAGTCGTTCCGCCTCGACAACCAGTACTTCCAAGATCAACTGAAGGCGGTTGGCCACAAAGGCGCCGACGACTACCGCGAGACCGAGGGCGGGCACGCATGGCGATGGTGGTCGATGTGGCTGCGCGAACGGCACCTGCCGTTCATCCTCAGCCGCATGCGGTCGACCTCGGCCCGTCGCACACCGCCGAGCAGTACGGCGTGGAGGCAACGGCAGCGGAGACCGCCGGCGGTTACTGGACGACGCACACAGTCCACATCGCGCTCAGCGCCGCCGGTGGCGACGCCGTCCTGGCCGGCGCCGTCGGGCGCGACGAACTGCCGGCCACTGGCGCCCGGGTCCCGATTACGCCGATCCTCAGCGTCGCCTTCGTCGCGGTCGTAACACGTCGCCGATTCGCGAGACCATAGAGACATGTTCGGCAAGCACAAGACCCAGATGGTGGACGAGACCGAGGCGCTTCCTGGCCGCTCGACGACGATGCCGATTCCCGCCAAACACTTCGTGAACTTCCACCCCATCGCCCCGCCGTTCCCGGACGGGCTCGAGCAGGCGGTGTTCGGGATGGGCTGCTTCTGGGGTGCCGAGCGCAAGTTTTGGGAGTCCGACGGCGTCTACTCGACGGCCGTGGGCTACGCCGGTGGCTACACGCCCAACCCCTCGTACGAGGAGGTGTGCTCGACCCGCACTGGCCACGCCGAGGTCGTGCTCGTCGTCTTCGATCCGAAGGTGACGAGCTACGACGAGATGCTGCGGGTCTTCTGGGAGAACCACGATCCGACGCAAGGCATGCG
The DNA here is from genome assembly GCA_035649535.1 of Acidimicrobiales bacterium. Lineage (GTDB taxonomy): Bacteria > Actinomycetota > Acidimicrobiia > Acidimicrobiales > JACDEA01 > JACDEA01. The sequence goes on along the minus strand of DASRJI010000005.1, from coordinate 21,052 downwards.
GCAGGGCAACGACGTCGGCACGCAGTACCGGTCGGTCATCTACACGTACTCGCCCGAGCAACGCAAGGCGGCCGAAGCGTCCTGCGACGCGTACGCCAAGATGCTGCGCGACGCGGGCTACGGCGAGATCACCACCGAGATCGCCGACGCGCCGCCCTTCTATTACGCCGAGGACTACCACCAGCAGTATCTGGCCAAGAACCCCGGCGGCTACTGCGGCATCGGCGGCACCGGCGTCGCCTGCCCGACCGGCATATCGTCATGAGATGGACTGGTCCGTAGCACGCACGCTTCGCAAGCAGCTCAACGCCGGCCGCAGCGACGCGACGATGATGGTCTACGAGGGCGGCAACATCACGTGGGGCCAGATGCACAGCCGTGCGGCAAAGGTCGCCCAGGCGCTACTCGCTGAAGGCGTCACCGGCGAGGACCGCATCGCGTTCCTCGACAAGAACGGTCCGGAGTTCTTCGAGGTGTTGTTCGGCGGCGGGATGATCAACGCCGTCAACGTCGCCATCAACTGGCGACTGGCGCCGCCCGAGGTCGAGTACACGCTGAACGACGCCGGGGCGCGCGTCTTGTTCGTCGGGCCGGAGTTTGTCCGCGTCGTAGACGAGATCGAAGGCGCGCTGCAGACGGTGAAGAAGATCGTCGTCCTCGGCGACAGTGACACGTACGAGACGTTCGAGTCATGGATCGGCGGCCACGACGCCGTTGATCCTGAGACGCCGACGACCGCCGACGACATCGCCCTCCAGCTCTACACGTCGGGCACGACCGGTCTGCCCAAGGGCGCCATGCTCACCAACACCAATCTCGGCGCGCTGATGGACGAAGCGGCGCGCATGTGGCGCATCGACAGCGGCTCGACGAACGTCGTCTGCATGCCGCTGTTCCACATCGGCGGCAGCGGCTGGGCCTTGGTCGGGATGTGGGCCGGCGTGACGTCGCTGCTCTACCGCGAGTTCGATCCGATGGAGATCCTCGAAGGCCTCACCAAGCACAAGGTCACCAACGCCTTGTTCGTGCCGGCCATGCTCCAGTTCCTCTGCACGATTCCGAGCGCGGCCGAGGGCGACTATTCGATGCTGCGTTCGATCGTCTACGGCGCCTCGCCGATCACCAACGACGTCTTGCTGAAGTCGATGCAGACGTTCGGCTGCGACTTCATCCAGGTGTACGGGCTCACCGAGACCACCGGCGCCATCACGCAGCTGTCGCCGGAGGACCACGATCCCGAGGGGCCGCGAGCGCACCTGCTGCGATCGGCCGGGCGGCCCTACCCGTGGGTCGAGATGCGGGTCATCAACCCCGAGGACGGCAGCGACCAGCCCCCCGGCGCGGTCGGCGAGTTGTGGAGCCGATCGGTCCAGAACATGAAGGGCTACTGGAACAAGCCCGAGGCCAACGCCGCCGCCTTCACCGACGACGGCTGGTTCAAGACCGGCGACGCCGGCTATCTCGACGAGGAAGGCTTCGTCTTCCTGACCGACCGGGTCAAGGACATGATCGTCTCGGGCGGCGAGAACGTGTATCCGGCCGAGATCGAGAACGTGCTCTCCCTGCACCCGGCGATCGCCGACGTCGCCGTCATCGGTGTGCCCGACGATCGATGGGGCGAGACCGTCAAGGCGGTCGTCGTCCTCGCTGACGGCAGCGAGGCCACCGCGCAGGAGATCATCAGCTACTCGCGCGAGCGGCTCGCCGGCTTCAAGTGCCCGACGTCGGTCGACTTCACCGACGTCCTCCCCCGCAACCCATCGGGGAAGCTCCTAAAGCGTGAACTGCGCGACCCCTACTGGGTGGGCCGCGAGCGCAACATCAACTAGACCCGACATTCTCGAGAATGAGCCGGGCAACGGCGTCGGGCGCTTCCTCGGGAATCCAATGGCTCACGCCGTCGAGGACTTCGTACCGGTACGGACCGGTCACGTGCCTCGCCGTGAGGTCGGCCGCCTTACGCCCGAGCGCGAAGTCGCCGGTGCTGTACACGTAGGTGGTCGGCACCGTCACCGGCGCGTTGCGCGCCGGAGGCGAGAACGGGAGGGCGCGGTACCAGTTGATGGCACCGGTCATGTCGCCAATCCGCTCGAGATAGAACGCCACTTTTTCGGCGGGGAGACCGGAGCGGACGAGGCTCTTGCGGGCCTGGCGTCCCCCGAACATGCGCTCGGGAACCCACGGCAACTGGAAGGCGAGCATGTACCAGGAGTGCAGCAGCTGCGTGCTGCGCACCATCGACTGAACCATCGCCCGCGGGTGCGGCGTCGACAAGACGGTGAGGCTCTCGACGCGATCAGGGTGGGCGATCGCGGTCGCCCACGCCGCCGCGCCGCCCCAGTCGTGGCCGACCAGATGAAACGTGTCGACGCGGGCCGCGTCGGCCAGCGCGAGGACGTCGGCGACCAACTCGCTGCTGCGGTACGCGCGGCGACCGCGAGGTCGCGCTCGCGGCGAGTAGCCGCGCTGGTCGGGCCGCAGCACCCGATGCCCGGCCGCGACAAGGGTCGGCACCACGGCGTCCCACGACTCCTTGGTTTCGGGAAAGCCGTGGAGCAGGACGATGGCGTCGCCGTCGGGTGACCCCTCATCGCTCACATCGAACGTGAGCCCGTCGCGTGTGAACTCGTTCATCGGCTCAACTGAATAGTCGGCGCACGGCGACGGCGTCGACCTTGAGCGTGGGATTGCGGGGCAACTCGTCGACGACACGGATCGTGACCGGGACTTGGTAGGAGGGAAGCCGCTCGCGCAGGAAGGCGTCGAGCGCGGCCGGGTCGGGGGCGGGCCCGCCCACCGCGGCCTCCACCGCCGCGACCGGGACCTCGCCGAGGCGTTCGTCCGGGAGGCCGACGACCGCGGCGGCGCCGACCGAAGGGTGTTCTTCGAGCACGGCGGCGACCGCACCCGCCGACACCTTGAAACCGCCGCGCACGATGGCGTCGTCGGCCCGACCGTCGATATAGACGAACCCGTCCTCGTCGACGTGGGCGAAGTCGCTCGTCCGCAGCCACGCCTCGCCCAGCCGCGCACCGCGCACCTCGAGGACACCGTCAACCACGCGCGTCTCGACGCCCGCGTAAGGCCGGCCGACGCTCCCCACCTTGGTCGCGCCGAACGCCCGACGGTCGTCCACCGTCCAGCCAGCGATGGGCCCGGCGAACTCGGTCGCGCCATACGTGACGAGGACGGGGATGTCGTAACGCGCCTCGAACTCAGTGACCAACTCGGGCTTCACCGGCGCGGTGCCGGTGGTGATGGCGCGCAACGACGACAGGTCGGCGGCGTCGACGTCGGCGTCGAGGACCTGGCGGAGGCCGGCGGGGGGTAGGCCGGTGACGGCCGGACGGTGGTCGCGGACCCGCTTCACCCAACCGTCGACCTCGAAGCGCTCCATCAAGACGAGCTGCTGGCCGCCCAGCAACGTTTGGAGCACACCCCAGATGCCGCCGAGGTGCGTCATCGGCGCCCAGACGATGCGGGCGTCCGACGATGGCCGCGCCGCACCGTCGAGGATCGAGGCTTCCAACGTCGTGTACAGCAAGGGCACCCGCTTGGGGGGGCCGGTGGTGCCGCTCGTCAGCATCTCGACGGCGACACCTGGCATCGACGGCCCATCGCCGGGCGCGCCGAGAACCGACAATCCGCCGTCGATGAGCGCGCTGACGCCGCGGGCGACGACGTCGGCCCGGCGCGCGTCCGGCGGCAGGTGCGCGCGGAACACGATCAGCGTTCGCTGGGTCGACAGCAGCGCAACGACGGCGACAACAGTGGCCGGGTCGTTGCGCATCATCACGCCAACCGCGGCGTCGGGCCCGAAGCCGGCGGCTGTCAGCTCGCCGTCGAGGGCGGCGACCTGCCCCGCCAGCTCGCCGCGCGTCCACCATTCGCCGTCGAACTCCAGGCAGCGGTCGTCGGGGTCGGCCCGCAATGCGTCGCGCAACGCCGCCGCCAGCCGTTCACCCATGGGTCCGAAGTGTAAGGATGACGCCATGCACGTCGGATACGCATCGATCTTCCAGGCCTCGACCGAGCGCTCGGACGCCGAGGTCTACCAGGACGAGTTACGGCTCGCGGATCTGGCCGAGCCGCTCGGGTTCGAGTCGATCTGGGGCGTCGAGCACCATTTCACCGACTACACGATGTGCCCCGACGTCGTGCAGTTCCTGACCTATATGGCCGGGCGCACCACCAAGGTTCAGCTCGGCTCGATGGTCGTCGTGCTGCCGTGGCACGACCCGATCCGGGTCGCCGAGCAGGTGTCGATGCTCGACAACCTGTCGGGCGGACGCATGATCTTCGGCATGGGCCGCGGCCTCGGCCAGGTCGAGTTCGGCGGCTTCCGCATCCCGATGGACGAGTCCCGCGAGCGTTTCGTCGAGGCGGCCGAGATGATCCTGGCCGGGCTCGAGGACGGCTACGTCAAGTACGAGGGGACCCACTTCTCGCAGCCGCATCGCGAGCTCCGGCCCCGGCCGTTCAAGTCGTTCAAGGGGCGGACCTACGCGGCGGCGGTGTCGCCTGAGTCGAGCAAGATCATGGCCGAGCTGGGCGTCGGCATTCTGATCATCCCGCAGAAGCCGTGGGACTCGATGATGGCCGAGCTCGATACGTACCGCGGCATCTTCCGCGAGGTCAACGACGTCGAAGCGCCGCCGACCGTCACCGCCGGCTGGGTGTTCTGCGACGAGGACGGCGACCGGGCCAAGGAGATGGCCACCAAGTACATCGGCGGCTACTACCACAGCGTCATGGAGCACTATCAGCTCGCCGGCGACCACTTCGGCAAGACCAAGGGCTACGAGTACTACGGGAAGATGTCCGACGCGCTCAACAAGTACGGCGAGCAGAGCGGCGTCGACTTCTTCGTCGACCTCCAGATCTACGGCACCCCCGACCAGTGCTACGAGAAGATCATGGACGTGCGCTCGATGGTCAGCGCCGAGACGTTCGTCGCCGTCTGCTCCTACGCCGACATGCCGATCGACGAGGCCGAGCGCAACCTCCGCCTCTTCGCCGACACAGTCAAGCCGCGGCTGCAGTCCCTGTAGCTAGGACGACAACAACTCGTAAACGGGGTTGAGGATGGCGAGGCGGCCTCCGTGGCTGCCGACCATGCCTTCGGCGATCACGCGGCGGCCGATCTCGAGGCCGGCGACCTGGCGCCGACCCAGAAACACCACGGACATGCTGCCGGTCGCATCGGACACGACGCACTCGAGCGTCGGCACCCCGCCGCTCGGCTGCACGCGCGTCGAACGGATCGTGCCCGCGATGCGGACGCGCTGGCGCCAGCGGACGCCGCCGATGGCGACGGTGTTCGGGACCGCCGCAGTAATGACGCCGCCGTTGCCGGTCGGCGACATCGGCATCGGCTCGCCCCAGTTGCGCTGGTCGAGCGATCCACGCGCGTAGGCCTGGCGCGGCGCGACGTCGTCCCACGACGCCGGCGTGCCGAGGTGGTACGGGACGCGCGTCACGTTGGCGTGGGGCATGCGCGACACCTGCTCGACGATGCCCTCGGCCGTCCGGTCGTGCAGGATCCGGTTGAGCCAGCCCTTGTACTGACGGTCCGGCACGAGGATCGACACCTCGGTGCGACCGTCGGCCAGGGCCTCGGCGGTTACCGCGATGGCGGCTCGGTCGAGCAGGCGATCCGAACACTGACGCAACTCGAGCGGGATGCGCGTGAGCCCGAGCCGGCGCCACTGCTCGGCCAGCTCTTCGGCCCGCAGCGGGTCAAGGACGAAGTGCACGGCGCGCAGTTCGTCGGGTGTGAGCGTTCGGGCGTACTGAATGGCGCGGGCGGCGGCCAGGTCGAGCCGGTCGAGCAGCACCAGGACGACGTGACGATCGAGGATGCGCGCCGTCGCCGCCCGCGGCACGTCGGCCTCGAGCTCGACCGCTTCGGCCGTGTACTGCTTGGCCAGGCGTCGCAGCATCAGCACCATGATCGGGACGGCGAGGATGATCACCCACGCGCCGTGGACGAACTTGGTGACGGCAAAGATCAACGCGGTCGCGGTCGAGAGGAACGCGCCGAACCCGTTGATGGCGACGCCCTTCTTCCAGCCTGGTTCGCGTAGCCGGAGGTGGCGCTTAGTCATGCTCGTCTGCGAGAGCGTGAACGACGTGAACACGCCGACCGCGTACATCGGAATCAGGTGCTCGACGCTGGCGCGAGTAACGATGAGCAACACGATCGCCGCGACCGAGAGGGCGATGATCCCGTTGCTGAACACGAGGCGGTGGCCTCGCTTGGTCAGCTGGCGGGGCAAGAAGTTGTCCGCCGCCTGGAACGAGGCGAGCCGGGGGAAGTCGGCGAAGCCGGTGTTGGCCGCCAGGACGAGGATCAACATCGTTGCCGCTTGTAAGGCGAAGAACAGCACGCGCCCAGTGGTCGATGCGCCGAACACGAGCCGACCGATCTCCGAGATCACGGTCGGCGTGCCTTCCTCGAACGGCGCCACGTGCATGTGCGCGGCGAGGACCGACAGGCCCACGAACATCACGCCCAGCATCGTCCCCATTACGACGAGCGTCTGGCGCGCGTTGCGCCACTCGGGCACCTTGAACGCGGGGACGCCGTCGGAGATCGCCTCGACGCCGGTAACGGCGGCGCCGCCGCTGGCGAACGCGTGCAGCACCACGAACAACGCGGCGCCGTAGAACAGTCCGCCGCCCGGTGTACCGGTGGCGACGAGTCCCTCGTGGGAGAGCGACTCGACCGGCAGATCGCCGCCGAAGAGCTTGACGAAGCCGGTGATGATGAGCACGCCCATCATCACAATGAAGAAGTACGTCGGCACCGCGAACACGCGGCCCGACTCGCGGATGCCGCGCAGGTTCATGAACGCGATGAGCACGACAAACCCGATGGCGATCGGCAGGCGCCACGGGCTCAGCGCGTGGAACGCCGACGCCAGCGCCGCGGTGCCGGCCGCGACCGAGACCGCCACGGTGAGGACGTAGTCCAGCAGCAGACACGTCCCGGCGATGAGTGCCGGCACCTCGCCCAGGTTGTCCTTGGTGACGAGGTAGGCCGAGCCCGCCTTCGGATAGGCCTTGATCGTCTCGCGGTACGACAGGATCAGGAAGGCGAGGATGACGATCATCGCCAGCGAGAGCGGCACGACGAGCGAGAAGGCGGCCACCCCGACGACGGGAAGGAGCACGCGGAGGATCTCCTCGGTCGCGTAGGCCGACGACGACAGGTTGTCCGACGCGAACACCGCGAGCGCGGTCGGCTTGCCCAGCCGCTCGTGCTGCAGCTGCTCGGTGTCGAGCGGCCGGCCGAGCAGCCGGTTCTTGAAGCGGTAACCGCGGGGGTGTGAGGGCAGCGTGATCGGCGGCGCTACCGGGAGCGGTCCCGGGATGCCACCGGTCGGCGCGAGGGCCTGCTCGAGTTCCTCGATCTGACTCAACTGCTCTCCTTCGATCATGCGGGCGTCATTCCAGCCGCGAGGGCGGCACCGGCTTGGTCAGCCAATACGACCGCGCTCATCAATACAGCGGGCTCGACCGGCACCGCCGACTTCGGCACCAGGATGAAACGGCCGATCTGGCGGCCGTGACCCCAGACGGGCAGCTCGACCCCCCACGGCGGCAGGCCGTGCTCGTGGATCGGCCACGGGTTCACACCCCACCAGATCGTGCCGTCCCGCTCGATGCGAGGGACAGCCCGCTCGTCCTTGTAATCGATCTCGAAGCGACAATCGGCCAGGTCCAATTGCTGCGCAAGCTGTACGGCGACTGTCATGACCACGAAGTCCGACGTCGGGTCCAGCGCCACCTGGCCCGCCAGCCCGTGGAACCGTTCGAGTTCCTGCGAGCGCGACGCCGCGGTCTGCTGAAAACGACGGCCGCGCGCCGCCAACTCCCCGACGGCCAGACCAACGATCAGGAGGAAGAGGCCGGTCTCGAGGTCCGTTGACGAGCTGATCCGCGGCGACAGGTAGGGGTGGGTGAAGAAGAGGTTGAACGACCCGGCGGCGGACAGGGCGGCCACGAACGCCGCCAAGCGGCGACCCGAGGTCGCGACCGCGACGATGACGACAACAAGCAGCAAGGCGATGCTCGTGTTGTCGAGGCGGTCGCGGACGATCAGCAGCCCACCGGCGGCGGCGACCGGCGACACCGCGCCAACCGCGACGTACAGCCACCCACGACGATCCACTGACATTGTTTTACGCCATGAGCGCCCCGAGCGATAACCACGACCACCCGGACATCCCGCCGCCGGTCGTCGAGCAGGTCGGCCACGGCGTCTACGCCTACGTGCAACTCGACGGTTCGTGGGGCCTCAACAACTGCGGGTTCCTCACCGGCGGGGGCGGCGTGACGGTAATCGACACGTGCTTCACCGAGCGGCGGACGCGGGCCCTCATCGACGCGATCGGCGCAATCAGCCCAGATCCGCTGCGCACGCTGGTCAACACCCATCACCACGGCGACCACACCCACGGCAACTACCTGCTGCCCGCGGCGACGATCGTGGGCCACGAGCGCTGCCGCGACGAGGTGCTGGCGTCAGGTCACATCGCCAGCGCGTTCTTCCAGGGCGTCGAGTGGGGCGAGCTGGCCGTCGCGCCGCCGTTCGTCACCTTCGACGACCGGCTCAACGTCTACGCCGACGAACGCAAGGTCGAGCTGCAGTTCATGGGCCCAGCCCACACGACCAACGACATCGTCGCCTGGCTCCCAGATTCGCGCATCCTGTTCGCCGGCGACCTGGTGTTCAACGGCGGCACGCCGTTCGTCGTCATGGGTTCGGTCGCCGGCAGCCTCGCCGCGCTCGAACGCCTGCGCGCCTTGCAGCCCGACGTCATCGTCCCCGGCCACGGCGCCGTGTGCACGGCGTCGGCCATCGACGCGCAGGTTAACTACCTGCAATTCGTGCAGGAGGTCGCACGGCGCGGGTTCGACGCCGGAACGCCGCCGCTCGACCTCGCCCTAGCGACCGACCTCGGCGACTTCGCCGCGCTCCTCGATCCAGAGCGCATCGTCGGCAACCTGTACCGCGCCTACTCAGAACTGCGCGGCGAACCACTCGGCGCGCCCGCCGACCCCCAAGCGTTCGCCGACATGGTCACCTACAACGACGGCCAACCCCTGCGCTGCCTCGCTTAGGGCTCGTCGAGCCGCACCTGACGGTCCCGTCCACGGAGCCCCGAGGGCCCGTCGACGATCGTGGTAGGGCGCTAATCTTCGCCGCCCCCGAGTAGCTCTAGCTGCTCAGCGTCCTCGGGCATGTGAAGTTGCCCCGCAGCCCAGTGCATAAGGTTGAACGCCGCCTGGTGATCACTTGCGTGGACCATGAAGTACTGCGGCTTGTGCGTTAGCGGATCGATGATGCGGCGCACTGCGACCTCGCGGTAGCCCAAGGCCTTGATCCGCTCGCGGTACCGAATCACAAGCTGACCAGGCCGCCGATCTGGCTCGTAGAGATCCCACCAGGCCTCGCGGCCACCCATCACCCGGTCGAGAGTCGCCGCGCTGGGCGACTCGGCAAACTTCGGGCTGCGCCGCCGCGGCATCAACCGGAAGAGCGCATGATGTGTTGCGAAAAGCACCCACAGTTCCACCTTGTGCTCCTGGTCCCGCTTGTAGTCGGCGAGCACCTTGATCGTGTCCCAGTCGAGCTGCGTTGAGTCGGGATCGAGGAAGGCGAAGCATGGCTTTTCAATCGGGATTGTGTGGTCTTCGAGGAGCGGCTTGATCTCCTCGTTGAAATCGCCACCGGTGGCCGTCCAACGTTGCTGCTTCGTCGGATAGTCGGCCGCCAGGTTGCGCCTCAAGGTCGCCGCGACCTTGGGTGTTTCAAATAGGTACAGGTGCTTGAACGTTGCGCTGGTCAGCGCAATCGACGCGGAACCGGGCCGGACAACACCTTCGACACGGACTCGGCCGCTACCGGCAAAACCATCGATGTAGCTCCCGTTGCCGGCAACGCGCCGGTACACCTTGAAATACAGCGCGAGCAACTCGAGTTTGTTGCCCGTCCAGCCATGGAAGTTGCGCGCCTCGTCGAGCGCGGTCTTCGGCCTCGGCAGCTTGATCGCCTTCGCCGCTCGCACAAGGTCCGACTCGTCTAAGAGCGGAACGTCATAGGGCGATGGCTTCGGGCGCTTCGGACTCGTGGGACGAGGCTACGACCGCGGTGGGTAGGTCGTCATGGACCACGCCATCGAGCTCGCGTCCCCCGGACTTTGGAGTGATGCCGCCCCACTGTTTGAAGAAGAACGCGACGCCAGCGTCATGGCACGCGTCGCGGATCTCGCGAACCCAGCCAGGGTCCATCGGTCGTGCGCCCGCACCGCTCTCACCACCGACGATCACCCAGTCGATCGCGGCCAACTCCAGCGATGGCACCGGGGCGACCAACGGCTCGAGGCTCAGGAAACGGATAGCAGCGGGAGTCTCGCGGACGTGCCGTGCCCGCCAGACATACCGATCCGATTCGATCGAGGCGCCGAGCCAGACGTTTGGACTCGGGAGGCCCGCGAATGCGAGCCCCTCTTGGCCATGCGCCGCGTTTTCAACCGCTACACCAAACGCCGATGTGGTCAAAAGCTCGCGCATCCGCTGCGGCCGCTTCGTCAGCACCTGGAACTGATGTTGACCGACTGTCGCCATCACCGCGAAAACCTCCGCCACGAACTCGTCGGTGACTGCAGGGTGGAATAGGTCGCTCATCGAGTTGACAAATACCTTGCGCGGCCGCCGCCAGCGCCGCGGGATCTCGAGGGCATTGCGGTGCATTGTCAGCGCGAAGCCGGGCCCGCTCGTGCGGTCATCACCATCGACTTGGTACTTTGCCGAGCCCATCGCTTTAAGGCGGCTGGCGAGCGTCAGGGCGTAGCAGTTGTCGCACCCAGGCGAGACTCGATCACAACCGGTGGTGGGATTCCAAGTCGCCTCGGTCCACTCGATCGCCGAACCGTCAGCCACGGGCCAACGGTAGCGGGGGGCTGTGGGAAGAAGTCGTGCGGATTCGGACTCTTCGGCCAAGAACGCAGCTTCGATCCACACCGGCCCTTGACGCTATATGTGCGCGTGATCGCCGACATCCGCACCGTTGAACACAGCCAGTGAGCCCGCAGCGCGAGAGCGCACGAAGCGCCCTGCCCAGGGCGGCTCGTGCGCAGTCGCAGGTCGAGTTAGGCGATGTCGAAGCGGTCGAGGTTCATGACCTTGTCCCACGCCTTGACGAAGTCGCGGACGAACTTCTCCTTGGCGTCGTCGCTGGCGTAGACCTCGGCGAGGGCGCGGAGCTGCGAGTTCGACCCGAACACGAGGTCGACCGCGGTGCCGGTGCGCTTGACCTCGCCCGTCTTCCGATCGCGTGCCTCGTACCGGTTCTCCTCGGTGACCGACGGCTTCCACTCCGTGCTCATGTCGAGCAGGTGCACGAAGAAGTCGTTGCTCAAGGTCTGCGTGCCGTTCAGCGTTCGCATGCCACCGACGAGGACAGTCATCTCCGGCGCAGTCAGCGACAGCAGGTTCGCCTTTTCGAGCAGGAGGGTCTCGGGCGCCAACTTCTCCCCGCTTCGCAGGTAGTTGCGGAACCCGTCGGCGGTCGGCTCGAGCACCGCGAACGACTCGACGTCGGTCTGCTCCTGGGTCGCGTCGGTGCGCCCGGGCGTGAACGGGACAGTGATGTCGTAGCCGGCCTTCTTCGCCGCTTGCTCGACGGCGGCGCAACCGCCCAGGACGATCAGGTCAGCGAGCGAGTTCTTCGTTCCCTTCTTGATCTGCCCGAGCGTCTGCAACACCTTGGCCAGCTCCGCCGGCTGGTTGACCTCCCAGTCCTTCTGCGGCGCCAGGCGGATGCGGGCGCCGTTGGCGCCGCCCCGCTTGTCGGTGAACCGGAACGTCGACGCCGACGCCCACGCGGTGGTGACCAGCTGCGAGATGGACAGCCCCGACTCGAGGATCTTGGCCTTGAGGTCGGCGATCTTCTTGGGCCCCATCAGTTTGTGATCGACGGCGGGAACCGGGTCCTGCCACAACTGCGGTTCCGGAACCCACGGCCCGAGATAACGGGCGACCGGGCCCATGTCGCGATGCAGCAACTTGAACCAGGCCCGGGCGAACGCGTCGGCCAGCTGGTCGGGATTCTCGTGGAAGCGCTTGGCGATCGGCGCGTAGATCGGGTCCATCTTCAGCGCCAGGTCCGACGTCAGCATCATGGGCGCGTGGCGCTTCGACGGGTCGTGGGCGTCGGGCACCGTGCCCTGGGCCTCGGGGTTCTTGGGCGTCCACTGCTGCGCGCCGGCCGGGCTCCTCGTCAGCTCGTAGTCGTACTTGAAGAGATTGTCGAGGTAGCCGTTGTCCCACTTGGTGGGCTCGTTCGTCCACGCGCCCTCGAGGCCGCTCGTGATCGCGTCGCTCGCCTTGCCCGAACCGAAGCTGCTGATCCACCCGAAGCCCTGATGCTCGACGGGACACCCTTCGGGCTCCGGACCGACGAGGTCGGGATCGCCGGCGCCGTGGCACTTGCCGAACGTGTGGCCGCCGGCGATGAGGGCCACCGTCTCCTCGTCGTTCATGGCCATCCGACGGAACGTCTCGCGAATGTCTCGCGCCGACGCCAGCGGATCCGGGTTGCCGTTCGGCCCCTCCGGGTTCACATAGATCAAACCCATCTGCACCGCGCCGAGCGGATCGGCCAGTTCCCGGTCGCCGCTATAGCGCTCGTCGCCGAGCCACTCGTCCTCCGAGCCCCAGATGATCTCGTCGGGCTCCCAGATGTCCTCGCGCCCGAAGCCCATGCCGAAGGTCTTGAACCCCATCGACTCGAGGGCGGCGTTGCCGGCAAAGACGAGCAGGTCGGCCCACGAGATCTTGCGGCCGTACTTCTGCTTCACCGGCCACAGCAGCCGGCGGGCCTTGTCGAGGTTGCCGTTGTCGGGCCAGCTGTTGAGCGGGGCGAAGCGCTGGTCGCCGCTGCCGGCGCCGCCGCGACCGTCGGCGATGCGATACGTGCCGGCTGCGTGCCACGTGAGCCGGATGAAGAACGGCCCGTAGTGGCCGTAGTCCGCCGGCCACCAGTCCTGCGAGGTCGTCATCACCTCGTTGACGTCGCGCCGGAGCGCGTCGAGGTCGAGGGTCTTGAACTCCTCGGCGTAGTTGAAGTCCGGGTCCATGGGGTTGGACACGGCCGAGTGCTGGTGGAGAACCGACAGGTCCAGCTGGTTCGGCCACCAGTCCTGATTCGTCCTGGGCCGGCTCGGCGCTGGAGTCGGTGCGTCGATTGCTGGGTTCTCGCTCTCAGACATACAGCGAGACTAACGCCGGCAAAACGCGAGGTCAGCCGCCGGAGACGAGCACGTCGGCACCGACCGGCGGCGTGGGATCGTCGACGGCGTCGAACCACCCGGTCGGGACGGTGACCCGGCGCGGCCCGTGCGTGTGGCCACGGGCGGCCCGGTGCGCGACCTCGGGGAACGGCAGCGCCGCATCCAGCGGCGCGACGAGCGTCTCGAATTCGGCCAACGAGTCGATGCTGGCCAGGGCGCGGCGGGTGGCCCCGCCCAACGGGAAGCCCGTGAGATACCAGCCGACGTGCTTGCGAAAGTCCCGCGGACCGAGGTTCTCGCCCAGCAGATCGATCAGCAGGCCGAGGTGGATGCGCATGGTGTTGATGACCGCGCCCAGGGCCGGCGGCGTCCGCGGCGGGCGGCCGGCGAAGCGGTCGGCCAGGTCACCGAACAGCCACGGGCGGCCCAGGCAACCCCGCCCGATCACCACGCCGTCGCATCCCGTCGCCGCCATCATGCGCAGCGCGTCGCCGGCCTCCCAGATGTCGCCGTTGCCGAGCACCGGGATCGACGCAACCGCCGCCTTCAGCGTGGCGATGGCCGACCAGTCCGCCTGGCCGGAGTACAGCTGCTCAGCCGTCCGCGCGTGCAGCGATACGGCGGCGATGCCCGAGTCTTCGGCGATGCGACCGGCCTCGAACGCGGTGACGTGTTCGAGGTCGACGCCGATTCGCAGCTTGATCGTGACCGGCACCGCCGACAGCGAGGCGGCGCCGACGGCCGCAGAGACGATGTCGCGGAACAGTGCGCGCCGCACCGGCAACGCCGCGCCGCCGCCTCGTCGCGTGACTTTGGGCGCCGGGCAACCGAAGTTGAGGTCGATGTGGTGGACGCCGATGTCGTCGATCAACATCGACACGGCGCGAGCGACGGTGCCGGGATCCACGCCGTAGAGCTGCACGCTGCGGATGTCCTCGTCGTCGCCGAAGGTCACCATGCGCTGGGTGCGTGACGTGCCTTCGACCAGGGCCCGCGCACTCACCATCTCGCTCACGTAGAGGCCGGCCCCGTGCTGACGACACAGCCGGCGGAACGCGGTGTTGGTGACGCCGGCCATCGGCGCGAGGACGACCGGTGGGTCGACCCGGATGTTGCCGATCGTCAGCGCCATAGCGATGTGATGTCTACGCCGAGTTGGAGGAGCAGGGCGCGCACGAGCGGCAGCGACACCCCGATGACGTTGCCGGGATCCCCGTCGACGCCGTCGATGAACGGGGCCGACAGGCCGTCGAGCGTGAAGGCGCCGGCGACCTCGAGCGGCTCACCGGTCGCGACGTAGGCATCGATCTCGGCATCGGTGGGCTGCCCGAAATGCACGGTCGTACCGACGATCCCGGCGACCTCGCACCGATTGGTGCGATCGACGATGCAGTGCCCGGTCAGCAGCCGTCCGGTGCGCCCGCGCATCTGCCGCCACCGCGCCACGGCGTCGGCCGCGGTGGCCGGCTTGCCGTACGCCTCGCCGCCGAACTCCAGCACCGAGTCGCACGCCAGGACGAGCGCATCGGGATGCACGTCAGCGACTGCGTTCGCCTTCTGCTGTGACAACTCGAGGGCAATCTCGGTCGGATCGTCACTCGCCGTCGCCTCGTCAACGCCGCTCACGACAACCTCGGGATCGAGGCCGGCGGCGCGCAACAAGCGGAGACGGGCCGGCGACGCCGACGCCAGGATGAGCCGGCGCATCGACCTCAGACTACGTCTCAGCCGATGGAGAACACCGGCCCCGTGTAGCGGAAGCAACGGCACGGTCCGTCGAACACAAGGTCGCGCGCCGCGCTGGCGCCGTCGTGACGTCGCGGGCCGAAGCGGGCGCTGAACGTGCCGGTCGGCGCATAGCGATCGGCCAAACCTTCGCCCCCGACCTTGATCGACGTGAGGGATAGCCCGGCCCGGCCGTCGCCCGCCGCCGCCTTCAGGAACTCGAGCGTGTCGCAGTACGCGAAGGCCACGCGGACGTTGGTGGCGTCGCCCATGTTCTGGCCGGCCTTGGCGACCACTGCGAGGCAGCGCCGCTCGGCCGGTGAGAGCTCGGCGTTGGGTCGTAGGCCGACGTCGGCCGCCGGGACCCAGCCAATGCCGCACGCGTTGATGAGTTGGTTGGCCGGGCTCTGGCCCTGCTGCAGGAACGGGTAGTTGCGCGTGTCGAGCGCGTATTTCGGGTGGTAGCCCTGGCTCTCGGCGGCGGTCATCCAGCCGAAGGTCTCGAGGCCGCCGGGGTCGAGTACGAACACGTGCGTCACGCCGGCGGCGCGGAACTTCACGACACCGCCGGCGAGCGCGTCGGCGCGCGACGCCGTCCACGCGACCGTGCTGTCGAGCTTGAGCCCATGCCGCACGAGCGCCGGACGCAACGCTTGATCGACGAGCATCTGGCGGCTCGGCAGGTCCTGATAGACGGCGCCGATCTTGGCGTTCTTCGTTAGGAACCCGTTGGCGACAAGGCGGTCGACGAGTGCAGGGACGCTGCGGAGCGGGTTCGGATACGCCGGATCCCAATAGTTCGCCGCGCTCATGTCGGTGGTGAAGTAGTTCCAGTTGTCGTCGACGAACACGACACCGCGTTTCGCGAGACAGGCTTGGAGCACGTCGCCGCTGACGATCGGTGAAACGACCGCGAACACCTTGTTGTCCTCGGTGAAGGCTGCACACGCCTTCTGTTGTTCGCCGTCGCCGCCACCGGGCGCGACCGACGCAGTGACGTCGAACGGGAAGTACAGCGGTGCGATACGCCGTCCGGCGATGCCGCCGCGCCCGTTGATGTCGTCAACGACAGCCTGGGCCATCGCCCGACTGTCGCCCGGGTTGACGCCGGAGAAACCGACGCTGGTGATGAGCCCGTTGGAGTTGCTCGGGTAGCGAATCCCCACGGCGACCGTTGCCGTCGTGACGCTGCCAGTGAGCGACGACGCCCTCGGGCGTACCGACGTCGCCCTTCGCGTCGCACCACTGGCCACGGTGGATACCGCCGTGCCGCTGGTGGCCGCCGAGTCGTTGGCCGCGGTTGTCGGCCCGTCGACGCGGTCGCTGGTGGGCCGCGCCGCTTGCGGAACCGTCGAGCCGCACGCCGCGGTGGCGAGCAGCGCCAGAGCTAGGAGAACGCGTTTCGTGGCGATCGATCCTTAGAACGGCAGCGGTGGGAGCACCATGGGGCCGGGCTCGGGCTGGACGGGGAGCACGACGTACGACGCGTGCTCGCCGTCGTGCAGGACCGCCGTATGGGCGACGACGCCCTCGCCGTCCTCGCCGGCCGGGTTTCCGGTGTTCATGTTGCGCTCGAGGTGCGGGAACGCGCTGCTCGTGACTTGCAGTCGCGCTCGCATGCCGGGCTCGAAGCGGTAGCCCGTAGGGCCGAGGCCGACCTTGACCTCGTACACCGAACCGGGTTCGAGCAGCGACGGACTGTCGTAGCCGTTGCGATAGCGCGCCCGCAGGGCGCCGTCGGCCAGGTTGATCGAC
Organism: Acidimicrobiales bacterium; assembly: GCA_035649535.1. Classification (GTDB taxonomy): domain Bacteria; phylum Actinomycetota; class Acidimicrobiia; order Acidimicrobiales; family JACDEA01; genus JACDEA01. Next base: position 4,271 of record DASRJI010000005.1, on the reverse strand, counting down.
GTGCCGTCGGGCCAGACCACGCACAGCTTGACGATGAGGTCGGTGTCGCGGACGTCGGTCGAGAAGAACAGGTGCACGTCGATGTCGCCGGCCACCTCGGTCGGCGTGGTGAACGGTTCGGACGTGTAGACGAGCACGTCGGCGCGTTGCTCGACGCGCCGCTGGTCGAACGGGCCGGCCACGGTCGTCCCGCCGGTGTACATCACGCGGAAGCCGCACGACGGCACCGGATCGGCGGGGTCGTACACGAGCACGTCGGGCGACTCGGCGGCGGTCGGCTCGTCGCGCCCGAGAACGCCGTCACCCCCGACCGCGTTCGCCTTGCCCCGGCTATGCAGGTACCACCGCTGGAGCTCGGTGCCCGGCGGCGGCCACGCGTCGGCGTCGCGCCACTGGTTGACTCCCATCACGAAGTAGCGAACGGGCGCGAAGTCAGCGCTGCCGCCGCGGAGGTGCCGGTCGTAGAACTGGAGGTGCAGCTGCCCGACGCCGGCGCCTTCGACCGACCCGAGCGCGCCCAGCCCGAGGGAGCCGACGAACGACAGCGCGTAGTTGTGCGTCCAGCCGCCGAAGATCAGCCGCGTGCCGGTGCGCGCCACGTCGGTCGCCGACAACTCACGCATGGCGTTGAACTGCTCGGCGCCCGCCGCGTTGTCGTACCAACCCGTGGTCCATAGCGCGGGGCAGGCGAACAACTTCTCCTGCTCGCCCTTGAGGCTCGTCACGTTGCTCACCATCTCCGCGGTGTCCGCGTACCGCGGCATCCCGGCACTCCCGAGGGTGAGAAGGTCGTTGAGCGGCAGCACGCTCGACGCGAGGTCGGGCCGCTGGAGCGCATCGAGCAGCACTTGGAAGTCGGTCGGCTCGGCCTCGCCGGTCGGCAGGAGCTTCATGAGCCGGTCGATCGCCAGGCCCGACATCCAGCCGATAACCATGGACTCGAGGGGCAGACTCCCGTGGGCCAGTGCCCGCTCCTTGCCGACGCCCATGAGCGAGGGCGCGATGCACCCGAGGTGCGGCGGCTGGCCCATCGCTGCGGCCAGTTGCGTCTCGGCGACGTAGGACCCGCCGGCCATGCCGACGTGGCCGTCGCACCATGGCTCCGACGCCACCCACTCGACCGCGTCGACCCCGTCGTCGATGTTGGCCGAGGTGAGGTCTTTGAAGTCCCACTCCCCCTCCGACGCGTACCGGCCTCGGATGTCCTGGATCACGTACGCGTACCCGGCCTTGGCCGCGGTCACCGGGCGGAGATGACTCAGCATCGAGAACTGGCCCGTCTTGTCGTACGGCGTGCGGGCGAGGATGGCCGGCACCTTGGCTTTGATGTCGGGGCGGATGACGTCGGCGCGCAGCACCACGCCGTCGCGCGTCTTCATTTCGACGTCGAAGTCGATGCGGATGCCGTCGGTCACCGCATCATGTAACGCCGTTCCGCGGCGGCATGCAAACGATCGTTAACTGACGGCGCGGTCTTGTCGGCGACCACGCACCGCTACTTTCTGCGGGGTGGTGCTGGGCGTCGTTGACTGGGATGTCGTCGCAAAAGTGACCAGCGCGATCGCCGGTACAGCTGCGGTCGTGACAAAGGTGTTCGCGGACCGGAGCGCTGCCGGCAGACGGCGCGCCGAGATTAAGAGCGATGTCGAACTCATGAACATGCTCCCTCTGGGCAATCCCAGCCGCGAGCTACTCGATGAGCACGTGCGGCTGTCGATCGAGCGACTGGTGCGGCGCGAAAGGGAAAGGCGGCGCGACGCAAGCGGCGTGGTTCTTGGGTTGGTCTTGATCGTCCTGGGCCTGGTCTTCGCGCGGTTCGCGGTGAACGCGTCGGCGTGGTGGTGGCTCGCGGCAGCGCCCTTCGGCGCGCTCGGCGCTTACGGCGCCATGGAGAGTGGTGCGCGGCGTCGACGGGACGAACGCGGCCACGTGATTCCCGAAGGGCCGCAATCGTCATCATGACAAGCACCGCTGCGCGGGATATCACGGCGGCTCAATCCACTCCCATGCGCCGGGGCGACCACCGAGGCGGTGGCCGCCGTAGGTGACGAGGTCGTGGTCGAAGCTGCACAGCGTGGCCAGGTTCGAATAGGCAGTCGCGCCGCCCTTGGCGAAGTCGACCTTGTAGTGGTGGACCTCGAGCCGATGCGCCGATGAGCACCCCGGTCGCACGCAACGGTGGTTGTCGCGTTCGGTGACCGCGGTCTTGAGCTCGACGGGGATGCGCCGGCCGACGTGGATCACCTTGGTGACGTCGGTGCCGTCGCTGAGCACCACCTTGGTGAACGCACCGGCGAGGATCGCCCCGATGGCTTCGTCGACCGGCACGTCGCCGGTGCTTGTCTCGCAAGTTCCGTCGCCGCCGGCGAGTCTCGTGGCATCCACGCGGATCACCACCGACGTGTCGACCGACGCCCCGCCGCCGCAGATGAGGTTGACGAAGGCGTCGGCCCGATAGGCAGCCGAGCTCTCACGGCGACCCTCGGCGTAAGCGGCCTTGAACACCAGCTCGGCTTGCGCGGCGATCGCGGCGTCGATGCGGGCACCGATGGCCGTGGTGGTCTTGCCCTCATAGCAATAGGCACCCTCGGCGTCGGTCCAGGACCGGTGGAAGCGTTCGCGGTGGATGCGTTCGTGGCGCCTGGCTTGGTCCTCGGCTGACCGAGTCGCTGCCTTCTCCCGCGTGCACGTCCGCTTGAGGCCGCCGAAGGCCTCCTCGGCCGCCGCCTTCAGGAGTCGCGTCTCGTTCGTCGGCGTGGCCGCCGGGCCGATCGTGGTGAGCTGGCTGGCCGAGAGCTTCCCGTCGCGCACGGCGGCGTCGATCTCGGGGAGTTGGTCGAGCCTGGCCGAGGTCTCCAGCAGGTCCTTGGCCTGGCCATACGAGGTGCCGGTCTTGGCGGCCAGCCACTCCTCGGGAGATCGATGCCCCGAGCGCGTCCAGTCAGAGCTCGATGCAGCGCGGTCGGCCACCAGCGCCTTGATCGCGCCGGCCCGGCGTTCGATCGCGCTCGCCTTGTTCAGCAGCTTCACCGCGTCGTTGGGATGCAGGGCGCTGGGATCGAGCGCGGCGAGAACCTCGTCGAGGTCTCTGCTCACTTGCTGCAGCGTTGCCAGCAACGCAACCTCCAGCACTCGGAGGCGGCCGTACGAAGGGGGAAGTGGTCACCCAAATTACAACGATGTAATTATATCGCACTGGTGTTCGATGTCAAGGTGATCGCAAAGATCACGACGACTTAGAAATGCAGAATCTCGTGCCACGTCGGGTGACAAGCTACGGCGACGTCCTCGCATCCCTTCATGCGCTCCGCGTAGCCCGATGCCTCATCCGCTTGATGGCATCGCAGCGAAGATTGAGAGAGCAGACGAACACCTACGCGCGCTGCAGGAGGAAGCCCGTGGCTTCATCGAAGCCAGCTCGTACAGCTTCTCCATTGCGCAAGACACGCAGACCGGCGAGTACATCCTGAGGGTTGGTCGGTCATCGAACCGCCACTCCGATTGGGGATCATCCTCGGAGACTTCGTCAACAACTTGCGCGGGGCACGATCCCTGTTGACCTGCGGTTCGGCGACATGCAGATTCCACTGACGAAGCTGAGCGCGGTGCGGAATGGAGCGATGGAAGTCCTCAACGTCTTCACACGAGGTTTCCCGTCGCGTTCTGCGTAGAGACGACGACGCCCGTCTCTTGTCGGAACGCCCCTACCCCCGGACGGCGCGGCGTAGGGCGCTCAGGCTCCCCTTCTCGACGACGACGGCGCCGGCCGCCGCGGCGGCGTCGACGAGCGAGCGGGTCACGTAGTTCGTGTGCAGCACGAGGCGCGGCCCCGGCCGTGGCGCCCGCTGGACGACCTCGAGGCCGTTGATGCCGGGGCCGAGCCGCAGGTCGGCCACGAGAACGTCGGGATGCAGCTCGGCGCAGGCGCGCAGCGCCGCTTCGCCGTTCTCGACGCTGGCCACGATCTCGTGGCCCTCGAGCCGCATGTCGAGCTCGAGCAGGTCGAGCACGGCGCGGTCGTTGTCGAGCACGACGACGCGCAGCGGCCCGTCTGTCATGTCACCCGACCGACGCCGGCGGGCGGTCGAGCACGGCGCCCGCGTCCGGCGAAGCGATCACGCGGGGCAGCGTGAACGACACGACGGCGCCGCCCCCGGGCCGGCTGGCAACCCAGATCTTCCCGCCGTGGGCTTCGACGATCTTGCGACAGATGTACAGCCCGAGCCCGGTCCCGCGAGTGCCGGCGTGGCGGCCCCGCGTGAACTTCTCGA
>DASRJI010000004.1:0-6585 GCA_035649535.1 Acidimicrobiales bacterium | reverse complement strand
ACCCGCAGCCCACCTATACGCCGCCGCCTCCGTCTACCCCGGATAGCCCGCCGACATCCGGCCCCCCGGAGCCGCCGCCGCCGGATAGTCCGCAGCCGGCCTACGTGCCGCCGCCGCCACCGCCGCCGCCGCCGCCACCCCCGGATCCGCAGCCGGTGTACGCGGCGCCGGGTCCGGTTGGTCCGAGTGGTCCGTGGTATGCGTCCACGCAGGCGCGACTCGTCGTCGCGCTGATCCTCGTGATCGTCGCCATCGCGGTGTGGTTCGCCGGCGCCGGCGGCAAGAAGGCTGGCGCGGGCGAGATCTTCCTCGAGGGCAACGACCTCCCGGGCGCCAACACGTTCACGCCGTCGATCGCCGCCGCTCCGCCGGCCAACAAGGCGGCCACCGCCACGACCACGCCGGCACCGAGTTCGAGCGGCCTCACCAAGGCCAACGCCGGGTCGCCAGGCCTGTACGGCGGTCAGCGCGACGTTCCGAGCTGCAACGCCGAGGCGCTGGTCACCTATCTCGACGCGAACCGTGATCGCGCCGCGCCGTGGGCGGCGGCGATCGGCATCAACGTCGCCGACATCCGCGCGTTCGTCGCGACCCTTACGCCCGCGCTGCTGCGGGTCGACACGCGCGTCACCGACTATGGCTTTGCCGATGGGCGCGCGGTTCCGCGCCAGTCGATCCTGCAAGCCGGCACCGCAGTGCTGCTCGATCGCACTGCGTTCCCCCGTGTTCGCTGCGCGTCGGGCAACCCGCTCGGCGAGCCGCAAGCGGTCATCAGCTCGCCGGCGTACACCGGTCCACAGTGGCCGGGCTTCTCGCCGACCACGGTGATCGTCATCACGCCGGCGAACAACACCACGACGATCGTTCTCATCGACATCGTCACCGGCAACCCGTTCGTCCGGATCCCCGGCTCGATCGTGATCATCGACATCGACCGGCCGGCCGACGGCGTGATCCTCGTCGTCGTCGAGCCGGGTGGCCCAGCGCGCATTACCGGTCGCGATTGGCCGCCGGGTACCGCGGTGACGATCCGGTTCGACGCGCCGGCCGTCGTGCTGGCCAACGCCACCGCCGACGGCGCCGGCAACATCGCCGCCGACGTCACCATTCCTGTTGATGCGGTGCCGGGCGTGCACACCGTTACGATCGAAGGCGGTGGGTTCTCCGTGCAGCAAACGGTCTACGTGATTCCGCGAGCACCAACGGCGCGCGTCCGACCTCGCCCGTGACCCGGGCGCCGTTAGGCGCCGGATGAATCGACTCTGGTCGCGCCCGCTCTGGATGCACGCCGTCGCCCTCGGCGTCGTACTCGTGTGTGTCGTCCCGATCGTCGGGGTGCATGCGTCGCTCTCGGCCGACGAGGGCGCGGCGATCGTGCAGGCCCGCACGCTGTCCCGTGACGGTCGGTGGCTCCGGCCGCACCCGCTGTCGGCCGTCGACCCCGACGGCCGCATGTATCCGCTCGAGAACTCGGGCGAGGGACCGGCCGGCATCGCCCCGTTCGTCCGTCACCCGCTGTATGCGCTGATGCTCGCCGCGGCGGACCGCGTCGGCGGAATCGCCGCCATGGTGTTGTTGTCGATTGCGGGAACACTCGGCGCGGCGACCACCGCGGCGCGACTGGCGGGTCGGCGCAACGCGTCGTTGGCGCGACCGTCGTTGTGGGCGGTCGGCCTGGCCAGCCCGCTCGTGTTCGACAGCTACCTGGTGATCGCCCACGCGCTAGGCGCCGCCCTCGCCGGCGGCGCAATGCTGGCGGCCCTCGCGTTTCTGGATCGGCGGCGCTGGCCGGCGTTGGTGACAGCCGCGGCGGCCGTCGCCGTCACGGTCCTGTTGCGCAGTGAAGGCGTGTTGTTCGGCGGCGCGCTGGCGGCCGTGGTCGGCGTCAGTGCGTGGCGACGCAGCCGTGCCGTCGCCGTGGTATCGGCCGCCGCGATCGCCGGCGCCGCGGCGATCGCCTACCTGGGTGAGGCCGCGTGGCAGGCCGCGATCCTCGGTGGACGCGGCTCGGCCGCTGGCCTTCCGGACGCGTCGGGCTCGCGCCTCGCCGCATTCACTGCGACGTGGTTGTCGCCGGGCGCCGGTCCCCGCCGGCTAGGCGAGGCGGCGTTGGTGGTCATGCTGATCGTGTCCGTTGCCGCCGCGGTGGAGCTGCGACGCGGTCGGGCCCGCACCGCGACCGCACTCGCCGCCGCCGCGGCCGGGCTCGCGGTTGTCCGTCTGCTGGCGGGTCCGGCCGATGTGATTCCTGGTTTGCTTGTCGCCTTCCCGCTCGTCGCCATCGGGCTCGTGGCGACGCGACGCCTCGACCCGCTGGCCGCCGTTGCCGGGTTGTTCGCCCTCGGTGTGCTCGCCACGCAGTACGGCCGGGGCGGGACGACGGAATGGGGCGGGCGCTACTTCGCGCTGGGTTTGCCGATAGCAGTACCCGTGTTCGTCGGCGCAGTGCACGAACGGCTCGTCCTGTTGGCGCGCAACGCGCGCCTCGCCATTACGGCTGCGCTGTGCATACAAGCCGCGGCGCTGGCGATCGTCGCCGTCGCCAGCTTGCGCGTCGGTCACCAGCTGACCGCCGGCGTCGTCGATGCCGCGGCGCGGGCGCCCTCGTCGCGAAATGCCGTCGTCCTCACCGGCAACGGCGCGGTGCCGCGCCTGGCTTGGTCGTTGCTCGACCGGCAGCGGTGGCTGCTCGTTCAGGACGTCGACGTGCGAACACTCGGCCGCCGCCTGCGGGATGCGAGGATCGACGAGGTGACCGTCGTCGACCCGATCGCCGACACCCGGCTGCGCTCGTTGCCCGGCTACGAGCGCGTGCGTGATGTGCCCACCGGCCGGGCGACACGGTGGCGCGTGACGGTACTGCGGGCGACGACGTGATCAACCGGTTGCGGCGGGCGCCGCTCGCCGTGCACGCGGCGGTGCTCGCGGTCGGGCTTGCGATCGTCGTTCCGTTCATGCACCTCGACAGCAGCTTCACGTCGGACGAGGGCGCCTACGCGATCCAGGCCCACGCCATTGCCGACGGCCACTGGAACTATCCCTATGTGTTGGCCGATCGCGATCGCGCCGGCGAACACTTCCCGATCGCCAACGCGTTCGTGGCGCGCGGCCGTTGGTACCCGTACCCGCAGCACCCCGCGTACCCACTGGCGTTGTCGGTTGCGTGGGGCGCGCCGGCCCGGTCGGTTGCGTTGCACGTTCTGCCGCTGGCGGGTGTGATCGGTTGCGCGATCGCCGCGTGGTTGCTCGCCGGGCAGCTCGACCGCCGGGCTCGCCCGGTCGCGTTCTGGGTCGCGGCGTCGGCACCGGTTCTCGCCAACGGGTGGTTGCTCTGGGCCCACGCGCCGAGCGCCGCCGTCGGCGGGCTCACGCTGGCCGGCGTGATCGCAGTGGCGAGGAAGTGGTCGCCCGTCACCGCCGCGCTCACGGGCGTGGGATTGGTGCTCGGTGTCTTGCTGCGATCGGAAGGCGTCCTGTTCGCCGCCGCGTGCGGTGCCGCCGTCCTCGTTCTTCGCGCCGCGCACCGTCGACGGGCGATGGTGTTGGTCGCCGCCCTCGCGCCTGCGGTGGTCGGGATTGTCGCCAAGCTCGCCGAGCGAACGTGGGTCGCGCATATCACCGGGGGAGAAGGGGCGGGCGAGCCCACCCGCGCCGGGGCGAATGGCTTTCTCGCCAGCCGTATCGACGGCGCGTGGCACGAGCTGTTTCAAGGTCGCTACAGCGAAGGTGCGGGCTGGCTGGCGCCGCTCGCGCTCATCTTGGCCATTGCCGCCGGCGTGCAGTTGCGCGGCGGTGCGCAGTCGCGGCGGCGGGCCACCGAGTTGCTCGCGGTGGCTGCCGCGCTAGTAGTGGTGCGGATCGTCACCGCCCCGGACGACCCGGTCACCGGCCTGCTTGCCGCGTGGCCGGTCGCAGCTGTCGGCCTGGCCGCCCTTGACGTTCGGGCCGCGGGCGCCGAAACCAAGGCGATGCTCGCCGTCGTCGCCGTGTTCACCTTGCTGGTACTGGCGTCGCAGTACCGCGTCGGCGGCGGGCTCGAGTGGGGCGGGCGCTTCCTGTCACCGATCACGGCGCCGGTCGCCGCGCTGGTTGCCGTCGCGTTGCTCGACCGATTTCTCCCCGCGCTCACCGTTCTCGCCGTGGCGAGCGCGGTCGGCGCGTTGGTCGTCGTCGGGACGCTGCGGCGCGATCACGACGCGGCCATCGACGACATCGCCCGCAACGCGCGGCCCACGGTGGTGACCACGCTGTCGGCGGTGCCGCGGCTCGCGTGGCGACTTGACGGCCGCGTCGACTGGGTGCTGGCGCGCACCGAGGACGTGGCCGCGGTGGCGGCCGACGTCGAGCGAACGCGACCAGGCGTGCTCGTCGTCGCCGGTCGCGGGCAACGGTTGTCCCTCGACGCAGGATTCGAGCCAGTCGCGCGGGCATCGCTCAACAGCGACCTCCTCGACCTCTGGGTCGCGCCGTGATCGCGCTCCTCCGGCGACCGTTGATCGCGGCGCTCGTGCTGACCGGCGTATACGTCGCCCTCTCGTTCGCCAACGACGGGCATGGCTCACTGGGATCGGACACCGGCGCCAAGGTCGCAACCCTGAAGGTCATGAAGCACGAGCACCGGGTGTCACCCGACGTCGGCTACTGGGCCGAGCGGTGGGACCGGGACGGCTCGCTGCATCCGCTGTACCGGACTGCGCATATCAAAGGCCACTGGGTGCAGGTGACCACGCTGCCGATGCTGTACGCCGCCTATCCGTTGTACCGGTTGGGCGGCTACCGACTCGCGTTGTTGCTGCCGATGGCCGGCGCAGTGGCCGCTGCGCTCGCCGGGCGCGCGCTGGCGCGCCGGCTCGGTGACGGCGACGGGATGCTCGCGTTCTGGATCGTCGGGCTGGCCTCGCCGATCGCCATCTACGCGCTGGACTTCTGGGAGCACAGCATCGGCGTGGCCTTGCTCGCATGGGCGGTCGTCCTGCTCGTTGATGTGGCGCGGGGCGAGCGCCTCTGGCGCGCGCCAGTTGCCGGCGTCCTCATCGGTGTCGCCGCCGCACTGCGCACCGAGGCGCTCGTCTACGGCGGCGTGGCCACCGCGGTCATGGGGCTTGCCCTCCTGCTGGCCCGCCGGCGGGCGCGCGCCTTCGTCGCCGGCGCGTGTGTCGCCGCCGGATTGGCCACGATGGTGGTGGGCAACGCCGCGCTGGAGACGGCGACGGTCGGCTCGACCCTGCGCGTTGGGCGAGCGACGGGCGCGGTGGTGCAAACCGCCGAGGCCACCGGACATTCCCGCGTCGACGAGGCGATCATCACGCTGGCGTCGCCGATCGCGTCGGTGACCCGCGGCGCCGAAGCCGCCGCGCTTGCGTTACTGGTGGCGTTACTGGCGTTCGCCATCCTGACCGCCAAGAGGCGCGAGGCCGGCTTCCCAGCCCGCGCCGCGGGCGCCGGTGTCGCCGCCCTCTTTGTCGGCCGGCTCGCGGGTGGGCTCGACTTCGTTCCAGGGCTGGTCGCCGCCGCGCCGCTCGCGGCCGTCGGGCTCGTCCACGGTTGGTCGACGCGGCCGGGCCGGATCGCCGTCGGCGCGGTGACCGCCGCCCTGCCATTGGTGTGGGCGTTCCAATTCCAGGGCGGCGCCGGGCCGCAATGGGGCGGGCGCTACATCCTCACGACGGGACTCGTCCTGACGGTCGCCGGCGTGGTCGCCTTGCCACTCCTCGTGCGCTGGGCGCGGATCGAGGTCGTCGCGCTGAGTGTCGCGGTGACCGTGCTCGGTCTGGCGTGGCTCTCGGTGCGGTCGCATTCCGTGGCCGACGCCGCCCAGGCGCTGGATCGGCGACCCGAGCCGGTCGTCGTGTCACGAGTGGCGTACTTGGCGCGCGAGGTCGGGGCGACGTACGGCGACAAGCGATGGCTTACGGCCGTCACCGATGCCGACTTCAAGGAGGCGATGACGGTCCTGCGCCGGGCGGGCGTCGACCGGTTCGCCGAGGTGCGGATCATGCCGCCGACGGGGCCCGGTTCCGGCGCGACGGCGGTCCGGTTCTTTCCTGGCCTCTACCTATCGGTCCGGAGTGTCGCGGTCAGCTGAAAGAACATACGTTCGCAATCACACACGTGGCATTATGATCCGGCTATATGGCTGATCAGCTGGTGGTCCGGGGAGCCCGGGAGCACAACCTCAAGAACGTCGACCTCGAGCTCCCTCGCGACAAGCTGATCGTCTTCACCGGCCTGTCGGGGTCGGGCAAGTCGTCCCTCGCCTTCGACACCATCTACGCCGAGGGCCAGCGCCGCTACGTCGAGTCGCTCAGCGCCTACGCCCGCCAATTCCTCGGGCAGATGGACAAGCCGGATGTCGACTTCATCGAGGGCTTGTCGCCCGCGATCTCGATCGACCAGAAATCGGCGTCGCGCAACCCACGGTCGACGGTCGGCACCATCACCGAGGTCTACGACTACTTGCGCCTGCTGTACGCCCGCATTGGCGTACCGCACTGCCCGAACGACGGCACGGTGGTCACGCGCCAGACACCGCAGCAGATCGTCGACCGCATCCTCGAGCTGCCCGACGACGTCCGTTTCCAAGTG
>DASRJI010000003.1:0-17319 GCA_035649535.1 Acidimicrobiales bacterium | reverse complement strand
CGACCGGATCGCCGCGTGAGGCGTCGCCCCAGTCGATGATCGCCGGCGCAGCCCAGCTGCCGAGGATGTTGCCCAGATGAAAGTCGCCGTGGCACAGCCGGTCGCCGTGCGGCCGGCGGCTCAGAACGTGGAGCGCGAAGTCGGCGAGCTCTTTCGAGAGCGCGCCACCAGCGGCGGCTTCGATGCGCCCAGCCAACTCGTCGTTCAGCGACGGCAGGGTCGGAGGCGCCTCCACGTCGTGCATGGCCGCGTGCGCTCGCGCCATCGTGCGGCCAGCGCGCCACACGAGATACGGACGCGACCCGAGCGCAGTGAGCAGGTCGACGCCGTCCACCCGATCCATGACGAGCCCCGGTCGACCCTCGACGTCGACGATCTCGTACGCGGCCGGCGCGGCAACGCCGGCGACCTTGAGGACCGCCAGCGCATCGAGCTCCCGCTGGGCGCGATCGAGGTACGCCGCCTCGCGGAACACCTTGAGAATCCGTCCGTCGTCGCGGAGGAACACTTCGGCCTCGCGGCCTTCGGCGATGCGCAGCATCACTCGAGGAACGGCGGGGGCTGAAGCCGGCCGTGCCCGGACTTGACGTCGCGCAACACGCCGATCTCCGCCGCGTGATGGATGTGCTCTCGGGCGATGGCCGAAACGAGCCACTCGATCGACATGTCGGGGCCAAAATGAGCGGGGCGCAACTCGGCGATGTCTGCATCGGTGAGCCGCTCGACCTCGGCGGTGAACTCGTCCTGGCTTCGCAGGAGCCAAGCCACCCCCGCCTGCGCAGTCCCGGGGACGTCGACGTCAGCCAGCCGCGGGCGGGCCTCGCCGAACGTCCACTCGCGGTAGATGTCGGTCCACGCCGCCAAGTGCGTCACGCGCCAGGCGATCGTTGTGAGCGGCACGGGATCGGGCGGCGGCCAGCCGTCTTCGCACACCCATTCGCCGATGCCATAGCCACGCGCGCCGCTGGCTTTCGGGCGCACCGACCAACACCCGGGAGCCGGCTCCCAGAAGTACTCGTCGTCGGTGAGGCCGTCGACCAGCCACCGCGCCCCAACCAACGCCCGCTGCAGTTGCCCGCGGAGGATGTCGGCCGCGCCCACCGACCGGCACTGTACGCAGCCGAGGAATCGACTGGCCCGCGATTGCCGCTGTGTGGGCGACTGAAATCGCGGACCAGTCAGATGGCGGCCGTGGACATCTACTTGCTGACGATGACGCTCGAGCCGTGGCCGAACAGGCCCTGGTTCACGGTGACGCCGACGGTCGCGCCGTCGACCTGTCGACCATCGGCTTGGCCGCGCAGCTGCCACGTCAGCTCGCACACTTGGGCGATTGCCTGCGCAGGAATCGCCTCGCCGAAGCACGACAATCCACCGCTCGGGTTGACGGGAACGCGTCCGCCGATGGTCGTGTCGCCGTCGCGCAACAGCTTCTCGGCCTCGCCTTCCTTGCAGAGGCCGATGTTCTCGTACCAGTCGAGTTCGAGGGCGGCCGACAGGTCGTAGACCTCGGCCACGCTGACGTCCTCGGGCCCGATGCCCGCTTCCTCGTACGCCGCGGTGGCGATCGAGTCACGGAAACTGGGCAGCCCGACAACGGCGGCCGACACGCCAGAGTCGGTCGAGAAATTCGGCATCTCGATCACCGTGTTGGGGAACCGCGGCGTCACGGTCGAGACGGCGTCGATGGTGACCGGTGACGTCACGCCCCGCGCCCGGGCGAACTCCATGCTCGACAGCACGAGGGCGGCGCCGCCGTCGGAGGTCGCGCAGATCTCGAGCAGCCGGAGCGGATCGGCGACCATCGGCGACGCCAGCACCTCGTCGGCGGTTACCTCCTTGCGGTAGCGGGCATACGGGTTGTTGAGCCCGTGCCGCGAGTTCTTCACCTTGACCGCGGCGAAGTCGGCTTCGGTGGCGCCGTAGAGCTCCATCCGGCGGCGCGCGTACAGCGCGAAGTACGTCGGGTTCGTCGCGCCCATCAGGTGGAAGCGGAGCCAGTCAGGATCGTCTTTCCGATCGCCGCCCACCGGCGCGAAGAAGCCCTTGGGCGTGGTGTCGGCGCCGACGACGAGGGCGACGTCACACAGCCCGGCGAGGATCTGCGCCCGCGCCGCGTTGATCGCGGTCGCGCCCGCCGCGCAGGCGGCGTACACGCTCGACACGCGCGCACCCGACCAGCCGAGCGCTTGGGCGAACGTGGCGCCCGAGACGAAACCCGGGTAGCCGTTGCGGATCGTGTCGGCGCCCGAGACCATTTGGATCTCCGACCACTCAACGCCGGCGTCGGCCATCGCGTCGCGCGCCGCAGCCAGGCCGTACTCGACGAAGTTGCGGCCCCACTTGCCCCACGGGTGCATCCCCGCCCCGAGAACGGCGATCTTCTCAGGCATTGACCGGTGCCCACTTCCAGACGACGTACTCGTTCTCGTCGTCCTCGTAGAGGGTGTCGACGACGAGTTCGACGTCCATGCCGATGCGCAAGTCGGCCACGTCGACGCCAGCCACGACCTGGCCCATCACGACCATCTTCTCGTCGGCCAGCTCCACGGCCACAATTGCAAACGGCTCGTAGGGGTCGGCCGGGACATAGGGCGGCGGTGGTTGGTAGCGAGCGTCGGTGTACGACCAGATCGTGCCGCGACGGGAGAGCGGGACTTCGTCGAACGCGGTGCTGTCGCACTCAGGGTTGCGGCAGAAGAACGTCTCTTTCGGAAACGCAAACGTGCCGCACGTCGTGCAGCGGCTACCCAATAAGGCAGGGGGCTGTTCTTGCCCGCCATCCGTCGACGGCGTCGCTAAGTTGAACCAGCCCTCGACCGCGGGCACCGTTGTCTTCGTCGCCATCCGGCGAATCTAACCGCCATGGACCTCACCCCCACCGCCGAGCAACAGGCCTTCCGCGCCGAAGCCCGCTCGTGGTTGGCGGCCAACAAGCCCGCCCTCCCGATGCCGTCGGGCGACACCGCTGAGGGGTTCGCGGTTCACCGTGAGTGGGAACGCCGACTCTTCGAGGGTGGTTGGGCGGTGGTGTCGTGGCCCGCCGTACACGGCGGTCGCGACGCCTCGTTGTGGGAGTGGCTGATCTTCGAGGAGGAGTACTACGCGGCGGGCTTGCCGCAACGCGTGGGTCAGAACGGCATCTTCCTCCTGGCGCCGACGATCTTCGACTTCGGTACCGACGAGCAGAAGGACCGCATCCTCGCGCGCATGGCCGGCGTCGAGGACATGTGGTGCCAGGGGTGGTCCGAGCCGGGCGCGGGCAGCGACCTGGCCGGCATTACCAGCCGGGCGGCCCGCGACGACGACCGCGGCGGCTGGCGGCTCACCGGGCAGAAGACGTGGACGACGCGCGGCGCGTTCTGCACCCACTTGTTCGGCTTGTTCCGCACCGATCCGGAAGCCGAGCGGCACCGGGGCATGACCTACATGCTCGTCGACCTCGCGGCGCCCGGAATCACGGTGCGCGCGGTCGACAAGCTCGACGGCGACGCCGGGTTCGCGGAGGTGTTCTTCGACGACGCGTTCGTCCCCGACGCCGACGTCCTCGGCGACGTCAACAAGGGTTGGGAAGTCGCCATGGCGACCACCGGTTCAGAACGCGGGCTGAGCCTGCGGAGCCCCGGTCGCTTCATGGCCGTCGTCGACCGCCTCATCGAGCACTACCGCGAACACCCCGACCCGGCGTTGCGGAACGAGGTCGCCGACGGGTGGATGGCGGCGCAGGCGTACCGGCTGGCCACTGAAATGACGGTGACCCGACTGGTCGACGGCGCCGCGCTCGGCGCCGAGTCGAGCCTCAGCAAGGTGTTCTGGTCGGAGATGGACATCCAACTGCACGAGACCGCGCTGCGGGTCGCCGGGGACGACGCCGACCTCGAGGGCCCGTGGATGAAGGGTTTCCAGTTCGCGCTGGCGGGACCGATCTACGCCGGCACCAACGAGATCCAACGCAACATCATCGCGGAGCGCGTGTTGGGACTTCCGCGGAAATGACGCGATGAGGTTCGCCTTCACCGACGAGCAGGTGCTGCTGCGCGACACCGTGCGGTCGCTGCTCGAGCGCGAGTGCCCGCCGTCGGTTGTGCGCGCCGCGTGGACCGATACGTCGGCCGCCGACCGTCCGTGGAAGCTCCTGGAGGAGGTCGGCGTGTTCGATCCGTCGCTGACGGACCTCGACCTCGTGTCGGTGTTCGAGGAGACGGGCCGCGCCGCGCTGCCCGGTCCGTTCGTGGAGACGGTGGTCGGCGCCGAGACGGTCGGCGTCGAGGCAACGCTGGTCGATCACTCCGTGCGCTGGCGATCGGTCGGCGCCAACGATCGCGCCGTGGTCGGCACCGCCGCCCAGTTGGTCGGGCTGGCCGCCCGGATGATCGCCATGACCGTCGACTACGCCAAAGACCGCACCCAGTTCGGCGTGCCCATCGGCAGGTACCAGGCGATCAAACACCATCTCGCTAACGCGCACCTCAAGGTCGAGTACACACGGCCGGTCGTGTACCGCGCCGCCTACGCGCTGGCGCACGACGAAGCCGACCGCGCGCGAGACGCGTCGTTCGCCAAGGTGTACGCCAACGAGGCGGCGGCGGTGGCGGCCAAGGTCGCCCTTCAGTGTCACGGCGCCATCGGCTACTCGTTCGAGTACGACCTGCACCTCTGGATGAAGCGGGCGTGGGTGCTCCAAACCGCGTGGGGCGGCACCGCCTTCCACCGCAACCGCGTCGCCGCCGCCGTGGTCGGGTGACGCCGACGCTCACGGTCGCGCTGCCGAGCTTCGGGGACGCGCCCGCCGGTGGATGGCGCGGGCTGATCGACCTGGCCGTCGCGGCCGAGGAGGCGGGGGTCGATCGAGTCGTCGTCAGCGACCACGTGATCCTCGGGCCGAATGTCGACCAATACCCGTGGGGCCGCTTCCCCGTTGCGCCGGATGGCGCGTGGCTCGAGCCGCTCACGGTCCTCACCGCCATCGCCGCCGCGACCAGCCGGGTCCGGCTGGCGACCGGCATCCTCATCGCGCCGCTGCGGCCGGCCGCGGTGTTGGCCAAGACGGTGGCGACGCTCGACCAGCTCTCCGGCGGCCGGGTCGACCTCGGCGTCGGCACCGGGTGGCAGCGCGAGGAGTACGACGCGGTCGGCCTCGACTTCGACCGGCGCGGGCAGCTCCTGACCGAGACGATCACGAGCTGCCGCGCGTTCTGGGAGGGCCGCGTGCCCGACGTCTACTGCGAGCCGCGTCCGGTGCAAGCGCGCCTGCCAATCTGGTTCTCCGGCACACTCACGCCGCGCAACATTCGGCGCATCGTCGAACTGGGCGACGGGTGGCTGCCCATCACCGGCGCGACCGTCGACGACGTACGCGTCGGCATCGAACAACTCCGCACCGCGCTGACCGCCGCCGGTCGGGACCCTGACGCGTTGCAAGTACAGGGGTCGGCCCGCAACTTCGACGACATCCCCGCGCTGGCCGCTGCGGGCGTCACCACGATCAACGTGTTTCTGCGACTGACAACGGGGACGCTCCCGGAACTGGTGGACTCGTTCGCCAAGTACCTCTAGCTCCGGTGCAGCTGGCCGGTGACGTGGTGCGGCAGGTCGGGGTCGAGGCCGGCGGTGACCGCCTCCAGCGATGACCTGAGAGCCGAGACCACCTCGTCGCCGTAGCCCGACCGCCACTCGGCCTCGATGGCGGCGACGGTCGCCGTGTAGTTGTCGCGGACGTGCTGACCACGAGCGGTCGGGCGGGCGAGCTTGACCTTGGGATCGGCGGGATCCGGGACGATGACGATGAAGTGGTGGCGCTCGAGAGCCGACTTGCCGTTGCCGGGCAGCTTGGCCAGCAGCGGGATCCCGCCGATGGGAACGCCGCTGTCGGTCAGCAGTCGCAACACGAGGGCCGCGTGTGCCAGCGCGCCTACGACTCGCGCCTCGTACTCCAGGGCGAACATCACCAGCGCTTGCGACAGCAGGGCGAACAGCGGCAGGTCACTGACGGTGCCGCCACCACTGCGCCGGACCGGCCGCCAGTCCACGCCATGGGTCGCGACGTACGGACCGCCGGCGATGCTGTCGTCAGCCGTTCCGTAACCGGTCGGGTAGTGCGGCAGCTCGAGCTCGAATTGAACGACGAGTTCGACCAGCGACGACCGCACCGCCGCCGCCCGATCGCACCAGCCGCCGTCGACGTCGGCAATCAGCGCGTGCCACGCGTCCCTGGCCTGCTGACCCTGGTCGGTCAGGCGTAACCAACCCGAGTCGGACTCCGCCGTCGCCCACCCGCGTTTCACGATGTTCCCCGCCGCCGTGCGCGCCGCCCGTGTCGAGATGCGCCCGAGCTCGGCCAGGTCGGCCACGTCAACGCCGCCCTCGCCGATGCAGCGCAGCACGTCGGCCCACAGCGCGATGGACGGCAGCGGGTCGGTGCCGGCGCCGCGCCCTTCGAAGTCCGCCGTCTCGGCGATGAGAACTTGCGCCAGCAGCGCGTTGAGCGGCAGCCCGTCAGCCATCGGCACGCGACGGCCAGTCCTCGGCGCGCAGTGCGGCGTCGGTGCCGCCGTCGACGAACACGACCGATCCGCAAAAGAACCCGGCGTCGGGCGAGAGCAGGAACGCGAGCAGGGCGGCGATCTCCTCGGCTCGGCCGGCCCGGCCTTGCGGGATCGGATAGATCTCGCCCAGACCGAGCACGGCCTGCTCCATGCCCGCGGTCATCGGTGTACTGATGAGGCCGGGCGCCACCGCGTTGAGCCGGATGCCGGCGCCGATCCACTCGGCCGACGTCGCGCGCCGGCGGACCCAGCGCGCCAGCGCCAGCTTCGTCGCCGGATAGGCCGCTATCGGGTCGATTCCCTCGGCCGCGGCGCGCGCCGCTTCCTCGTCGTCGGCGAGGCACGCGTCGACGAGGGCCATCGGCACGTCGGGGAACGTCGTGGTCGAGTTGCCGCTGATCGCGACCGCACTGGCGTTGCCGCGCCGGCCGAGCAGCGGGCGCAGGTCGCGCAACGTGGCGATGGCGCCGAAGTAGTTGATCGACACGACGGCGGGCGCGTCGGGTCCGGTGATGCCGGCACCGGCAACGAGGCCGTCGAGCCCTTCGGGCGCGGCCGTGGTCACCGCCGTCACCATGTCGCGGCGGCCGGCATCGGTCGACAGGTCGGCGATCACGTCGGCGTCGCGCACGTCGACACCGATGACGCGGTGGCCGTCGCCCTCCAGCCGCGCCCGCGTGGCGACTCCCATACCGCCGGCGGAACCGGTCATCACGATCGTCGCCATCGCCGCACGGTGTAGCAAATCCACTACCGTCGCGGTGCGCCTCGGGGTGCATCCGGTCCGCGGAAAGGGCAAAGCCCACCCGAGCCAGCAGTGCCGTTTCACTCAGGGCCACCTCCTTTTCCGGCCTGACATGCGGACATCGGGCGTCACGAAAAGGAGGCCTCGTGCCTGTCTGCAACCTCCCCAACGATCCGAGCCTGGAGAACCTCAAGAACCGGGCCAAGACGTTGCAGCGCCTTGTCCGCGCCGACGACGCCGGCGCCCGTTCGGTCGTCGATGAATTCCACCCGCGGCGCCCGTCGAGCGACGGGTTCTCTCGCGCCGACGCGCAACTGGTTCTCGCCCGTCAGTACGGCTTCGACTCGTGGACGAAACTCCGTCGCCACCTCGACGTCGTCGAACAACACACCCGTCGGCCGGACGCCGGGCCCACCGACCTCGCCGCGCTGGCGTGCCTCAACTACGGAGAGGACGATCCGGCGCGGTGGCAGCGCGCCCGGGAACTCCTCGACGCCGACCCTGCACTCACGCGCACGAACATCCACGCCGCGGCCGCTGCGGGTGACGCCGCCGCCGTGCGCGACCTCCTCGCTCGTGACCCGTCGCTCGTTGACGCCGATGGCGGCGGCTACGGATGGGTGCCGCTCATGTACGCCACCTACTCGCGGCTCCCCGGTGTCGACACGACCGACGCGGCGCGCACCTTGCTCGACGCGGGGGCGGATCCGAACGCGGGCTACCTGTGGTTCGGGCTGACGTGGCCATTTACCGCACTCACCGGCGCGTTTGGCGGCGGCGAGGGTGGGCAGCCGCCGCACGCCAACGCTCTCGGACTGGCTCGCCTCCTTCTCGAACGTGGTGCCGACGGCAACGACGCGCAGACGACCTACAACCGCGGCCTGCTCGGATGGGACGTCGATACGCCGGACCACCTCGAGCTCCTGGGGGAGTTCGGATTCGGCGGTGGCGAGGGCGGGCCATGGCACCGTCTCCTGGGTCACACCCATCCGTCGCCGCGGCAGCTGGCCGAGAACGAGTTGCGAAACGCGGCCGAGAAGAACCGGCCCCGATGGGCGCGGCTCATGATCGACGCGGGCGTCGATGTCACCGCCCTCGGCACCAACCACCCGACCCTTGAGGGCGACACCGCGCTCCAGTTGGCGTTGCGCAACGGCAACGACGCCATCGTCGGCCTCCTCCTTGATGCCGGCGCGCCGCGGGATGCCGACGACGCGGTGTACGACGTGCTCGGCGCGTGCATGCGCGGCGACCGCGACGGCGTCGACCCCGCCCTCGTCGGTGCGGCGATCGCCCACCGGCCGCACCACGTCGCGACCGCCGCCGATCGCGGGCGCGTCGGCGCGGTGCGACTCATGGCCGAGTTGGGCTTCGACGTGAACGCGCCCGATCGCTCGGTCCCCCACCGCGCGACCGCCCTCCATTACGCGGCGTTCAACGGCGACGAACCCATGGTCAACGCGCTGCTCGCCCTCGGCGCCGACCGCGCCGCGACCGACGCCAGCTACCAGGGCACGCCCGCCGGCTGGGCCGACCACGCCGGTCATGACGAGCTCTCACGGCGGCTCGCCACGTGATCGAATAGGCCCATGACGAGCACGCTCGATCCGGCGCTGTTCCTGCCTGACCCGGAGCCCCGCGAGGTCAAGTACACGGTCATCTCGGTCGACGACCACCTGGTCGAGCCGCCCGACATGTTCGAAGGGCGATTGCCGTCGAAGCTCCAGCCGCTGGCGCCCAAGGTGGTCCTCAACAAGCGGGGCCACGAGGTGTGGGAGTTCGACGGCCAGACGTTCACGCAAGTCGGGATGAACGCGGTGGCCGGGCGGCGCATGGAGACCATGAAGATGGAGCCGTCGCGCTTCGCCGACATGCGACCGGGTTGCTACGACATCCACGAGCGCATCAAAGACATGGACATCAACGGGATGTGGGCGTCGCTCAACTTCCCGTCGATGATCACGGGATTCTGCGGACGCGTGTTCTCGATGGCGTCGGACCCTGACCTCGGCCATGCCACGACCACCGCGTGGAACGACTGGCTGTTCGAGGAGTGGTACTCCCCGTACCCCGAGCGCATCATCCCGCTCGGCATCACGTTCCTCACCGATCCGGACAAGGCGGCGGCCGAGATTTATCGCAACGCCGAGCGCGGCTTCCGATCGGTCACCCTCCCGGAGCGCCCGCACGCGATCGGCCTGCCGTCGATCTTCCTGCCGTACTGGGAGCCGATCATCGCCGCGTGTGCGGAGACCGACACGGTGGTCTCGCTCCATGTGGGGTCATCCGGCATGGGCGAGTACCCCGAGGGCTGCCCCGGCGTGCAGCTCGGCGCCACGCTGTTCGGCCAGCTCTCGCTCACCGCCTGCGCGGAGTGGCTGTGGTCGGGCTGGCCCGTGAAGTACCCGAACCTCAAGATCGCCATGTCCGAGGGCGGGATCGGCTGGGTCGCCATGCTGATCGACCGGCTCGAGAACATCATCGACCGTTCGCAGTACGGGCTCGGTTGGGAGATGCGGCCGGCCGACGTGCTGCGCCGCAACTTCTGGTGGTGCACGCTCGACGATCCGTCGACCATCGACACGCGCGACGTGATCGGCGTCGAGAACGTGATGGTCGAGTGCGATTACCCGCACGGCGACGGCACGTGGCCCGACACCCAGGCCCTCATCGCCGACGTGTGGGGCCACATCCCCGACGACGAACTGCGGATGATGTGCTGCGAGAACGCCGCCAAGCTGTACCGCCATCCGTTGCCGGACAAGGTCGTTCCCTGACCTTCGACCCAACCGCCGAGAAGCTCCTTCCCGACCTCTCGCCGCGCGAGGAGCTGGTGATCCTCGCCCGCACGTTGTGGCGCGAGGGCTACGACGACCACCTCGCCGGCCACATCACCATTCGGCAACCGGACGGCACGTTGCTGTGCAACCCGTGGTACCTGCTGTGGTGTGAGCTCCGTCCCGAGCACGTCATCCGCATCGACCTCGACGGTCGCGTGCTCGAGGGCGACTGGCCCGCGCCGCTCGGCATCCCGCTGCACCTCGCGCTGCACAAGAAGCGCGACGACGTGGCCGTCGCCGTTCACAACCACTCGCGGTACGGGGTCATCTGGGCCGACGCCGGACGCGTACCACCGGTCTATGACCAGAGCTCGGCGTTGGGCGGCGGCGACGTCGTCGTGGTCGACGAGTACGGCGGACCGGTCAACGACCCGGCCAGCGCGGCAGCCGCAGTCGACGCCATGGGCGACGCCGACATCGCCATGCTGGCCAACCACGGCGTCTTTATCCTGGCCGGCTCGGTGCGCGCCGCGCACCAGCGGGCCGTCGCCTTCGAGCAGCGGTGCGCACACGCGTGGAAGGTCGAGGCCCTAGGCGGCGGGCGGGAGATGCCGGACCCGGCCCGGTCGTTCTTTCGGCAGTCGAACGGTGAGGGGTTCATCGGGTTCTGGGAGGCCATGGCCCGCCGCGAACTAGCCGCTGACCCAACTCTGCTCCACGCGCGCTAGATACCGCCGATCCCGAGAAGGACGCCGTGCGCGCTCACCGACGCGTACATAGCGCTTTCATCAACGGTGGCTGTGTAACCACCGCCGGTGATGACGCGGAGGGCGGCCAGCGGGTCGAGTAGGACCGAACACGTCGCCGATGACCCCGTGCCGCCAGCCGCCGTGTTAATGGCCCAGCACAGCACTTGGCCGGAACTGTCCCTCATGGCCACCTGGAGGTAATACACGGGATCGGACCCGTGGCTCAGCGTCGCCGTCAGGTTGAGGACGCCACCGGACGGGTTCCCGTGGATGACGGCGGGCAAAGCATGGATGGTGACCACGCCGCGCACATGTTGGAAAAGCACCGGTGACACGCTGTCGAGGAAGGCGCCGTCGCCCGTATACCGGGCCCGCACATAATGAGATCGCGGCCCCAGCGGAAAGGTGATTGACGCCGACGCGACACCACCCGACAGGGGGATCGGACCGGTGAGCGCCGTCGCGGGGATGGTGATCTCGTCGAAGAACTGAACGGATCCGCTTGGTGTGCCGCTGAGGAACGGCGCAGTCACCGTGGCCGTGTATGTCACAGGCACGTTCTCGTTCACGGGATCGGCCGACGTCGTAAGCGTCGTGATCGTCGCGCCCGGCAGCGAAAGGCGGCCGACAGTGCTGCCGTACGTCGCGAACCACACGTTGCCGTCGGGGCCTGCCGTGAGCTCGGCGATCGAAGCGACCCTCTCGAAGATCAGGACCCCTGAGCCATCGGTGCGGCCGACGTAACTCTGCCCCGAACTATCGTTGGCCGCGAACCACACCGCGCCGTCGGGACCTTGCTCGACTTGGGGGATGTACACGTTGCCGGGCACGCCGACATCAGGCAAGAGCGCGCCGGACGTCGACATTCGCCCGATGGCGGATGCATTAGCCAGCGCAAACCAGATGTTGCCGTCCGGACCTGCTGTGATCGAGCGCACGCCGTCGGCCACCGGAAACTCGGTGATGACTCCGGACGGGGTCACTCGCCCGACCGCGTTATTTTCGGAGCCGTACCAGATGTTGCCGTCCGGGCCCAGCGTGAGGTCGCCCCAGGAGTTGAAGTTCCCCGGTGTGGGAAACAGCGTGATGTTGCCCGCCATGTCGGACCGTCCGAGATGGTTCGTACCGAGCGAGAACCACACGTCCGTGGCGGTGGCGACCATCCGTCGTCCGCAGCACTCCCCGGCGATCGGAAACTCGGTAACGACGCCCGCCGGGGTGATGCGGCCGAGCACCGTCGGGCGGTCGCCGACATACCAGACGTTGCCGTCGGGACCGCGTGTGATCGTAAATGGCTCCGACGAAACCGGGTATGCGGTCGTGACGCCGGCGCCGTCGATGCGGACGATCTTGCGGGCCAGCGGTTCGCCAAACCACACGGCACCGTCGGGCCCGCCGACGATCGTCTGCACCTGTTCCGGCTGGCTGAAGATCGTCACGGTTTGCCCCGCACTGCTGGCGGCCGATGGGCCGGGGACGGTCGCCAACCCGCCCAGCAACAGCACGACGACGGACAGAACCCGCACCCGCATGTTCATCACGAACCCCCAGCTCGCGCGACTTTGCTCCAGAGTAGCCAGATGCGGACGCGCGATGCCTAAGGTTCGCGGCAATCGCGCCGATGTTACGGATGTGATTGCCCGGATCGTGATGCTCTGGATGGCCAGCTCGGTGGTCGTGTCACCGTTCATCGGCCTGCTGCTACGCCAGTGCGCCGCCGTGCAACTCGACCTTGTGCCGGTGTCGCCCCGCCGCCACTGAGCAAACTGTGTGCGGGCCCGGTCTCCCCCCTCTCCGGGCTCCGCACACGGTTTGTTGACCCGTCCTACCCGGCTGTGGTGCGCGCCAACGCCGCGGCGCGGGCCGCCATGTCGAGGACGACGGCGCCGAACGCCTCCATCTTCGGGTTGTCGGCCGCGCCCTGCACGTAGCGCGCGTACCCGGCCTCCAGCACGATCGCCATCTTGAAGCGGGCGAGGATCACGTAGTAGTCGATGTCGTCGACGGGCCGGCCGCTCGTCTCGGCATAGCGCGCCGCCAGCTCGGCGCGCGTCGGCATGCCGTTGTAGTCGACGTAGCTGAGGCTGGTGCGGTCCTCGTCGGGGTCGGGCCAGCCCATGAGGACCCACGCCAGGTCGAGCAGCGGGTCGCCGATGGTGGTCATCTCCCAGTCGACGATCGCCGCGAGCCGGGCCGGCGCGCCGTGACCGAACATCACGTTGGCGAACTGGTAGTCGCCGTGCATGATCCCGGGCTCGTAGCGCTTGGGACGGTGACCACGCAGCCAGGCCGCCGCCTCGTCGATGCCGGGGATCTCGCGGAACTTGCACGCCGCCAAGTGGGCGAGCCAGCGGTCGACCTGGCGCTCGTGAAAGCCCTCGGGCTTGCCGAAGTCCTCGAGCCCGCGGGCCCGCCAATCCACACGCGACAGCCGGGCGATGCCGTCGACCAGCTCGTAGGCGAGGCCAGGCCGGGCATCGAGGTCGGCGTCGAACGGCGCCGGCCAGACGCCGCCCAAACCCATCGGCGACCACCCGTCGACGTAGCCGGTGAGCGTGAAGCAGGCCCCGATGACCGACGTGTCGTCACAGGCGGCGATGGCCGCCGCGTGGGGGACGTCGGTGCCCTCGAGGGCGGAGACGACGCGGAACTCGCGGAGCATCGTCTCGTTGCGGCCGGCCGGCACGTTGCGCGGCGGTCGCCGCAGGACCATGCGGGCGTCGCCCCGACGGATCTCGAAGATCTCATTCGACGCACCCCCACCGATGGGGATGGCCTCGAGTGGTTCACCCGCCCCCGGCACCCGGTTCTCGTCCATCCACCGGCTCAGTCGATCGACGTCGAGCAGGTCCTCCACGCCCGGCGACGCTACGCCCCGCGGGCACGGCAGCCTCGGTTAGATGAGCTCCCTCACCACGAGAAGCTCAAGTCCGAGGGCTGCCAGCCCCTTGGGTAGCCCGGTCCGCTGGGCGGCTTCCTCGGCGTCGATACGCCGGCCGCTCGAACGAACCACCGTCAACAGCGCGATCTCCTCTTGGCTGAGCACCTCAACCCGGTTCCTTGTCCCCAGTACCTGGCCCGTTGTCGCCATCGCGCTTCCTGCTCCTCTAGCTAGTGCTTCTAGTCCGTTGTGACTAGGGATGTATCGGCCATCCCCACTAGGCCTTGAGGAATTCAGCGGAAATTTGTCTAGAGCTTTGCGATAACCGAGTCGGCGAAGGAGCGCAGGGCGTCGACCTTCTGCTGGAGGGTCTCGGTGTCCTGCTCGACGCCGTAGGGCCAACGGAAGCCAACGATGGCGTCGGTGACGCCGAGGTCCTCGAGGCGGCGCACGCCGTCGGGCGTGTAGGCGTCGGTCGAGATGGCGTGGATCTCAAACGGCTTGGCCGCGGTGCCGTAGTCGGCTCGCAGCTCGCCCAGGCGATCCAACAGCTCGGGGAGGTTCCCGGGCTCGCCGCCGCCGTGCATCCAGCCGTCGCCCACGCGGGCGGCGCGCTTGAGCGCGGCCTCGTGGTGACCGCCGATGAGGATCGGTATCGGCTTGGTCGGCGCGGGCGTCATCTTGGCCGAGGGCACGTCGAAGATCTCGCCGTGGTGCTCGAAGTACCCGGTGGCGTCGTGCCGGAGGCGCGCAGGAGTGCAGAGCCCGCGAATGATGTCGATCGCCTCGTCCATCCGCTGCCCGCGGCGCGCCCACGGCACCCCGGTGAGCGCGTAGTCCTCGGGCCACGGGCTGGTGCCGACGCCGAGAACGAGTCGGTTGTCCGTGAGGACCGCGACCGACGCCGCCTGCTTGGCGACGAGCACCGGCGAGCGGATCGGCAGCTTGATGACAAACGTGGTGAAGCGCAGCCGCGTCGTGACCGCGCCCATCGCCGCGATCAACGCGAACGGGTCGAGGAACGGCTTGTCCTCCAGGAACTCACGCGTGCCGTCGGGGTTGTACGGGTAGGTCGAATCGGACTCCCGCGGGTACGCCAGGCTGTCAGCGACGGTGATCGAGTCGAACCCGGCGTCCTCCGCCGCCCGGGCGAGCGGCAACCAGAACGACGGGTCGATCATCGCCTCGGCGTACGTGAACCTCAAAGCGGCAGGAACTCCTCGTACGTGCGCGTGTAGCCGGTGCGGGCGATGCGCCACTGGCCGCCGACCTTTACGTACTCGTCGCTGTAGAACGCCGCGCCGCGAACGCGCACGCTGTGTTGTTTGACGAGCACCTCGTCGACCAATCCCCACGTCCCCGTAGCGCGGTCGGTGCCAACAAGGTCGATCTCGGGCTGCGTGACTCGGTGCGCGCTGAGGAAGTCCTCGGCGCCCATCGACTCGACGAGGAACGCCACGATCGCGTCGCGGCCCTCGAAGTGGTACTTGCCGCCGCTATAGGCCGCGACCGCGTCCTCGGTGAAGCAGTCGACGATCTCGTCCCACAGCTTCTGATCGAGGCACCGCACGTACTTGTACTTAACCCGCTTGATCGCTTCGATCTCGACGAGGTCCTCCGGCGTCATGCGCCGCAGGCTAACAACCTCATTCTGGGCGGATTATTACGTGCTGAGCGCGTGCTAATCCGCCCAGAATGCAAGAGGGGGCCCGTCGCACCTCCGGCGTCATACGCGCGCGCTGAGCCAGTCGATGGTGGTGGCGATTACCTCGGCCCGCTCGGGCTCGTTGTAGATCTCGTGGTAGGCGCCGGGCCAGATCTTGAGCGTCTTGTCGGCCGACGACACGACTGCCATCACCTCGTCGCTCGCCTGGGCCGGCACCAATGCATCGGCTTCACCATGCATCACGAGGATCGGGATCGAGATCTCCTTGACGCGCTCGAGGACCGCCGGGATCTCGGCGAACGCGTCGAGCATCGCCCGCGGCATCGGTCCCAGATAGTTGAGCGGATCATTCTCGTAGTCCTTCACGACCTCGGGATCGCGCGATACGAGCGGCGCGAGCGGGAGGGCTGGGATCTCGGCGAGATCGCGCAACGCGAGCAGTTCGGGCGCCACGTTCAGCGCGGCGCCCGACAACACGAGCCCGCGGAGCCGTTCCTGATGCTCCTCGGTGTACGCCGTGGCGATCAGACCGCCCATCGAATGGCCGAGCAGGAACAGCGGCCGGTCGTCGGCCTCGGC
Organism: Acidimicrobiales bacterium; assembly: GCA_035649535.1. Lineage (GTDB taxonomy): Bacteria > Actinomycetota > Acidimicrobiia > Acidimicrobiales > JACDEA01 > JACDEA01. Next base: position 1,374 of record DASRJI010000003.1, on the reverse strand, counting down.
CGCGACCAGGTCGACGAGCGCGTCGAGGTTGGCGACCGCGCGAGTGAGCGACCCGATGTCGGCCCGTTCCCCCTCAGACTGGCCGTGGCCGAAGTGGTCGAGCGCGTAGGTCGAGAACCCGGCGCCGGCCAGCGCACCGCCGACGTGCTCGTACCGACCGCTGTGCTCGGCGTACCCGTGGGCCAGGACCACCGCCGCACGGGGCGCGTCGGCGTCCCACACCCGGTAGTAGAGCTGGCCGTCGGCCAAACGGCCCTCGCGTGTCGTCATGGCACGCCAATGTATGGCGTGGACTACTCCCTCGCCGACGAGCTCGAGACGATGCTCGGCATCACTCGCCGCAATCGGAACAACGTCATTGCGACGACGGCCGGCCTGACCGACGAGCAAGCCCGCTGGACACCGGACGGCGCGCTACTGCCGATCATCGGCATCATCAACCACCTCACGCACATGGAATGGCGGTGGATCGAGGGGCGCTACCTCGGTGCCGAGTTTCCGGAGCGGACCGAGGAGTTCGTGGTCGGCGCCGAGCGTTCGCTCGATGAGGTGATCGCCAGCTATCGAGAGCGCGAAGCGCGCACCGAGGAAGTGCTGCGCGCCGCGCCGGACCTCGGCGCGACGTGTCTCGGTAGTGATCACGGCGGTCCGCCGGCGCACGTGCTGCTCGGGCTTCCCGGCCCGGTCACCCTCCGCTGGGTCGGGCTGCACATCCTCGAGGAGACGGCGCACCACGCGGGCCACGCCGACGCCACCCGGGAGTTGCTCGACGGCACGAAGATGAGCGGCTGACCGCTACACCACGGTGGACACGCCGACGCCACCGCGCGTCGTCGCGCCGTAGCGCTCCTTCTCCTTGGCGATGTCGAGCGGCTTGATCGACGCCTTGGCCTCCACGACGTCGTCGTCCAGACGGTCGGCCGGCACCAACCAGCTGACCTCGAACTCGATGCCGTCGACGTCGCGGGCATACAGCGCCTTGGTCGAGCCGTGGTCGCTGGCGCCGACGAGCGCGTCGCGGTCGCTCAGGGCGCGGGAGATGCGGTCGAGCTCGTCGAGCGTGTCGACCTCCCACGCCAGGTGGTACAGCCCGACTGCGCCCTTGCCCGCCGGCGACGGCTGGGCATTTTCGCCGATCGAGAACAGCCCGAGATCGTGGTCGTTGGTCGAGGCCTCGGCCTGGAGGAACACGGCGCCCGCCATCGCCATCACCTGGCGGAACCCGAGCACCTCGCCGTAGAACTCGGCCGCCCGCTCGGCGTCCTTTACATAGAGGACTGCATGGTTGAGTCGGGTGATCGGCATGGTCCCTCCAACGTTGGGTTCAGGATCACCATTCCCATTCGCTCACGGGCTGAACGGCGCCACGACGCC
>DASRJI010000002.1:0-17548 GCA_035649535.1 Acidimicrobiales bacterium | reverse complement strand
ACCGATGGCCGTGGTGGTCTTGCCCTCATAGCAATAGGCACCCTCGGCGTCGGTCCAGGACCGGTGGAAGCGTTCGCGGTGGATGCGTTCGTGGCGCTTGGCGTGCTCTTCGGCTGACCGAGTCGCTGCCTTCTCCCGGGTGCAGGTCCGCTTGAGGCCGCCGAAGGCCTCCTCGGCCGCCGCCTTGAGCAGTCGCGTCTCGTTCGTCGGCGTTGCCGCCGGGCCGATCGTGGTGAGCTGGCTGGCCGAGAGCTTCCCGTCGCGTACCGCGGCGTCGTTCTCGGGGAGTTGGTCGAGCCTGGCCGAGGTCTCCAGCAGGTCCTTGGCCTGGCCATACGAGGTGCCGGTCTTGGCGGCGAGCCACTCCTCGGGAGATCGATGCCCCGAGCGCGTCCAGTCCGAACTCGATGCAGCGCGGTCGGCCACCAGCGCCTTGATCGCGCCGGCCCGGCGTTCGATCGCGCTCGCCTTGTTCAGCAGCTTCACCGCGTCGTTCGGATGCAGGGCGCTCGGATCGAGCGCGGCGAGAACCTCGTCGAGGTCTCTGCTCACCTGCTGCAGCGTTGCCAGCAACGCAACCTCCAGCACTCGGAGGCGGCCGTACGAAGGGGGAAGTGGTCACCCGAATTACAACGATGTAATTATAGCGTACTGGTGTTCGATGTCAACTGCAGTTGGCGGAGGTCGCCGATTAGTTTCGGCCGGGTAGATCGTCTCTACATCTGATGACGACAGCAGCCTTGGATTCGGCGCGAATTGCCCACCTCGGCGAGGTCCTCGCGGGCCACGTCGATCGTGGGGCGGTGACAGGACTCGTGAGCGTGGTGAGCCGTCGTGGCGACGTGGTCGTTGACGCCGTCGGGACGGCCACGCGCGACTCGATCTTCCGCATCGCGTCAATGAGCAAACCCGTCACCGCGGTGGCGACGCTGGTCCTGCTCGAAGAGTGCACCATCCGGCTCGACGACCCGGTTGACGATCTCCTGCCGGAGCTGGCGGACCGGCGCGTGGTTCGCCGCATCGACGGGCCGGTCGACGACACGGTCCCCGCCGACCGGCCCATCACCGTGCGCGACCTGCTCACGTTCCGCATGGGCTTTGGTGGCTACTTCGCTCCCAGTCCGATCAACGACGTGGCGGGCCCGCTGCACCTCAGCGTCGTCGCGCCGCAGCCCTCCGTCCCGCCCGAGCCCGACGAGTGGATGCGTCGCTTCTCGACGCTGCCGCTGATGTGCCAGCCCGGCGAGCGTTGGCTGTACCACACGGGGTCTGACATTCTCGGCGTGTTGATCGCCCGGGCGTCGGGCCGGCCCTTCGCCGACTTCTTGCGGGAGCGGATCTTCGAGCGGTTGGGAATGAAGGACACCGGCTTTTCGGTGCCGGCCGCGAGCCTCGACCGGTTGGGCCCTCACTACACGACCGATCCCGACACCGGCGACCTGACTCTGTCTGACCCACCCGACGGGCAATGGAGCGAACCGCCCGCCTTTCCGTCAGGCGGCGGCGGGCTGGTGTCGACGGCCGATGACTTCCTCGCTTTCGCTCAGATGCTGTTGCGCGGCGGCGCGCCGATTCTGTCGCGGCCGTCGGTCGAGACGATGACCTCCGACCATCTGACGCCGGCGCAGAAGGCCATCGGCGGTTTCTTTCCCGACGACTTCGACGGCCGCGGTTGGGGCTTCGGCGTCGGTGTCGTCACCCGACGCGACGCGCCGAGCGCACCCGTTGGCCAGTACGGATGGGACGGCGGCCTCGGCACGATCTGGCGCAATGATCCGTCCGAGGACATGACGGCGATCCTGCTCACCGATGCGTCCTTCACGTCGCCGCGCATGCCGGCGGTCGGCGCCGACTTCCTCACGGCCGCCTACGCGGCGATCGCCGACTGAAGCAGAAAGGGCTAAAGAAACCCATGGCCAGATTGCGCGGGCACAACATCTCGATGTCGCTCGACGGCTACGCCGCCGGGCCGGACCAGAGCCTGGACAATCCACTCGGCGTCGGCGGAGAGGGGCTGCACACGTGGGCCGTGGCCACGCGGAGCTGGCGGAAGCTGCACGGCATGGATGGCGGCGAGGAGGGCGTCGACGACGAGTTCATCGTGCGCGGTGATGCCGGGGTCGGCGCCACGATCATGGGCCGCAACATGTTCGGGCCGGTCCGCGGTCCGTGGCCCGACGATCAGTGGACGGGCTGGTGGGGCGACGAGCCGCCGTATCACCACCCGGTGTTCGTCCTCACGCATCACGCGCGGGCTCCGATCCCGATGCAGGGCGGCACGACGTTCCACTTCGTCACCGACGGCATCGAGGCCGCCCTCGAGCAGGCCGTGGCCGCGGCCGACGGCGCCGACGTCCGCATCGGCGGGGGCGCGGCGACCATCCAGGCCTACTTGCGGGCCGGCTTGATCGACGAGCTGCACGTAGCCATCGCCCCGGTACTGCTGGGCGGCGGCGAGCGCCTCTTCGACAACGTCGGCGGCCTCGTCGACCGTTATGACGTCGTCGAGTTCGTGAGTTCACCGGTGGCCACCCACATGGTGCTCGGCCGGCGCTAATCTGACGGACCGTCAGATTCTCGTCGTGCCGTAGCCGGAGGTCGCCCAGTGGAGCTGCCCAAGATCATCAGCGTCGATGACCACGTGGTCGAGCCGCCGCACGTCTGGCAGACGTGGCTGCCTGCCAAGTACCGCGAGAAGGGCCCGCGCGTCGAGCGCAAGAAGTGGGGCGACTTCGTCCGTACCGGCGGGGCCAAGTACGCGATGACCGAGGACCCCAACGGTCTTTGGGGCGACGCCTGGTACTACGAGGACAAGCTCATCTACGTGCACAAGCGCTTCGTCGCCATCCCGCAGGCCGCCACCTCCGATGGCCCGGAGGGCCTCGAATTCGATCGCACGCAGATGCAGATGACGGCGATCACGTACGACGAGATGCGCCCGGGTTGCTACGACCGCGACGAGCGCATCAAGGACTTCGAGCTCAATCACATGGACGGCTCGCTGCCCTTCCCGACGTTCCCCCGGTTCTGCGGACAGACGTTCTACGAAGGCGACGACAAGGAGCTCGGCCTGGCCTGCGTCCAGGCCTACAACGACTGGATGGTGGAGGAGTGGTGCGGTCCGTCGGGCGGCATGAACATCCCGCTCTGCCTCATCCCGCTTTGGGACGTCGAGCTGGCCGCCGCCGAGACAGTGCGCAACGCGCAGCGCGGCGTGCGCGCCATCGCGTTCAGCGAACTGCCGCATCACCTCAAGTTGTCGACAATCCACAGCGGCTACTGGGATCCGCTGTGGCAGGTATGCAACGACTGGGGCGTCACGGTGTGCATGCACATCGGCTCGTCGTCGACCAACCCGTCGGCGTCGCCCGATGCGCCACAAGGCGTGGGCGGCATGCTGTCGTTCAACAACTCGATGGCGTCGCTGGGCGACTGGTTGTTCTCCACCCGGCTCATCAAGTTCCCCAAGCTCAAGCTGGCGTACTCGGAAGGCCAAATTGGCTGGATCCCCTACGCGCTCGAGCGGGCCGACACCGTGTGGGAGCACCACGACAGCTGGCAGCACTCGAAGGAACTGATCCCCGAGCCGCCGTCCACCTATTACTACGGCCGCATCTACGGCTGCTTCACCGCCGACTACCACGGGGTGCACTCGCTGGACGAGGTCGGCCGCGACAACATCTGCTTCGAGATCGACTATCCGCACACCGACACGACCTGGCCGTACTCGAAGGCGTACGCCGAGAAGATCCTCGCCCACCTCGACGAGGACATGGCGTACAAGGTGCTCCGCGGCAACGCGATCAAGATGCTGGAGCTCGACCGGGTCTGAGCCGTACGTCGTACGCTGCGCGTATGGCGACGTCCGCGCGGAGATTGGCGTGGGCGGCGATTGTCGGCCAACTGATATTTGTCGGCGGATGGCTCGTCATCGGCGCGCTCGAAGGTCACGGCTATTCGGCCGCCCGTCATGACGTCAGTGATCTCGGCGCACTTACCGCGCACTACCCGGGAGCGATGCTGGCCATCGAGGGCGTGAGCGGTGTCCTCACGATGGCCTTCGCCGTGTGGGCACTCCGCCCGGCCCTGGCCGTCGGCGCGTGGCTCGTCGCCGTCTCGTTGCCCGCGCTCGACAACCTCGGCGACGTGTTCTTCCGTCTCGACTGCCGGGCCGCCGACGCCGGGTGCTCGGCGTCGCAGGCCACCGCTTCGTGGCACGGGAAGATGCACATAGCCGTATTTCTCATCGCCGCCATCCCCACCGTGATCGCGCCGTTCGTCCTTTCGCGGCGGATGGCCGCGGTCGAGGGCTGGCGCGACCTCGCCGGCCGCACCAAAGCGTTCGGCTTCGTGCTCATCGGCGGCATCATCCTCACCGTGGCGACGACGGACACGGCCGTTCAGGGGCTGACGCAGCGGGTGGTGATCCTGCTCGTCTGCGGCGCGGTGGCCGTGCTCGCGGCACGCGTACTCACGCTGGCGCCGGATCGGGCCTAGCGCGGGGGACGGTAGCGTCCGGCCGTGGGCGATTCCGACGACACCTCCCCGTTGGACGCCGGCGATTTCGGCAGCTGGCTGACGGACATGCGGTCCGCATTACGCGGCGAGCAGGACGCGGTGGTGCCGTGCGGCGGGTGCACCGCGTGCTGTACGTCGTCGCAGTTCGTGCACGTCGACGCCGACGAGACCGACACCCTCGCTCACATCCCCGCCGAGCTGCTGTTCCCGGCGCCACGGTCGACGCCCGCCACGTTGGTGATGGGCTACGACGAGAACGGTCATTGCCCGATGCTGGTCGACAACGCCTGCTCGATCTACGAGCACCGGCCGCGTACGTGCCGCACCTATGACTGCCGTCTGTTCGCGGCTACCGGCGTGGAGATCGACAAGAGCAAGCCGGCCATCGCCCACCGAGTGGGTCGATGGCGATTTACGTTCGCGACCGACGCCGACCGCGAGGCCTACGCCGCCGTGCAGGCGGCGGGCACCGTCGAGACCTAGTGACCCTGGGTGGTGGCCTTCTCGGCGTAGTCGGCCCACGCCGCTAGTTCCTTGTCGGAGGCGAGGAGGTCGGCGTACTTCTTCTTGGCTTCCTCGCGCTTGGCCGGGATGTACTCGGTGGGCCATAGGCCGGGGTGCGGCCGGTAGCCCTTGAGGACGTTGCGAGCGACGGTGACCTTGTGGACCTCGTCGACGCCGTCGGCGATGCCCATCGTCGGCGCCGCCGCGTACATCTGCTGCAACGGCGTGAGGTTGGTGGTGCCGAGCGAGCCCATGATGTGGAGGGCGCGGTAGGACACGTCGCGCAACACCTTGCCCATCGTGTATTTGCACGCGGCGATCTGGGTGCGCGCTTCCTGCGTGCTCGAGTTGTCGATCGTCCATGCCGTCCAGAGCACGAGCAGGCGGAGCATGTTGATCTCGGCGTACGAGTCGGCGATCGCCTCCTGCACCATCTGGTGGTCGGCGATGATCTTGCCGTGCGACTCGCGGCTCAAGGCGCGCTCGCACATCATGTCGAACGCCTTCTTGCAGTTCGCGATCGTGCGCATGGCGTGGTGGATGCGCCCGCCGCCCAGCCGCCGTTGGGCCAGCACCTTGGCGCCGTCCTCAGGCCCGAGCAGGTGATCGAGAGGGATGCGCACGTCGTTGTAGATGATGTGGTTGTGCGTGCGCGGGAACGGCTGGATCTCGACGCCCGGCGTGTCCTTGGGGACGACGTACATCCCGTTCGTGCACATGACGAAGAGGATGTCGGCGTGGCCGGCACCCGACGTGAACCATTTCTCGCCGTTGATGACCCACTCTTCGCCGTCGCGTGTCGCGTAGGTCTTGAACAGGTTGGGGTCAGACCCGCCCTGCGGCTCGGTCATCGAATAGGCCGACCAGATCTCCTGGTTCATCAACGGGAAGAGCCAGCGCTGTTTCTGCTCGTCGGTGCCGTACGCGGCGAGCATTTCCATGTTCCCGGTGTCGGGGGCCTGCGTGCCGAAGACGACCGGGGCCGAGCCGTAGCGGCCGAGGATCTCGTTGATCAGCGCCAGCTTGAGTTGCCCGAACCCCGGCCCGCCCAACTCCTGGTCGAGGAACAACGCCCACAGGCCGCGGTCCTTGACCTGCTGCTTCAGCGGGTCGGCGAGCGCCTTGGCCTTCGGGTTGCGCGAGTAGGCCGCGCCCGGGAAGACCAAGTCGAGCGGCTCGATCTCGGTGCGGCAGAACTCCTCGACCCAGTCGAGTTGCTCTTGGAATTCGGGCTCAGTCGAAAAGTCCCATGCCATGCGCGATGTGCTCCCTATCTCGGCGAGTTCCCAGCAAAGTACGCGGTCTAGTCACCGCGTGCTCAGAGTCGCCGCTCGATGCCCTCACTTGTGCGCTTGCCTCGCCGTGAGGCCTCCACAAACTCGAACACGACCAAGCTGAGGAGCGCGCCGACGACAACGAACCCGATGTCGGCGTGGAGCGGGATCGTCCGGCCCCAGATCCAGGCGACAACTGTCCCAACTGCAAATCCTCCGGTTACCGCAACACTGCCGCGCTCGATCAAGGTCTTTTTCTGATTAAAGGTCGCGAAAAGGCGCACGAGTGCGAACGAGCCCGCCGCCGCGAGGAGGAGAACGTTGAACGCAAGCCGCCCGTTGGTGCCGGCAATGCTGTGCTCCTCGCCGCCAAGCTTCATCGCCTCGGCGGCGACGATCGCGATGAGCGATGCAACGACAGCTGCCGCCTCGACGCTGTGGAGCGACGCCATTTCGCGGAGCTCGGTCTGTCCGGCCACCTGCAACTCGAGTTGAAGTTGGAGTTGCGCCGTCTGGCGCGCGAGGTCGTTGCGCCGAATGTCGTGGTCGAGGTAATCGAGATCCGCGTCGATTTGCTGGCGGCTCCGCTGCATGTCGGCGATCTGCCGGCTGAAGAGCACCTCGTCGGTGTACGCGTCAAGGTACGCGGACGCCGACTCCTCCGGTCGCTGCGAGCCCCGAACTATTCCGTGGCCGGCTTCGGACAGCAACGTCGGGGCGTGCGTCGTGAAATTGATTCGGTTGACATCCAACGTTCGTTGGAGGGCCCGGAAGCGACTGACAACTTCCTGGAGCTCCGAAGACACCCGAGCCGCCCGAATTACCGCTTGCTGAAGTGCGGCAGTCGCGTCGGGCTTTGGCAGATCCGGTCCCTTGAACTCCTCGAGTGCCGACGCGATATCGCGTGTCGTATCTGCCATCTCGGCGCGCGTTCGACGCGCCAATCTGGATCCGTGTTCGTACTCGCGCATCTCATAGCGCCACTTGTGCCGCGCGATCGAGACAGTGACAAACGGTGGGGTCCCCAACCCGCCGTGAACGAATCGAGGCAGCGCCGACTGCGCTGCTTCTGGGGTCGTGACGAGGACCCAACGATCCTGAGACACCGTCGGCGCCATCAGGAAGTCTGGGTCAGGACTGAGCCACAGGCAGCCGACGTCAGTCCGCGCGAGCAACTGACCCGGGTCGGCGAGAAGCGCACTCACTTCGTCGTCAATGGTTGCCGCGCTCGTGCCCTCCGGAGCGCATTGCCAATAGAACAGGCTGGCTCCGATGGTTGTCGCGCTCGCCTCCTCGAGCACCAGACGATTGAAGGAGTTGAGTACGTGCTCGCCCGTCGCGCTATAGCCCTCCCGCATGGGCAGGGCCGCGCACGAGCTGCACATGACTTGCGTGACCAGCACGTCGTGGTGCCGATATGCGACCGCCTCAAAGGCGAGGTCATCGTCGCGACGCGATGGGCTGAATGTCACCGGCTCGCCTGTACCGATCAGTGTTCGCCAGATGCCGTCGTCCTCAGCTGACGAACGCCCGTTGGCAGTCTGTGCGCTGAGGCCGCTGTCGGCGATCAGCTTGCCGAGTGCTCGCAGCACTTGAGTGCCGGGATCAGCGTCGAAATCTGGTGTCGAAGTGGCGTCCACGATGACAGTGAAGGCGGAGCGATGTCTGACGGAGGGGGTCGCCATCTCAAGATTGTGCGAGGTCGGTGCGGAAATGGATGACCTGGTTGAGAAGCTCGTCGAGAACCTGTCGAGGCTGCGGATCACTGCTCGCCGTGACGGGGCCGGCCGATGGCCTCGCGTCATCCTGGCCGAGGCGGCCCCTCGCCGGCCGACGCTTCACGACGACGAGTGTGCCCGCGAGAATGACTACGAGCGCTCCCATCACAATGAGCGTTGCTAGCGCCGCCGTCGGCATGGTCCGCTTGCTTTCGGGCGCGAACGCGGGTGCGGGCGTGACGTCTCGCGGCGCTCCATTCGCTCCGCCGCACTCGGTTGGAGCGCACGCCGGGGTGGTCGACTGGAAGCTGGTGACTGCGGCGGGCTCGCGATCGACCGCACGATTCGGCGATGACGCGTTGAACGCGACGACGGCAATCACAATCATCGCCGCGACTACGCCCGCCAACTTCAGAGCGAGGCTCGGGGAGCGTCGTCGAGAGGAGTGCTTGGAAGGAGCCGCCATGGGCGCGGCCACCGCTGCGTCGACCAGAGTCGGAGCCGCCTCAAGTGCGGCCTTCGCCGCGTTGATCTGACGCTCAACGACGGCCAAGGTGCCGTCGTCCAACTCGCCTGCCTCGATCCGGTCTCTGACGCGCCCGAGTTCGACGACCTGTGGGCTTCGTTCGCCGAGTAGTTGACCGACGACCCCGATCCCTTGGTTGACCGCAGCGAGGACCGCGGCTGGATCGACCGTCGTCATCGCGCGTAGGTCCTGCGCGCGGGTGCCGTCATGGACCCCTCCCCCGGTGCCCGCCGACGGCCTCAGCCGCCGACGAAGCCAAGTATGCCGCTGCTACACGCGTGGTGCCGCGTCAAGTCGCGCGGTGGCCTCGTCGCGGCGCTTCTTGCTTGGGGAAGGACGGCCGAGGGCGACGTCGAACACCGCGGCCACGTCGTTGGCGTAGGTGATTGCCGTGTTCCCGCCGATCTGCACGACTGACATGAGGAGCGACAGCGTGATGGCGATGACGCCGTTGCCGATCGCTACGGGGTCGAGATCGTGGCGGAGCCGCCCGGCGAGTTGTTCGGCGCGCAGCCGCTCGGCGCACGCCTTGCGCAACTCGTTGAGCGCCGGGATTTCGAGCACGCGCTCGGTCACGTCGGGTTCGAGGCCGGCCAGCAGCCGGCGGGCGAGCGGGTGCTGATCGACGGCGTGGATCAGGGTGAAGATCAGCGACTGGCGCCACGCTTGGAAGTCGGCCTGTTCGAGCAGGGCCGAGAGGCCCTCATGGATGACACCGGCGGCGTCCTCGTCGACGGCGGCGAGGAACAGCGCCTCCTTGCTGGGGAAGTAGGCGTAGGCCACCGTGCCGCCCACACCGGCGTCGCGGGCGATGTCGGCGACCGAGGTAACACGGAACCCGTCGCGCCCGAAGCGGACGATCGCCGCGTCGAGGATCGCCTGTCGGGTTTGGGCCCCCTTCGTGTGCGCCATTTCACACACAGTAACAAAAATGAGGGATTGATGGAATCTCTCATTTCATATACTCTTGCAAGCGATGACTCAGACCAGCAACCCCGATCGCAAGGTGCCGACGCGCCGCATCTCCTTCGAAGAGTCGCTGCAAGAGGTGCCCCGGCACTTCGCGGCCGACGGCGACCTCGTCCTCAGTCACGTCGCCGCCGGGCTGTCCGCGGTCTTCCCTGACGGCGAGGACTTCTTCGTCCGCTCCGTGCGCAACTACCGCGACCAGATCACCGACCCCGAGCTGAAGCGCCAGGTCAACGGCTTCATCGGCCAGGAGGCCATGCACGGGCGCGAGCATCGAGCATTCAACAACCGGCTCGCCGAGCTCGGGTACCCGACAAAGCAAGTTGAGCGCTTCACCCGCTTCGGGCTAAAGCTCCGGGAGCGAGTTGCGCCGAAGAAAGCCAACCTCGCCGTCACCGCCGCGCTCGAGCACTTCACCGCGACCCTTGCCGAGCTGGTGCTGTCGAGCCAGGAGACGCGCGACCTCTTCGGTCACGACGAGGTGCGGAACCTGTTCGTGTGGCACGCGCTCGAGGAATGCGAGCACAAGGCCGTCGCCTTCGACGTCTACAAGGCGGTCGGCGGCAGCGAGCGGTTGCGCGTGTGGACAATGAATTTCCTTCGGTACGGCTTCCTGGCCGGGATGACGATCCAGGTCGCGATCTCGCTCGTCTTCGATCGGGCGTCGTACAACCCGGTCCGCTTGTGGAAGAGCCTGCGCAATGCGTTCCGCTCGCCGGTCATGAACCGCGACCTCTGGCTTCAGCTCAAGGACTACAACCGCCCTGACTTCCACCCCGACGACAGCGACACCAACGAACTCGTCGACTACTGGCGCGCCGAGCTGTTCGGCGACCAGGGCAGCCTCAACGACAAGCTCGCGAACTCGGCTGCTTGATGGAACACCTTGATGTTCTTGTCGTTGGTGCCGGCCTGTCCGGCATCGGCGCCGGCCACTACATACAGTCCAAGTGCCCGTGGGCGAGCTACGCGATCTTCGAAGCGCGCGACGCCATCGGCGGCACGTGGGACCTCTTCCGGTATCCGGGGATTCGATCCGACTCGGACATGTACACGCTCGGCTATTCGTTCCGGCCGTGGGACGGCGAGAAGGCGATTGCCGACGGCGCGTCGATCTTGCAGTACATCAAGGACACCGCGGCCGAGTCCGGCATCGACGCGCACATCCGGTTCAACCACCGCATCGTCAGCGCCGACTGGTCGACGGCCGACGCCCGGTGGCACATCACCGCGCTGCGCACCGACACCGACGAGACCGTCGAGCTGACTGCCGGCTTCATCTTCTCGTGCAGCGGTTACTACCGCTACGACAAGGGCTACCAGCCTGACTTCGCGGGCATGGACGCCTTCGCCGGCCCGATCGTGCATCCGCAGGCCTGGCCCGAGGACCTCGACTACGCGGCCAAGCGCGTCGTCGTGATCGGCAGTGGCGCGACGGCGGTCACCTTGATTCCTTCGATGGCCGATACCGCTGCCCACGTGACGATGCTGCAACGGTCGCCGACGTACATCACGTCGCTGCCGGCCAAGGATCCGATCGCGACCGGGCTCACGCGGCTGCTGCCGAAGCGGTTCGCCGGTCCGGTCATTCGCTGGTTCAAGGCGCTCACGACCCAGGCGTTCTACCAAGTCAGCCAGCGCCGTCCCGAGATGATCAAGCGCTTTCTGCGCAAGGGCGTGCAGCGCCAGCTCCCCAAGGGCTACGACGTCGACACCCACTTCACGCCCAGCTACAAGCCCTGGGACCAGCGGATGTGCCTGGTTCCCGACGGTGACCTGTTCAAGGCCATCAAGGCGGGCCGGGCGTCGGTCGTCACCGATCACATCGACCGCTTCACCGAGAAGGGCATCCTCCTCGAGTCGGGAACCGAGTTGGAGGCCGACGTCATCGTCACCGCGACCGGACTCGACCTGCTGTTCATCGGCGGGATCGAGCTGTCGGTCGACGGTGACCCCGTCGATATAGCGAGCAAGCTCACCTACAAGGGCATGATGCTCGAGGGCGTCCCGAACCTCGCCTTGGCCGTTGGCTACACGAACGCCTCGTGGACGCTCAAGTGCGACCTCACCTGCGACTACGTCATGCGCCTGTTGAACCGCATGCACGAGAGCGGCCTCCGCCAGTGCATGGCGGTCAACAGCGACACGTCAGTGAGTTCGCGTCCGCTGATGGGCCTCACGTCCGGCTACGTGCTGCGATCGGCGCACAAGTTCCCCAAGCAGGGGTCGCGCTTCCCGTGGCAGGTACACCAGAGCTACCTCCGCGACTACCGAGCCATGAAGCTCCGCGGGATCGATGACGACGCCATGGTGTTCTCGAACGCGGTCGCCGCGCCGGTTGTCGCGGCTGCCACGGCCGCGTCATGAGGAACTTCAGCGGGCGGGTTGCCGCCATCACCGGCGCGGGTTCGGGGATCGGGCGATCTCTCGCGCGCGAGCTGTCGCGCCAGGGAACCCACCTGGCGCTGGCCGACATCGACGATGTCGGCCTGGCCGAGACGGTCGCGCTCTGCGAGGGCGCCGGCGTCAAGGTCACGTCGCAGCATCTCGACGTGGCCGATCGCGACGCCGTGTTCGCCTGGGCCGATCGCGTCGTCGACGAGCACGGCACCGTCAACCTGGTGTTCAACAACGCCGGCGTCGCCCTCGGCGCCACGATCGAGGCCATGTCGTATGAGGACTTCGAGTGGCTGATGAACATCAACTTCTGGGGGGTCGTCCACGGCACCAAGGCGTTCCTGCCCCACCTCATCGTGGCGGGCGACGGTCACATCGTGAACGTGTCGAGTGTGTTCGGGCTCATCAGCATCCCGTCGCAGTCGGCCTACAACGCGGCGAAGTTCGGCGTTCGTGGCTTCACCGACGCACTGCGGATGGAGCTGGAGATCGACAAGCGAGGCGTGTCCTGCACGACAGTCCACCCCGGGGGCATCAAGACCAACATCGCCCGGAGCATGCGTATGGACCCGAGCGTCGCCGACCTGGCGGGCGGCGCCGAGACCGCGCGCGAAGAGTTCGACAAGATCGCCATGACGCCGCCCGACAAAGCGGCCCGCCAGATCCTCAAGGCGGTGCGCCGCAACCGGCGCCGGGCCCTCATCGGACCCGATGCCAAGGCGATCGACATCGTTTCGAGGCTGCCCGCTGGGTTGTACCAACGGGTCGTCGCCGCCGGCGCCCGCCGCCGGGCCCGCTAGGACGAGTGCACTCTCACTCTGATGACGAGACTCTCTCCGTCGGCCACCGTTGGCAGTGTCACCGTGACCGTGCCGTTGACGAGCGTCGGACTCGACAGCGCCTGCCACGCCGGTTCTGAAATCGCGGTCTCCCCGTTGTTCATGGCGATCCGCCGGTAGTCCACATCCACGACACCGTTGGACGCGCCGTAGGGGAATGTGAACGTCAGCGGCACGCCGACGGCGGCCGGAGGCGTGATCGCGGGTGGACTCCCGGTCGGCGGGACCGCCACGGGCTGTCCCGGCGGGGACCAAGCACCGCAGTCCGCATTCCAGCCGGCCTGGGCCCCATAACAGCTCACGTGGCGGCCGATGAGGATGTTCAGCGTCGATGTCGTGGCGTTGGCCGTTGCAAACACGCCGATCGAGGGATGCGACGAGCTGCTCGCGACGACCGACGCCGGTCCACCGTCGTACGTCATGTCCGCGTACGCCTTGCTCACCCAGTAGGCCGGGTACGTGGAGGCGCCGTCGCTGGCCGACAGATAGCCGTCGAGTGTCGGATATACCTCGAAGCAGTTCATCCCGGTGTCGTCGTCGGCGTGATTCATCGAGTGGAAGCACGACCGGTTGGCTTGTGTCACGCCGTTGGCGACGTTCGCCTCGATCGCGGCAATCTCGCCCGCCTGCCAGCCGGGCACCACCGTGCGGTCGGGCGGGCCGTATTCGTTGATGATCAGGGCCGGTCTCGGCGAAAGCAGGCTCGGATGCTGGTCCAGCAGTGTGTTCACGGCGGCCACGTGGTTGGTGATCGACTCCTCGGGGTTGTCAGTCCAGTCCGGCGGCCGCTTGTACGCGGTGTTCTCGTGCCACGAGATGGCGTCCCACTTGAGGGCGTGGCTGGCGGAGTAATCCAAGAACGTTCCCAGGTCGAGGGTCCCTGGACGGCCCTCAGCGGGTGACGTCGCAAAGAGGTCAACGCTCGGACCCAACACCTTGAGGTTGGCGTTGACGCCCTTGATAACCGCGTAGGCCCGGTTGAAGAACTCCTCGATGTTGGCAACGGTCGCGCTTGGCCCGTCAGCCGCACTGAAGTACGCGTTCTCGCCACCAAACGACCAATCGTCCGGCTCGTTGGCAATATCCCAGTAGTCGGGCTGCCGCCAGCCTGGATGGTCGCCGATGTAGTCGACGACGTTCGCGACGTATGTCTCCAGCCAATCGGTGTACGCCGTCCAGTTGTTCCACGGCGGTGTCGCGCGAGAGCCTTCAGTGGCCGAGTGCGCGAACCACGCGTCGGAGATCAGGAGCGTGATCGACGCGTTCGTGGTCATCGCCGCCGCATACGCCTTGTCAAAGAAGTCGGGCGGGTCGGTGTTCGGCTTTTCGTCGAGCGCGAGGCGCCAGTTGGCCGGCCGCAGCGCTTGCACGCGGGTTTGGTTCACGACCGGCACCGAGCCTTCGTCGCCGGTCGCGTTCAGAAGTCCGCTGGCGGTACCCGTCGCCGTTCGGAGCGTGGTGGTTCCATTGACGGCGAGGCAATACTGTGTGCCAGCAGCGCAGCCGGTGGCCAACGTGGCGGTGTTCGAATTGGTCGCCATACCGTCACCCGAGGCGTTCCCGGCCCACATCGCGACTGTGTATTGCACGCCGGGCGTCAATCCCGGGATCGTCACGGTGTTGCCGTTGCAGGTATGGACGATGGCCGGCGCGAGATAGCACTTGGCCCACTCCTGTTGCGAGCCGCCTGTTCGCGCCGAGATCACGACGTAGGTGGCCGCGTTGCCTGTCGCGGCCAGGGTCCACGACGCGGTGATTGTCGGCGCGGTGGGCGACGCGCTAATGCTGACTGCGGTCGGCGGATCGGGCGAACCGGTCGGCGGTGTCTGCTGCGATGTCGCGGTGCCGGGCAGGAGACTGTCGCCGAAGCTGTTATGGGCCCACACCTTGACCGAGTACACGGTGCTCCCGGTGAGGTTCGCGGAGTCGACTCGTTTGGATGTGCAGGGGGTATTGCAGGTCGCGGTCGCCTTAGACGTCAGGCCCAGCCATACCTCGATCCGGTAGCTCGTAATGTCGGCGGCTCCCGCGTTCCAATGCACATCGACGCTGTGCCAGTTGTACGGCTGCACCCAGACACCCTGCGGTGTACTCGGCGGGCCGAGCGCCTTGGCGGGGGAGATGCTGGCGATCGTGCCTGCCCCGGCGACGAGTGCGATCACCGCGCCCAGCCAACGTCGATTGGTGCGCGTCCTGAGCCGCATAGCCACCTCCGCAGGTTGCCTGGGCCCACCCCATTCCTCCGAGCCCCAGGGAAAGAGAGCGTACAGGTCTGTCCGCCGAGCCGCCCCGGCGAACGCGGCCCTCCGCTGCGCTCGCTAGCCCTTCGGCTGAAGCAGCACGAGCGGGATCTCCCGCGTCGTCTTGGTCTGGTAGTCGGCGTAGTTCTTGTGGTCCTTGATGACGAGCGGCCACAGCCGGGCCCGCTCGTCGGCCGAGGCCACCGTCGCCGTCATCGGCTTCTTCGGCTTGCCGTGCATGGCGACTTCGACGTTGGGGTTGTCGCGCAGGTTGACGAACCACGCCGGATGGGTCGGGTCGCCGCCGCGCGACGCGACGATCACCACGGTGTCGCCCTCCTGATACGGCGACGTCAGGAGGACGGTGCGGGGCTGACCGCTCTTGCGGCCGATCGTCGTGAGCTCGACGACCGGCATGGTCCCGGCCTGCCAGCCCACGCGTCCGAATGAGAGCCGCATCACGCTGCGGTGGAGTGCGTTCATGGTCTTGAGCATGAAGTCACTGGGCATGGCCGCGACCCTATAGGGCACCCGGCGTGGCAGCGTGGGCGGTATGTCGGATACCAAGGCGCTTGCTTGTTCGGCGTGCCGAGCTATCGACCGGGCGGACGGGATCGAAGACGGCAACCTGTTCAAGATCGACCACTACCACTCGAAAAGCGAGCGAGCGATCGTTCGGTCTGTGCTGCGGCTGCAGGATCGGGTCGCCGATCGGGTGACCGCCTTCGCCGGCTCGCTGCGCTTCGTCTACATCCACACGGTCTGGTTCGGCATCTGGATCCTGTTCAACGTCGGCGCGATGGGTCGTTCGCGCGAGTTCGACAAGTTCCCGTTCGGACTGCTGACGATGATCGTGAGTCTCGAGGCCATCTTCCTCGCGACCTTCGTGATGGTGTCGCAGAACCGCCAGGCGGCGCGGGCCGACATTCGCAGTGAGTTGGACTTCGAGACGAACCTGCGATCGGAGATCTGGTCGGTCCACATCGGCCAGGCGCTCGGCATCGACGTCGACCACGTCGAAGACGTCGTCGCCAAGGCGATCGAGGGAGCCCGTACCCAACTCCGCGACGGGAACTGACCGCATCGCGCTACCGTCCGCGGCCATGGCC
This sequence comes from Acidimicrobiales bacterium, assembly GCA_035649535.1. Classification (GTDB taxonomy): domain Bacteria; phylum Actinomycetota; class Acidimicrobiia; order Acidimicrobiales; family JACDEA01; genus JACDEA01. Next base: position 1,454 of record DASRJI010000002.1, on the reverse strand, counting down.
GACGATGACCTGAGCGACTTCGAGCGCACGACGTTCACCCACGACGGCAAGACGCGCGACATCTTCCGTAAGGGCAGCGGTCCCGCCGTCATCGTGATCTCCGAGATGCCGGGCATCACGCCCAAGGTTCTCGAGTTCGCTCGCCGCATTCCCGACATCGGCTGCACGGCCGTGCTGCCGCATCTGTTCGGCCGGCCTGGCTACGACCCGCTCGGTCACGGTAAGGCGCGCGGCGGCGCGTATCTGCTGTCGTCGATGGTCCCGGCGTGCATCAGCCGCGAGTTCGCCGTCTTCGCGACCGGGAAGACGTCGCCCGTCGTGTCGTGGCTGCGCGCCCTGGCGGCGGCCGAGCACGATCGTTGCGGCGGCCCCGGCGTCGGCGCGGTCGGGATGTGCTTCACCGGCGGCTTCGCGCTGGCGATGTCGGTCGACGACCGCATGCTCGCCCCGGTGTTGTCACAGCCGTCGATGCCGATGGGGCTCACCAAGAAGCACAAGCACTCGATCGACATCTCGCCCGCCGACCTCGACATCGTCAAGCAGCGGTGCGCGGCGAGTGGCCTCCAAGTGTTGGGTCTGCGCTTCACCAGCGACTCGTTCGTTCCGGGGGAGCGCTTCGCCTTTCTCAAGGAGCAGCTCGGCGACGCATTCATCGCCGTCGAACTCGGCGACGAAGCCGCCAATCCCGACGCGGCGATGAAGCCGCACTCGGTGCTCACCGAGCACCTCATCGACGCGCCCGGCCAGCCAACTCGCGACGCGCTCGACCAGGTGCTCAACCTGTTCCGCACCAAGCTGGGCGTCGCCACCGCGTGAAGCGACCGCGGCGCGCCGGTCGTTGACGAGCCGACGAACTCTTCCGAGGATGTGCCTTGACATCGAACACCCGTACGATATAATTACAACGTTGTAATTCGGGTGACCACTTCCCCCTTTGTACGGCCGCCTCCGAGTCCTGGAGGTTGCGTTGCTGGCAACGCTGCAGCAGGTGAGCAGAGACCTCGACGAGGTTCTCGCCGCGCTCGATCCGAGCGCGCTGCATCCCAACGACGCGGTGAAGCTGCTCGATCGGTTCAATGCGATCGAGCGCCGCGCCGCGGCCGGGCGCGCGCTGGTCGCGGACCGCGCCGCATCGAGTTCTGACTGGACGCGTTCGGGCCACCGCAGCCCTGAGGAGTGGTTGGCGGCGAAGACCGGCACCTCCTACGGCCAGGCCAAGGACCTGCTGGAGACGTCGGCCAAGCTCGAGCAATTGCCCGCCGTGCAAGACGCCGTGCGTGCTGGCCAGCTTTCGGCCAGTCAGCTCACCACTATCGGCCCGGCAGCGACGCCGACGAACGAGACGCGCCTGCTCAAGGCGGCGGCCGAGGAGGCCTTCGGTGGCCTCAAACGCACATGCACACGCGAGAAGGCGGCGACGCGCAGCGCCGAGGACCAAGCCAAGCGCCACGAGC
>DASRJI010000001.1:0-3247 GCA_035649535.1 Acidimicrobiales bacterium | reverse complement strand
CACGTAGCCACCGCCGTGCATCGAGTACACGCAGGGCTGCGCGTCAGCCGTCCCCTTCGTGCGATGGACACGCACGCGCACGTCGGGATCGCCGGGGACGACGTGGTCGGCCCGCTCGACAACGCCCGAGAGCGGCGGCTCCGGCATGGCCCCGCGCAGCGAAGGAAGGATGTCGGCAGTGACGTCGTCGAACGGGACGACCTCGATCGCTTTGGCGATCTCGGGATCGAGCAGGTCACGCGGCGTCACGGTTGAACGATAGGTGCCTGATCGGGTGCCACCTGCAGAAGCCGGTCGGCCACAGCCTCGGGCTCGGTGATCATCAGGTCGTGGCCGGTGTCGATGTCCCAGAGACGACCTTCGGCGCGCGCGTTCGCCACGAGCTCTGGGTCGCGGCTCGCCAGCGTCGACGTGCAGACGATGTGGTACCGCGGGATCGCCAGCATCGCCGCCTCGTTCGAAAGCTCGAGCGGTTGCTCGAAGCACCTCCAGGGATGGCCGGTGAGCCGCTCGGCCATCCACGCCATGTCGTCGGGGTCGGTGACGCCGTACAGCAGGGCGGCGTCGGGCGACGGCAGCAGAACGGTTTCGACGCCGTCGATCACTCTGCCATCGGGGCGGACGGCCTCGATGATCGGTCCCGCCACGTCGACGAGGGACTGTCCGTTCACCGGCGTGGCGGCATCGAGGTAGACGAGGCGCCCGATCCTGTTGGTGGCGCGATCGGCGACACCGGTGATGACCATGCCTCCGTAGCTGTGGCCGACGAGGATCACGTCGCGCAGATCCTCGTAGTGCAGCACCGCGGCGATGTCGCGGATGTGCAGGTCGAGGTCGACGTCGGCGCCGACGAGGTGCGCGCGCTCCCCCAGGCCGGTCATCGTCGGCGTATACACGTCATGTCCCGCCGCTCGCAGGATCCTCGCCACTCGCCGGTAGCACCACCCGCCGTGCCCGCCGCCGTGGACCAGCACGTACGTCGCCATCTCTGTTGTCTCCTTCCTTCTGGTGCGGTCGCAGCTTCGCAGATTCTCTGCAGCGTTCTCGCCGGCTGGTCGGCAGGTTGGCGGGACCGGAGGCGCCGGCGGGATGATCTGCGTCTGGCCCGCGACCCTCGACAAGCTGATAGGAACATGACATGACCCTCTTCGACGCTTTTCGGTACGACGGCAAACGCGCCCTCGTCGTGGGCGGTGCCAGCGGCATGGGCGCAGCCACGGCCGAGCTCCTCCAAGACGCGGGTGCCGAAGTGGTGGTGATGGACTACGCCGACGTCGCGCTGCCCGGGGCGAAGGCCGTCCACGTCAACCTCGCCGACGCCGCGTCGATCGACGCCGCGGTCGACGAATGCGGGGGCCAGGTGGACGCGCTGTTCTCGTGCGCCGGTGTCGCCGACGGCACGCCGGGCATCGAGAAGATCAACTTCATCGGCCACCGGCACCTGATCGATCGGTTGCTCGCCAAGAGCATGCTGCCGCCCGGATCGGCCATCGGCTTCATCTCCTCGGCCGCCGGTCTCGGTTGGGAACCGAACCTCTCCGAGCTCAACGAGCTCCTCGACACACCCGACTTCGACTCGGCGGCCCGCTGGGTGCAGGACCACGGCAAGGCCGACTACATGTCGATGAAGCAGGCCATCTGCGCGTACGTCGCCCGCAACGCATTCCCTCTCCTGAAAGAGGGAATCCGCATCAACGCCATCTGCCCGGGGCCGACCGACACGCCGCTCGCGCAGGCCAACAAGGAGATGTGGCTCGGGTTCGGATCCGACTACCGGGGTGAGGTCGGCGTCGAGGCATCGACCCCGCTCGAGCAGGCGTATCCCCTCGTGTTCCTGTGTAGCGACGCGGCGAGGGCGATCACCGGGATCACGCTGATCTCGGACGCCGGCTACATGAGCTCGGGCATCACGGGGTCGTTCCCCGAGGCGACGGCCATCGCCAACCTGCTCCTCAACCGGTAGGCGGCTCGGGTGACCGACGAGCTCGTGCGCGATCGACTTGGGGCCGTCCTCGTCGCCCGCCTGAACCGCCCCGACTCCAGGAACGCGCTGACCCCGGAGCTGCTCCGCGGGATCAGCGCGGCGATCGTCGACGCCGAGGCCGATCCGGAGATCCGTGCCGTCGTGCTCACCGGCACCGGCGATCGCGCCTTTTGCGCGGGCATGGACCTCCGGGCGTTCGCCGCCGGCGAGCAGGCGGGCGTCGGCGCCGACGAGGCCACCCGCGGATTCTTCCGGCTGATCGAGGGTGCGACCACGGTCCCCGTCGTCGGCGCGGCGAACGGCACTGCGGTCGCCGGCGGCTTCGAGCTGCTGCTCGCGTGTGACCTGATTGTCGCCTCGTCCGAGGCGGAGTTCGGGCTGCCGGAGGTGAAGCGCGGTCTGTTCCCCGCGGGAAGTGGCACGTTCCTCGGGACTCGCGTCGCGCTCGGCATCGCCTTGGAGATGGCCCTCACCGGCGAACCGATCACCGCCGGGCGCGCCTACGACCTCGGCTTGGTGAACGCCGTCGTGAGACCGGACGAGGTGATGGAAACCGCACTGGCGCGCGCGGAACGGATCGCCGCCAACGGACCCCTCGGGGTGGCGGCGGTGAAGGAGCTCGTCCGGCTGGGCGTCTCCGACGCCGCGCGTGCCGGGGAGCGCCTGGACGAGTGGCGACGCGTGGTGTTCAGCAGTGAGGACGCCAAGGAAGGCGCCATGGCGTTCATCGAGAAACGCGCGCCGGTCTGGCAGGGCCGGTGAGCTGAGGTGCGCGCCGCGCTCTGCCGGTCCTACGGGCCTCCCGAGGTCGTCCAGCTCGAGACGGTTCCGGCACCGGATCTAGCCGCCGCGCAGGTACGCGTCCGAGTCGGCGCGGCGGCGGTCAACTTCCCCGACGTGTTGGTTGTCGCCAACGAGTACCAGGTCAAGGTGCCGACACCGTTCATCCCCGGGAGCGAGTTCGCCGGTGTCGTCACCGAGGTCGCGGACGGCGTGAGCGGCTTCGTCGCGGGCGACCGGGTCAGCGGCACGGGATTCGTCGGCGCGTTCGCCGAAGAGGCGGCGATCTCGGTCGACGCGGTCACCCGCATCCCGGTCGGAATCGACGAGCGTCACGCCGCCGCCTTCGGCGTGGCCCACCGCACTGCGTACCACGTGCTCCGCTCGGTCGCCCGGCTGCAGCCTGGAGACGAACTCGTCGTTCTCGGTGCGGGCGGCGGTGTCGGTCTCGCCGCGGTGCAGCTGGGCGCGCTGCTCGGCGCG